>JAISCU010000431.1 GCA_031265345.1 Bifidobacteriaceae bacterium
TACAGTGCTACAGCGAGGGTGTCCAGATCGGTGTCCATGAAACCTGTCCTTTTCGGTCGGGGAAGTGGCCTTTGAACAGCACAGATACTGGACACCCCCGCCCGTCGAAGTCACGCCGAACACCCCTTGGAATAGATCATCTAGAATCGCGGCCCAATGCGAACTCAGGTTTCTCGATGATCGCCTGGCGGCCTGTGCGGCGGTGCACCACGACCCGCCGTTTGGTCGCGCCATCCGTTGCACTTGGCGTCCCGATCAGCGTGGTCCCTTGAACGTGGCCGGGGACCTGCCTGGGCGATTGGCTAAAGTCCACCGTCCCGCCGAAGTTCGCGCTGCTCGCTGGACCGCTGGCCTGCTGCGGGCCAGGCCCGCCTGGCGGCGGCATCGCGGGTGGACCGGGCGGCGCCCCTTGTGGCGCGGATGACGTCAGCCGGGGATCGGCCCCCGGCGGTGGCGGATACGGTGGCGGGGCACTGGGCATTCCGCCGCGCGGCGGCTGCGGGACTGGTGGCTGAGGCGCCGAACCGGCGGCCTGCTTAGCAGCCCTCTGGGCGGCCTTCTGCTGTCGCCAAGCCTCGGTGTCTGCCTTCGAGCCGAACATACCCCGCATGGCCGAGACGTGTTTCGTATCTGCGGCAGGCGCCTGCGGAGGTGCCCCCTGAGGCACGGGTCCTCCGGCTTTCTTGGCCGCTTTCTGCCGCCGCCAAGCCTCAGTGTCTGCCTTGGAGCCGAAAATGCCTCGCATGGCCGAAACTTGTTTCTCGCCATTAGCCAGCGGGGGTGCAACCGGAGGCACCTCGATTCCGCGTTTCTTCTTGGACGGCGTCGTTTGGAAAGCCGGACCGCCGGGAACCGCGAAACCCGGACCCGGCAGGGAAGAACCGGTGGGCGTCGCCACAGGTGCAGGCGCCATCGGAACTGGCGCCATGGGGGCGACCGCCTGCCCGCTCGACGGCTGTGGCGACCAGGCTGGCTGCGTGGAGACTGAACCACTGGTGCGTCCCGGCTGCGGCGGCGGGGATTGGGGCGGCGGCCCGGCCGGTGTTTGGGGTCGTGGCGCCTGCGTCCTGGTGACTGGCGCGGCAGCGACCGCAGCGGGGCTTTGCGAGGGGGGAGAAGGCGGATCCACTACTGCCGCGACTTGTTCAACACTGGCATCTGGCTGGTTGAGCAAGCTCATGAGCTGCCCGTAGAGCTGATACCCGGCACCTTGCCGCAGCACCGCACGCCCCAGGACCGACCGCAGGAAAGCCACCAGATCGGGGGTGTTGGCCTGGCGAACAGGCAGGCAGATCAATTCCGCGCGTTGCTCAGCGACCGCCACATACACGTAGTCGGGGTTCAGCACCACGCAGTTCGGCTGGATCTGGAAGCGGCGCAGATTCCGCCAACAGCCCACAATGCTGCGCACCACACCCATCAGGCTGTCTTCCGGCACAGGAACAGCCAGGAATTGGCTCAGGGGTATGCGCGAGGTCACGTTGAAGCGCAACTGCTCGGCGCCGAACTTGTCCAGGCGGCTCAGCTTGGCCAGACCGGGCACGTCATTGGCCAATTGGGCGTTCAACGTCCGTTCGTCCAATTCGGCACCCTCGGGCACATCGAAGCACAGGTAGCTGCGTCCACCGCTGGATTGGTGCGTCAATTCGTACACGTCTACTCCCGTCCGGTCTTCACTACATGAATCCTAAGTGGCTGTTTGGGAACCTATTCGAGTCGTTTCAGCAGGATGCGGATCTGTGACCAGCGGACCCAGGCCTCGTGGCACTCCGGGAGCATCTCGTAGTCTTTCGCGCACCGGCGGTGCCGGGCGACCCACGCCAGGGTCCGCTCGACGACCCAGCGGCGCGGCAGCACCACGAACTTGTGCTGCTCGGTCCGTTTGACGATTGACAGGACCAAGCCGGTGGCCTGGCGGCACCAGGCGACGAGCTTGCCCGCGTAGCCGCCGTCGGCCCACACCAGTCTCAGGCGTGTCCCGGCGGCGGCGAGGAGCCCCAGCAGGGGCTTGGCGCCGTCCCTGTCCTGGACGTCGGCGGGGGTGACGAGCACGCACAGCAGGAGGCCCATCGTGTCGACCGCGATGTGGCGTTTGCGGCCCGAGACCTTCTTCCCGGCGTCGTAGCCCCTGGTCGGCGCCCCGACCGTGGGGGCGCCCTTGACCGAGGCGGAGTCGATGACCGCGGCCGACGGGGCCGCCTGACGCCCGGCGGCGAGCCGGGCCCGGTCCCGCAGCGTGTCGAGGATGTCCTCGCTCGCTCCTTGACCCTCCCATCGGCGGAACAGGGAGTACACGGTCTGCCAGGGCGGGAAGTCGCCCGGCAGCGCCCGCCACTTGATCCCGTTGTCCAAGACGTACAAGATGGCGTCCACGACCTGTCGTCGGCAGTGCTTCTCGGGCCTGCCCCCGTCGCACGTGGCCCAGTCGGGGTCGGGCAGGAGCGGGTCGAGGACGGCCCACTCCTGGTCGGTCAGGTCGGTGGGGTAGCGGCGGGGCCTGGCGGGCTGGCCGGGATGGTACCCGGCGAGCCGGCAGCACCCGGATTCGCCGCCGCCTGGGGAAGTGAGGCAGACTAGCACTGGAACTCCTGGTCGGAGGTTGTTTTGTCACCACCTGCCTACCAGGAGTTCCGCCACTCCGCGTGGAGGGCACGCCCACACCGTCAAGTTCTCAAACAGCCACTAACTGGTCACCTTCGCACGGGCCACCTTGAACCCAGAACCCGTCCGTTATGACAGGCCCGATCCAGTCGTAATAGAGCGTCAGCCGGTCTGAAGGCTCGCTCAGATCGGCCGGGTCGCCTGGGTCGGAGATGTTGTCCGAATGGTCAACGGCATAGAACACCACGTCCAAGCGCCCGGACCCAGTGGCGCCAGTAGCAATGTCACACGCCACACCGGCGCCCGCGCCGGAGCAGGTGCCCAATTCGGCCGCTGGGTCGGGCGGGCTAGCTGGGCTCAATTTCGATTGCGCAACCACGCGGGCCGCGTCCGCGTCGGAGAGAACCGGGTTTGAGCGTTTGAACCAGACCACGGAGCGGACACCTGACCCGGCATCGGAGGCCGCCAGCCCAGCTACGTGCCAGGACGATACGCCGGTCACTGGATCCATGACCGGCTTCGCGCTGTTGACGGGAATCCCGGTCAGCACCGGGGCTCCATCCTGCGCTTGGTCCCAGGCGAGGCGGAAGCCGGCGTTTACGGTGCCCACCATAAGCGCCACCTTCGTAACCGTCACTTCAAGACTGGAGTTCACGTACTTGACGTAAACCGTGTCAATTTCGGCGGCATCGGCCAAGGCAATCCGATCGTCGTAGCCGCCGTGCAGACCAAGGCTGATCTGCCGACTGGTGCCCGGGGTCGGCTCAAGCGCGAAAGCCAGGCCGTCAATGCTGTGGTTGGTCCAGTACGTGATCGCGCTGGAACCGTCGGTGCTAAGGGACACGACTTGAGTTTCGCCCGCCGGGACGGACGTGGTATCCGGGCCGGTGCAGAACGTGAAAGCGGGATCCTCCGAAGTCTGGCAGACAAGCCGGAGAACGCTGGGGGAGCCCAGCAAGGCACCGGCATGCTCGGTGGATTCCACCGGGTTTGCCGTGGAAACGGTCACCTGCGCCTGTGCCGTATCCGGCACGGTGGCCAAGAAGGTATAGGCCCCGGTGCCCGGGTCGACGGAGGATAGATCCTCGGAAGCGCCGGACACCTTGACGCTCCTCAGGTAGCGCCCGGCCACGGGCGACACAGTGATCTCCGCCTGCGCCCCCCGTCGCAGCCAGCAGCGGGCTTTGTAGGTGGTGCCGGTGGTACTGCACAGGCCCGTGGCACCCGCTTCCGGGGCAGCGGTGACGCTGTAGGACGAATCCGTAGCGGTGCCTATCTCGACCCAGGCGAACTGCGCCACCTCAATCTGGAAATCCTCCGCAAGCTCCCACTTCGTTACGGTGCGTTGGTTCGAGCTCAGTTCTTGGGTGTAGTAGGTCCCACCGGTCGACGAGGTCCCGATCTCAATGCTGTCCTCATAGGTGCCGTCAAACTCCATGGCCACCGTTTCTGACGAATCCCGAGCGCTGATAGCAGGCGGCAGGTGGGTGCCGAAGCCAGCTTCGGTGCAGTAATAGACGTGAGCCACGCCGTCGGTAGTCGCGGCCGAGGCCTGGCATTGGGACGCAATGGCTGGCGAGAATCCATCGATTTCTAACCCCGCTTTGGGCGAACCCACGATCCGGGCGGTCTCCTGTTCAGGCACAGCGGTGGCAGCAATCAGAGTCACGTTCGCCCTGATGGTCCGTTGATCAATCCAAGTGTGACTAGCGACAGAAGCGTCGCCGGCGAGCGGCTGTCTGGTTAAGCCAACCCTGAATGCCTCCAGGTAAGAGCCGCCCTGGGCTGTGGCCGTGACGGACAACTGGGGGAAACCACGGGACCATTCCAGCGAAGCGCCTACCGCGCCGAAACAATCCGCATCGCAACCCGCGTAGCTGGCGGTCCAAAGGCCGCCTTCGCCGACCAGGCCCAAATCAAAGGTATAGGTGAACGGGTTAGCGATTGTCAGGTTGTCAGTGCGGACCGTCAGGCCTTCCGGATCGATGTACTCTTCGAAGTTGCCAGCGGCAACGTCTTGGTAGCCCGCTAGGCCCGTGATCACGTAAGACCAATTGGCGGCGGGGGCAAAATCATCGACCT
>JAISCU010000435.1 GCA_031265345.1 Bifidobacteriaceae bacterium
CGGCTGGTGGACCAATACCGGATGCTCCGCGAGGTCCATGGCTTCACTGACGCCGAGTTGGCCGAGCTGGCTCGGTCCTCTGTGCTGGCGTCCCGCGCCTCCGATCACACCAAGCGCCGTCTCCTGGCCGGCATCGCCGACTGGCTGGCGACCCCGGACCCGGCCGCACCCTGACCTCCGGACCGCACGCGCCATCCCCCCGAGCGAGGTCGACAACCCTTCAGGCCAGGCCGCCGCGATCTCTCTGCCCTCTCCCCTTCCCCCAACGTTCTGACCTGCTCCGATCACGGGTTGGTGCCAGGCACCAACCCGTGTTCGGGGCCGTCGCGGCGGTCGCGCTGAATGACGGCGTGCGCGCGCGCCGCCCCGCCCCGGCCCGACGGCCGACGCCCGACAGCCCGCAAGCGATAGCCCGCGCCGGAACACGGGTTTGCGTCAGACGCCAACCCGTGTTCCTTTCGGGGCTGTCAACTCGGCGGTTAGCCTTGTGGGCGTGGAACGCTTCGAACTGCCGCTGGCTTCACCAGCCGGTGCCCCGGACGCCTCCTTGGCCGATTTGACTAGCTTCCGGATCGGGGGGCGTCCCGGTCGCTTGATCGACTGTTCCGAACCAGATCAGCTCATGAGCGCTGTGCGCCGGGCCGACCAGGATGGTTCGCCACTACTGGTGATCGGCGGGGGGTCCAATCTGTTGGCGGCGGAGGACCTGCAGGGGCTGACAGTGGTGAGGGACCGGCGCGGGGGCGGCCGGGCAGAAACGCAGAACGGCCTGGTCCATGTCACCGTCGAGGCGGGGGCCTCCTGGGACGCACTGGTGGCCCTGACCGTGGAGCGCGGCTGGGCCGGGCTGGAGGCTCTCAGCGCCATCCCTGGCTCAGTCGGGGGCACGGCGGTTCAGAACGTGGGGGCCTACGGCGCCGAGGTGGGCGAAGTGATCGAGTCCGCGCGGGCCTTCGACCGCGCCACGGACGCGGTCGTGGAATTGCGGGCGGACCAGTTGGGCTTCGGCTACCGCGATTCGGCGCTCAAGCGTTCCCTGGCCTCGGATGCGCCGACTCCCCGCTGGGTGGTCCTGGACTTGACGTTCCGGTTGGAGGCCGGGCGAGCGGCATCGGCGGTGCGCTACGAGCAGTTGGCGGCGGAACTCGGCGAGGCGGCGGGAGCCCAGGCCCCTCTCGACGCCATCCGCCGGGCGGTGATCCGAATCCGGCGCGCCAAGGGCATGGTGCTGGACGCCGCCGACCACGACACTTGGTCGGCCGGCTCGTTCTTCACCAACCCAGTCGTGAGCCCCGGGGTCGCCGCAGCCCTGCCACCCACGGCTCCACGTTTCGCGGCGGTCGACGGCGCGGTCAAGACCTCAGCCGCTTGGCTGATCGCGCACAGCGGCGTCGAGGCCGGCCAGGGGGTGCGTCCGGGCGCGCGGGCCGCGGTCTCCACCAAACACGTCTTGGCGCTGACCAACCGCGGCGGCGCGACCTGCGCCGACGTGCTCGAGTTGGCGGCCTGGATCCAAGGCCGCGTGGAGGACAAGTTCGGGATCGCGCTGGCCCGCGAGCCCGTGCTGGTGGGCGCCGTGAGCAGGGAGCTCAAAGAACGTCGAGGGCCAGTTTGGCCTGGGCTTTGCCCAGCACCTTCTGCCCATCCAGCGTCACCGTCAAATTGAGGACGATGCCGTCTGGCCGGGTCTCCGCGACGCGGCCGGTCACTTGGAGCTCGACTCCGCCGTCCGCCGGGACAGGCACCGGGCGCGCGAAGCGGACCGCGTACTCGCGGACCGCGCCGGGATCGCCGCCCGCCCAACCGACCAGCGCCTGGGCCGCCAGACCCATCGTCAACATGCCGTGTGCAATCACACCCGGGAGGCCAGCGTCCTCAGCGGCTCGGTCGTCCAGGTGGATGGGGTTGGAATCGCCTGAGGCGGCGGCGTAGCGGGCAATGTCCTGCCTGGTCAGGGCAATCGTCACGGGACCGAGTTCGTCTCCAGCCTGGGCCTGGCCGAGCCGCGCTCCGAGGTGCCGAATCCTCGAGTGAGGCCTGGTCCCGTCCGAGGATTCAGTTGCCGCCGTCGGCTCGCCGCAGTCCCGCATCAAGCTGCCTCCCCACGCACAGCGAGCGTGGACGTGACGGTGGCGAGGGGCTGCCCGGCGGCATCGGACAAGTCGACTTTCGTGGTGACCGTGGCGATCCCGCGCCGCTCCGCGACTGCAACCACGGTCAACTCGGTGCTCACGCGGTCAGCCGCCGTGATGGGGCGGTGGTGAACGAACGACTCTGCGGCGTGGACCACTCGGGTGAAGTCGATCCCGGCGGCCGGGTCGCGGATGTACTCGGCTTCCGCGCGCTGGGCGATGACGACCGCGAAGGTCGGGGCGGCCACCACGTCCGGGTAACCCACGGCCTGAGCGGCGGTGGGGTCGAAGCAGGCCGGGGAGGTCGCCTCGGTCAGACCGGTGGCGGCGGCGAACTCACGCAGCTCCTCGCGCTCGACCTGGTGCGACGCCGCCGAACGGTAAGTCCGACCGACGAATGCTGGGTTGACCGGCATAGGCCGGATCAGCGTGTCTCGCGGTGCTCAGTGTGCTTGCGGCAACGCGGGCAGAACTTCGCCAGGGCCATGCGGTCGGGGTTGTTGCGGCGATTCTTCTTGGTGATGTAGTTGCGTTCCTTGCATTGGGTGCACGCCATCGTGATCTTCGGCCGAACATCGGCTGTCTTGGAGGCCATTGCGCCTATCCTTCCGTCTAATGTCCGCAAGCGGACGGGTGTCCTCAGCGGACGGGTCTGGTGCCGTCAACGCGGACCGGGACCACAGTATTCCGTGGCGCGAGGCCACATCAGTGCCGCAGGGAGTCTACCAAGTCGGCCGGGGCGGTTCGCTCACGCTCGCGCGCATCAACGCCCTGCGGCGTTCCGATCAGCGCCTGTAGACGTGGCGACGGTGTCCCAGCGTCCCCACGACGACCAACAGGACGCGATCCTCCACCTCGAGGGCCGTTACGTGCATCAGGCCGCGGCGATCTTGGCCTCGACCAGTTCGATCAGGCGGCGTTGGGCCGGGTTCAGTGAGTCGGCGGCATGCTCTTTCAGCAATTCGGCGGCCGCGTCCAGCGACGATTGGCCAGTTCGCGGATCGGCCGATCGGCCGCCTTGGCAGTCCCCGCGCGCGACCCGGTCCGCGCGCCCTGCCTGGTCCGCGCGCCCGGAGCGGTCCTCGAGTCCGGTGCCGTCCAGCTGCCCGGCGCGGTTCCCGTGTACGATGCCGTCCTCGTTGCCCGCGCCGCCCGCGCGTCCAGCGCCGTTCCCGTGCTCGGCGCCGTCCCAAAACCGGGCGGCCAACGGGCCCAGCACCACCACCATCTCGCTCGCCAAGGCCTCCAGTTCGGTTTCGGAAGTGTCCGGAGCGAGCTGGTCGACCCGCTCCGAGAGGTCCATGACCATCGGAAGGACCGCCGGATCGGCCATCGCCTCATACAGGCCGCCCACGCGCGCCGAGTCCTCCGGGCCGATCAAACTGGCCAACAGGACCGCCTGGTCACGATCATCCCGAATCCACTGGGACCGGGCGCCTCCCGCCAGGTAGGCCTCGAAGTGCCTGGCCCATTCGACGGGAACGTCCGGCGGCACGTGCAATTCCGCGAGTCGCGCGATCATCTGTCGCTGTTGCTGCAGGTGTTCGATCTGGTCCGCCAGTTCGCGGTCGAGCGATTCCAGCACGGAAGCCGCGTCCTGCGCCTCGTCATCCAGCAACGGTGCCATCTGATCAAGCGCCATGCCCAAGGAAGCCAGGCGGCGGATTCTCAGCACCCGCACCAGGTCATGCACGTCGTACCGGCGGTAGCCGTTGAGGTCGCGATCCGGCTCGGCCAGCACCCCGATCTGGTGGTAGTGCCGCAAGGCGCGGACCGACACCCCGGCCAGGCGGGCGAGTTCAGCGCTACGCATGGTGTGCTTCCGTTCCTGGCTGGGCGGCGAGGCGGTCGGGCGCGACCGCTCCAGCCAGCGTATCGCTCTGGCCGGATAGCACGGTCGTCACGACCTATCCATGTCGATGCCGCGATCCGTCGGCGCAACCTCCGGGGAATTGCGCGTTCCGGTCCATCGAGTCCGCTGGTTTGACCCCTGAGACTCGTCGAGCCCGCTGTTTCCCATGCGGTTGTCCGTCGAGCCCGCTACTTTGGCTCCGGCCCTTTCGCGTTTCGCCTGGTCAGCGCGTTCCAGGTGTGTCAGGACGCGCGCAAAATCCCGGACTCGACGAACAGCGGAGCGCAAACCAGCGGACTCGACGGGGTTGAGTGCCCAAGACAGCGGAGTCGATGAACAACGGGGCGCAAATCGACGGACTCGGAACGGGCGCGCCCCTGGTGGGGGCACCGACCACCAGCCCGGCAGCGACACGGACAGGCCCTCGGCCGTGGACGGCAGGGCCTCGGCCGGCGACGGCGGCGGAGCCTTGGCTGGCGGCGCAATTCTCGCTGGCCTCACACCTGCCGCTGGCGTCTCACCTGCGGCTAGCGTGACAGCTCCCGCTGGCGGCACGGTCTGCGCGACCGTCGCAGCCCCCGGTCGGCGCCACGCGCGCGTTCAGGTCGCGCAACGGCGGCGCCACCAGGGCGACAACGGCCAAGACCAACCAAATCCCGGCCGCCGTGTAAGCAGCCGCGTGGACACCAGCCTGGCTGGTCAGCACAGCCGCCCCGAAGATGCCGATGGCCGGCGCCAAGGTCATCAAGGAGTTCTGCGTCCCCATGATCCGGCCGCGCAGGGCCTCGGGAATGCGTTCAATACCGAGCACTCCGATCAGAGCGGAGAACATCCCAGAGGACAGGCCAACCAAGGTAGCGCCCACGAACACGACCAGCGGCGAGGCCAGGGTCGCGCTGATCGCGAACCCGATGGCCGTGCCGATCAAGCCGATGGCGAACCAGGTCCGCCGCGAGCCGCGCATCCCCACCGCCGCGTAAACTCCCGCACCGATCAACATGCCGGCCGCCAGACAACTGAGCACGAATCCGGCCAGCCCCGGTTTCCCGATGACGGTGAAATACACCGGGAACACCAGCGCTTGCAGAGCCCCGACCACGATCACCGACACCAGCGACAACGCGGTCATCGCAACCAAGTATCGACTGGCGAGAAGAGCCTGCCAGCCCTCCCTCAGGTCCGCCCAGCCGATCCCGTGACCGGTTTCGCTACGCACGATGCCGTGCCCCGGCCCGCCACCGCCATCGCCAGTTTCCGCGGGGCTGGCCTGGGAGCCTTGGCCCGCGGCGGGTTGGCCCGCGCCGGTTCGACGCGCGTCGGCTCGTCCTGAGTCTGGCTGGCGTGCGTCGGAGTCGCGCACATCCGCCCGCCCTGCATCGGGTTGCCTCGTATCGGGTTGCCTCGTATCGGGTTGACGCCCGTCGGCTTGCCCGGCGTCCGGTTGGCGCCCGTCGAGTCCGTTGCCGTCGGCCTGTCCCCCGCAGGGGCGCGCGGCGGGCTGGTCGCCGTCAGGCTGGCGCACGTCGGCCGTCCCCCGGACGGGTAACGGCGGGGCCGGTCGGACCCGGTCGAGACGGCGCGCGTCAGGTTGGTGCCCGCCAGGTTGGCACCCGTCGCGGTCGCTCCCCTCGGCCCGTCCCCCGCTCGGGCGGCGCGCGGCCGGTCGCCCTGCGTCAGGCTGGCGTGCGTCGGAGTCGGGCACGTCCGCCCGCCCCGCG
>JAISCU010000459.1 GCA_031265345.1 Bifidobacteriaceae bacterium
GACGGTTCGCCGAGTCCGCTGTTTCGGCTCGGGCCTTTTCGCGTTTCGCCTGGTCAGCGCGTCGCGTGTTGGGCGGGACGCGCGCGAAACAGCGGACTCGACGCCAAGGACCATGGAGAACAGCGGACTCGATGAAGCCGGCCGCGCAGAACAGCGGACTCGACGCGGATGGGCGGCCAGAACCCCGGACTCGATGGGGTTGATGGTCCGAAACAGCTACCCAGCCTGCTTCGCGGCTCCGTGATGAGGGAAAGTCGCCTCAACTTTCGGAGCAGCGGTCTCGATGAACGACGGGGCGCGAATCGACGGACTCGGCGCGGGCGCGTCTCTCGTGGCGGCCGCCCGGCCACGGGCCGGGCAGCGACGTGAATCGGCCCCTCCCACTGTGGTCGTGTTGCGCAGCGACTAGGCTCAGTGGCGAGATGGCAACACTTTTCCCGAACCTGGCGGAGGCGCTGGCCGGGCCGCCTGAGCTCGCGGACGTCGACTTCGATCCGCCTCGCGCGGACGATTTGGCCCAGTCGGCCGACTTGGGATGAGCGTCCTTCGGGACACGAAGGACTTCGACCGCTTCGCGGGTGCGGCCCTGGTCAACCCTTGGCGATAGAGGCCTCGACCAGGGAGCGGTAGAGGGCGGGCAACTCGTAGCCGCCGGCCACGGCGGCCTGGGGCAGCAACGAGGTCTCCTGCATCCCCGGCGCCACGTTGACTTCCAAGAACCACGGCACCCCGGACGGGTCGACAATCATGTCGGTGCGAGAGATGCGAGCCAGCCCCAGGGCCTCGTGAGCCGAAAGCGCCATCGCGGCGGCGGCATCGGACACTTCGGGCGTGACGCGGGCGGGCGTGAAGAACTCGGTCCGGCCGGGGTTGTAGCGGGCGTCGTAGTCGTACGGCCCGTCGGTGACTATCTCGACCGGCGGCAGGGCGAGCGGGCCGGAGCCCAAGTCGATCACCGAGACCGCCAACTCCGTCCCCGCCACCGCTCGTTCGATCAGAGCGATCTCGCCATAGGCGAAGCAGTCCATCATGGCCTGGGGCAGCGCCTCGGCCGAGGACACCTGGGTCACACCCAAAGCGGAGCCCCCCGACAGGGGCTTGACCACCAGGTCAGCGCCGAGCGAACCCGACACCAGTTCGAGTAGCGGCGAGGCCCCCAACTCGCGGAACAACGACTGCGGGAAGGTCACCCAGTCCGGCGTGGCCAGCCCGGCCCGCCGTATCAGGGTCTTGGCGACAGCCTTGTTCCAGGCCGCGCGGGCCGCCCGCGGGTCGGAGCCGAGGTAGGCCACGCCCGCCAGTTCGAGCACGTCGCGGACAGAGCCGTCCTCGCCCAGCGCGCCGTGCAGCAGGGGCCAGACCAGGTCGATGTCGGCGCTGGCCAGCGTGGTCAACAACCGGTTGTCGAGGTCGGATTCCATCACCCGGCAACCGGCCTCGCGCAGAGCCTCCGCCACCCGCCGCCCCGACCGCAGCGACACGTCGCGCTCGTGGCTTAGCCCGCCCGCCAGAATCAGCACCTTCGGATCGGTCATGGTTCCACTCCTTCGTCGCACTGTTTCGTTGGCCGATGCCGTCTGGCCGCCTCTGCCGCCCAGGTCAGGCCACGTCCGGGGCCGGGTTGGTGACGTCCGCGGCCGGGCCGGGGCCGTGCGGCCCGAACAGCGCCACCAGTTCCAGTTCTTTGGTGAGCACCCCGCCCAGACGGCGCACGCCCTCGCGGATGCGTTCCGGGGTCGGGTAGCAGAACGACAGTCGCATCTGGCGCGACCCTTGGCCGTCGGCGTAGAAGGCGGTGCCGGAGACGTAGGCCACCAGCGCCGTGGTGGCGCGCGGCAGCATCGTCTTGGTGTTGACTCCCTCCGGCACCGTCACCCAGGTGTAGAAACCGCCCGCAGGAGTGGTCCAAGCGCATTCGGGCATGAACTCCGCCAGCGCCGTGAGCATGGCGGCGCAGCGTTCCTTGTAGACCTCGCGGTAGGCGCCGATCTGCCCGCGCCAGTCGCAGCTCTCCAGGTAGGCGGCGATCGACAGTTGCGAGGCGTGGGAGGGGCAGAGGATCGACGCCTCCGAGGCCAGCACCAGTTTCTCGCGCACCGCGTGCGGGGCCGTCACCCAACCGGTGCGATAACCCGGCGCCAGCGTCTTCGAGAAAGAGCCCAAGTAGATCACGCCGTCCTGGTCCATCGACCGGATGGCGGGCGTCACCTGGCCGTCGAAGCCGAGCATCCCGTAGGGGTTGTCCTCGACCACCAGGATGCGTTCGCGGCGGCAGATGTCCAGCACCTCGACGCGGCGATCCACCGGCAACGTCACACCAGCGGGATTGTGATAGGTCGGACAAGTGTAAAGGAACTTGATCCGGCGGCCCTCGCGTTTCAGCCGCGTGATCGCCTCCGCCAAGGCCTCCGGGACCAAGCCCGAGCCGTCCATCGGCACATGCTCGACCCAGGCCTCGTAGGACTTGAAGACCGACAGCGCCCCGACGTAGGACGGCGCCTCGGCCAGCACCACGTCCCCTGGGTCCACGAAGATCCGCGTCACCAGGTCGAGCGCCTGCTGCGAGCCGGTGGTCACGACCACGTCGTCCGGGTGGGCCTGGATCATCTCCTCGGCCATCACCTCGGTGATGTGGCCGCGCAGCACCGGATGGCCCTGCCCGTTGCCGTACTGCAGCGCGACCGCCCCGTCGGTGGCGATCAAGTCCGCGGTCACCTTGGCGATCAGATCCATCGGCAAGGCGTCCAGGAACGGCATCCCGCCAGCCAGGGAGACCACTTCCGGGCGGTTGGCGACCGAGAACAGCGCTCGCGTCTCGGACACCCTGAGCCCATGGGTGCGCCCAGCGTAGGCACCGAACCACGGATCAAGCCGCGTGCCGCTGGCGGGGTTCGATGGCATGGGGGACTCCTGGATTGGGATCGGCTAGCCGATGTATTCGGATAGTTCCGCCGCCAGCAGCGGCTTGGGCTTCGCGCCGATGATGGTCTTGACCAGCTCGCCGTCCTTGTAGACGTTGAGCGTCGGGATCGAGGTGATGTTGTAGGACTGAGCGGTGACCGGGTTCTCGTCGGTGTTCAGCGCCACGAACTTCATCTTGTCGCCGTTCTCCGCCGCCAGTTGCTCCACCACTGGCGTGAGCTGGCGGCACGGCCCGCACCAGGGCGCCCAGAAGTCGACCAGCACCGGCTTGTCGGCTCCCAGCACCTCAGTCGCGAACGTCGCGTCGGTAATAGCGTCTAATGCACTCATTGCAACTCCTTGAAATGACGGTTGGCCTCATATCGTTTCATGCTTTGGGCTTCGGTCCTCCCAGGCTGACCGATTTGCCCGATGCCGCGTGGTCGGCCGGTCACACGGTGAAGGCCGCGAGGGCCGCGTCGGCAGCCAGTTCCTCCAGATAGTCCTGGGCGTCGAGGGCGGCCTGGGCGCCGGTGCCGGCGGCCGTGACGGCCTGCCGGTAAGTCCTGTCCACCACGTCGCCGCAGGCGAACACGCCCGGCAGCGAAGTGGCCTGATGCTGCGCGTTGCCCGGCTCGTCGGGGGCGTTCGGCCCATGCACAATGACGTAGCCGTCCTGGTCGAGCGCCAGTTGGCCCTTGAACAAGTCCGAGTTGGGGGAATGGCCGATGGCCACGAAGATGCCATCCGCGTCCAGACTGCGGGACTCGCCGGAACGCGTGTCGAGCAAGGTGACGCCGGTGACCGCGTCCTCGCCGTGGATCTGCTCGATGGCCGAATGCCAGGCGAATTCGATCTGGGGATGGGCCAGTGCCCGTTCCGCCATGATGCGCGAGGCCCGCAGTTCGCCCCGGCGGTGCACCACCGTGACCTTGGCGGCGAACTTGGTCAGGAAGACCGCCTCCTCCATGGCCGAGTCGCCGCCGCCCACCACGATGATCTCCTTGCCGCGGAAGAAGAACCCGTCGCAGGTGGCGCAATAGCTGACGCCGCGGCCGCCCAGGCGTTTCTCCGCCTCCAGGCCCAGTTCGCGGTAGGACGAGCCGGTCGCCACGATCACGGCCGGGGACTCGAAGTGCTCGCCGCCCAGAGTCTTGACCTGCTTGACCGGGCCGCGCAGCGAGACTTCGACGGCGTCATCGGCCACCAGCTTGGCACCGAAGCGGGCGGCCTGGTTGGCCATCCGTTCCATCAGTTCCGGCCCCAGGACCCCTTCGGGGAAGCCGGGAAAGTTTTCCACCTCGCTGGTGTTGATCAGATTCCCCCCGGCCGTGACCGATCCGGTGACGACCGTCGGCTCGTAGCCCGCGCGGGCGGCGTAGATCGCCGCCGTGTACCCCGCCGGCCCCGAACCGATGACTACAACCTGCTCCACGCCCCAAACTCCTTCGACAAACTCAGACAACGCCTCCCGGCGCCAAGCCGGGACTCAAGGTTACGCCAAGTCCGAGTATGCCGACTTGTCCCAAGATGACCAGGCCCACCGCCACGCACGCGACCACCACCACCAGGAAGACGGCGATGGCCCACCAGTTGCGCCGGGGGGCCGACGTCTCGGTTTGGTCCGCCAACACATTATCGAACGAAGATGGTTCGACGTCAAACAGATTCGGCGGCCTCGGCGGGGCCTCCAGGAGATCGACCGCCGCGTCACGCGCGACCGGCGTGGAGAGCGGGCTCGGCTCCGGCGGTCGCGCGCGGTTCGGGGGCCGACCGCGCGGGCCGGGATCGGTCTGGACCTCGTCACCGACGACCGGGTCGAGGATCAAGGTGGCGTCCTCGTCCAGCTCCTCTGACTCGTCTGGCCCTTCTGCCTCTTCTGCCTCGTCGGCGTCCACCACCGCCACCGGCTCGTAGGGGCGCTCCGGCTCCTCCAACGGCGCCGCCGCCAGCACGTCCGCCAAATCGTCCGGCAGCGGCGGCAAGGCGAACTCGGTCGGCCCGGTGTCCTCGGTGCGGGCGATCTCCGGCTCGGCGCCCGCTGGTGGCGCCATCGGGTCGACCGATTCGAGTTGCTCGGCCAGCGTCGACAGGGCTGGCATCGGGGTCGCGGGATAGGTCGGCCAGATCAACTCGCCGTCGTCGTCCAAGCCCAAGTCGTCTGAATCGCGGAGCTCGTCGGGAACGTCGGCCACCAGCTCGTCCGGGTAGCCGGGGGGGTCAGCCTCGATCGGCGGCGAGACGGTGGCTTCGATCGCGGCGAGGTGGTCTTGGATGACGGCCTGGCTGGCCAGGGCCGCCACATCGGCGTCGGTCGGCCCGGTTGGCGCGGCCGGTCCAGTCGGCGCGGTTCGCGCCGACTCGGGCTCGGCCTCAGCCTCCTCCTCGGCCGGCGTGGCGGTCGTGTCGGCGCCGAGTTCGGGCGGGTCCGGCAACGGACCGGGCGGGGTCAGCGCCCTGGGGATCGGCCCGCGAACCGAGGCCGAATACGGCAGCCGGATCTTCACTGTCGGCCACAGCCCCAAGTCCTCCACCACTTGGCTGGCGGTGGTCGGGCCCACGGCATCGGCGGCGAGGGAGACCGCGCAGAGCGTGTTGAGGTCGCCGGGCACGCCCGAGACCAACTCGATCGGGGCCACCGGGTTGGATTCCCACAGCGGCGGAGTCGGCATCACGCTGGGGGTGCGGCCCGGCCAGCGGGCGGTCAGCGCCGCGTACAGGATCGACACCAAGGCTTTGGCGTCGGCCTGCGAGGACGTGGCCGCTTCCTCGTCGCGGATTCCGCGGGCGGCGGCGTCCCAGGCCATCCCGCCGATCCGGATGGTGTCGCCCTTGCCCAGGAAGACCAGTTCCGGACGCAGCGCCAGGTGGTGCACGTCGCGGGCGGCGGCCTCCTGCAGGGCCGTCGCCACCTCGCCGGCCACCGCTCGCGCCTGCGCGGCGGGCAACGGCCCCACGTCCGCCAGCGAGACCCCGTCCAGCGGCGCGGTCAGAACGAAACAGACGCCCGAATAGCGCCCGGCGTCGATGATCCGGACGATCCTCGGATCGTCCACCAAGGCGGCCCGCCGCGCCGCGTCGATCACATCGTCGGTGCGGTCCCCGGACAGCAAGTGGACCTCGGTCTGGCGGGACAGGATCTTGTCGGTGGCGCGGAAGCGTTGGGCGTCCGGCAAGTTGGAGTACAGCTCGGCGTCGAGCCGGTAGCGACCCATCAGGAGGTCTCCCAGGCCGAGGCCCAGGCGGGGCGAAGCGGAATCCATAAGCCTGTTACTCCCGTTGTCGGTGCCGGTAGTCCTTGTCATACTAGTGCCGCTCCCGCGGGCCGACGCGGCGCAGCCGAGCCAGCACCGGCGCCGCCATGTCCCCCAACTGGCGTACACCCATCAGTCGCAATAGTCCAATGTAGGCCAAAGTCATCGTCAGTCCAACCGCCAAAAGGGCCCCCACCCCGGTCGCGAAGGTGGCCGCCCCATTGTGGGGGAAAAGCTTGAGGACCAGCCAACCCAGTTCGCCCGCGAGGAAGGCCGCCGCGCCAGCTCGGGCGTGCATCCAGGCAAGTTCGCGGCCGTCGATGCCGTCCAACCGGTCCCGCACCGACGCCAGCCTCAGAATCGCCCCGGCCAGGAAGGACAACGTCTGTCCCAGCCCAACGCCCGTCACCCACCAGGCCGGCGGCAGCAACCAGAAACTGACCAGGGAGAAACCCGCGAACAGGGCCGACATGGGGATTTGGAGCGCCAGCAGGGTGCGCCCGTCCTCCAGTGCGAAGAAGACCCGTTTGATCAGCAGAGTCATCCCCAGCGGCACCAGCCCCAGCGACATGGCCACGATCGGCCCGGCGAAGGCCTCGACCTCGGCCAGCGAGATACCCGGTTGCAGCACTCGGGCCAGCGGCGGCGCCAGCACCACCAACAGCGCCGTGCACAGGAAGCTGAAAGCGCTGGTGGTCATGATGCCGTAGGAGAGGTCCTGCCGGACAGCGGCCAGGTCGCCGGCCTGCACCCGCTCGCTCATGCGCGTGAACAGGGCCGTCGTGAGCGAGACCGTGATCAGCGAATGCGGGATGATGTAGATTGCGAGCGCCTGGGTGAAGACGAAGTTCGAGGCCACCGTCTGACCCGGCGCGGCCTGCTCCGCCGCCGTCGATACCCTGATCGCCACCCACATCGCGCCTTGGCTGAACAACAGCGACAGCGACGTCCATCCCGTCATGCGGGCGGCCCGGCCCAACCCGAAGCCCCGGAAGCCCCACCGCCAGCGGGGCCCCAGCCCGATCGCGGCCAAGGGTCGCAGCAAGATAAACGCTTGAGCGATGATCCCCAGGGTGGCCGTCCCGGCCAACAGGGCGATCTGGCCGCCGCCCCACCAGGCCAAGGAGGCCTGGTCGCCGCTGGAGCCCGCGCTGGCGGCATCGTACCGGCCAAAGGCCCCGATGAAGACGCCGAAGCCGAGGATCGAGATCAGGTTGTTGGCGACCGGGGCCCACATCACCACCCCGAACACGCCACGCGCGTTCAGGACCTGGCTCCACAAGGCGTACAAACCGTAGAAGAAGACTTGGGGCAGGCACCAGTAGGCGAACAGCGTGCCCAGCCTCAGCTTCCCGGCATCCCAATCCTCGGTGAACGCCCACAGCCAGAACGCCGCCGTGACCGTCAGCAGGGCGGTCAGCCCCGCCAGCAGCAGGGTCGCGAGGGTGAGCAGCCGGTGGACGAACTCCTCGCCCTGGCCCCGGCTGAAAGCCCGCACGATCTGCGGGACCAGCACCGCGTTGAGGACGCCTTCAGCCAAGATGGCGTAGAAGAAGTTCGGCAGCGTGTTGGCGGCGTCGAAGGCGTTCGCGGCCGTCGTCACCGCGCCGATGGCGGTCCCCAGCATGGCCGCCCGGACCATCCCGGAGACCCGTGAGACGGCTGTGCCGGCGGCCATGCGCCAGGTCGAGCGCGCCACCGAGCCTTCCCCTGCCGTCGGCCTGCCCGGCACCGGAGCCGCCGGGACGGGACCGGGACGGGCGTGTCGGGCGGGTCCGGCGGCATCGTCCGCGCGCGCGCCACCGGGACGAGCGGGCCAGGCCGGACCTGGCCGTTCCCGTTTGGGCCGCGCGGGCGGGCGCGGTCCCGACCCCCAGCGGTTGGCGGGGCGGGCGACAGCCGGGCGGTCCGCGGAAGGACCCGTCACGGGCCGAACCCTGGCGCGAACGGGTCCTCGGGCCGGTCACGGGGCCGGTCGCCGGGCTGGTCGTCGGCTGGGAGGCCGTCGGCCCAATCCGGCTCGGCGACCTCCCCGCGGGCCTGGGCCCGGCGCTTGCGCACCGTCGTGATGACGCCCAGCGCCAACACCAGCGCCAGCACTCCGCCCGCTATGCCGGTGCCGATGTTCTCCCACTCCGCGCGCACCCGCATGGTCAGCGAGGCGCCCTCCGCCACGGAATTGCCGGCTGAGTCGAGCAGATCAACGTCGACTTGGAAGACACCGTTGGCCACGGCATGGACCGGCACGCGCGCGGTGGCCGATTGGCCCGGGACCAGGTCGAGCCTTACGGGATCGTTCGCCTGAATGGCGTTGGTCCGCGGTTGCAAGTCCACGACCAGGCCCGTCACCGGCTCGTTGGAGGTGTTCTGGATGACGACCGGCACACGTCCATCCTCGCTGATGAGGTTGACCTCGCTGCCCGCCACCACCGAGACCGGCGGCACGGCGGTGGCGGCATCGGTGAGCGCCACCTTGGTCGCCAAGGACCGGCCCGAGGGCGACACGGAGTTCGAGAGCGGAACCAGCAGCGGCGGCAACGAACGCCCCAGATAGGCCTCCGGATCGGGGGTCAAAGAGGCGAAAGCGGCGGTCCGGTCGGTCACGGCCAGCAGTTCGCGTAGCGACTCGGCCTTCAGGGCGGGCGCCGAATCGTCCTGAAGCTTCCGGTCCCGTTCGACCGGTTCGTTGATCGCGGCCGCCAGCGGCACGGCGCGCACCCAGTTGGCGTCCGCCAAGGCCTCCACGATCCCCCAGGCCGATTCATCCGGGTCCCAGTCGCGCGGCATCGCCGCCACCGTCGAGGCCTTGTAGCCGCCGAGTTGCGCCTTCAGGGCCACCAAAGCGGTCTGGGCCAGGATCCGGGTCCGGTCGATGTCCCGACCGTCGCCCGCCAAGGCCTCGGTCAAGTCCTGGTCGGTGGCGATGGTGGCCGCACCGCCTGGGCCCCCCACCACGGCCTCGGCGACGGGCTGGTCGAATTGCCGGGGCGCCAGGAGGACCGCGTCGGCGCCGGTGGACGCCATGAAATCGACCGCCGCTTGACTGACCGGGCGCTCAGCCCATGCCACGTTGGTGGCCGTCCGGGTGGCGGTTGCCTCCCCAACGGCATCGGCCAGAGCCGAACGCCCTATCCGCCGGGCCGCGGCCGCCAAGTCCTGCGCACTCGACCCGGACTGTGCCAAGACAGCCTCATCGATGTCTTGGAAGGGCAACTGGTAGACGGTCTTGCCGCCCTCCACAGCTTCGGTGATGGTCGCGGCCAAGGCCTCGATATCGTCATCGGCCTCGGTGCCGGAGGGCACGAGCAGGGCCGGGTCGGCCAGCCAGGCGATCCACGGCTCGGCGGTCATATCCGCCACCCGCGTGATCCGCTCGAGCGCCCTCACACGGGTCTCGCCGGGAGCGGCGGTCAGGCCGGCGGTGACCGACAGCGCCAGCGGCGCGGTGACCGCTTCCTCGGGCGCGTAGACCACGTAGGTGCGATCCGCCGCCACCGAGCCTCGCGCGGTCTCCATCACCACCGCCACGCCCCTGGGTCCCCAACCCGGCTCCTCGCCGCGCGCGCCCAAGTTCATCCTGTCCTCGCCCCTGGCGGTGGCCTCGATCGACAAAGTCCGGGTCTCGCCCGGCTCGAGGCGCTGGGCGGGGACGGCCTTGACCGGCCAACTAGCCTTGACCACGTCTTCGACCTTCAGTTCCGCCCAAGCCTCGAGCGCGGCCCGGTCCTCGAACGGGTCGGTCGCCACGGCCAAGTTGATGTCTCCGACCCAGGCCCGGGCGGTGGTGTTGGTGACCTGGACGGTGACGCTGTAACGCTGGTCGGGCTCCGTCAGGACGGGCGTCGAGTGCGTGATCTTGACCGTCGGAGCGGTGTTCGATGCCGTCGGGTCGGCCCTGGGCGCGTCCGTCAGGGCGCGTGCCGGGCTGGCCGCCAGCCCCAATAGCACCACGACAATGGCGGCCGCGACGCCGCCTGCGATCCATTTCATCCCGTGCCGTCCAGTAGTTGCCGCACCAGTTGTACCAGACGACGCTCGTTCGGGTAGGCCAAGCGCTCCCGCAATTGGTCAAGTGGCACCCAAGCGGCCTCCTCGGCTTCGGCGTCCGGGTCGTTCTCGGCTGTCAACTGGCCACCCTCGGCGGTCAGCAGATAATGGTGGACCACTTTGTGGATGCGGCGCCCGTCGCCGAGGAACCAGTAGTCGATGGTCCCTAGCCTGCGGATCACTTGGCCACGGATCCCGGTCTCCTCACGGATCTCACGCACGGCGGCCTCCGCCGGGCTCTCCCCGACCTCCAGGTGCCCCTTCGGCAAGCACCATTCGAGGCGTCCGCCCCGGTTGCGCCGCGCGATCACAGCCGCCTGCGCCACGCCGTCGATCGCGTCCACCACCAGGCCCCCGGCCGACACCTCCTCCGTCACCGGCAAATCGGCGGCGGCGAGCGAGGCCTCGGGTTGGATGGACACGACAGCCAGCCTACCGAGCCTTGGCACCGCCGCCCCGTCAATCTCCCGATTGTGACGCTGACAGCCGAATCGGGCGTCCTGGAATAGGCTGGGATATCGTGTCGCAACCCAGCCCAACGCCTCCCGCCGCCCTGCAGCGCGCCGCCGCGCATTTGACCGGACGGATACCGACCGCCGCCCGCCAACTGGGCGCCGCCTTCACAGCCGCCGGTTTCGAGCTGGCTCTGGTCGGGGGCTCGGTGCGCGACTTGCTGCTGGAGCGCGAGATCCAGGACATCGACCTGGCGACGAACGCGAAGCCGTCCCAGGCGCTGGCGATCCTCGACCGGTGGGCCTCCAAGAGCTGGGACGTGGGCCGGGCCTTCGGCACCGTGGCAGGCCGCCGGGGCAATGCCGTGGCGGAGATCACGACCTATCGCAGCGACGTCTACGAACCCGATTCGCGCAAGCCACAGGTCAGCTACGGCGACTCGCTCGAGGGCGACCTGTCGCGGCGGGACTTCTCCGTCAACTCGATGGCCGTGACCCTGGGCTCCGACTTCCGCTTCGTCGATCCCTACGGCGGGTTGCGCGACCTGGCCACCGGGATGCTGCGCACCCCCGTGTCGCCGACCCAGTCGTTCGATGACGACCCGCTCAGGATGATGCGGGCGGCCCGGTTCGCCGCCCAGCTCGGATTCGACGTGGACCAGGCGGCCGTTGCCGCGATGACCACGATGGCGGAGCGGCTTTCTATCGTGTCGGCGGAGCGGATTCAGGCCGAGTTGGTCAAGCTGCTCCTGTCCTCAGCGCCCCGACGCGGCCTGGAGTTGATGGTCTACACCGGTCTGGCGGCCCAGGTCCTCCCGGAACTGCCCGCGCTGGAGCTCGAAATCGACGAGCACCACCATCACAAGGACGTCTACGAGCACACGTTGACCGTGCTGGACCAAGCCATCGCACTGGAATCGGGACCGGACGGACCGGTGCCGGGACCCGACCTGGTGCTGCGCCTGGCGGCCCTGCTGCACGACATCGGCAAACCGGCCACTCGCCGGTTCGAGGCGGGCGGAGGAGTGTCCTTCCACCATCACGAGGTGGTGGGCGCGAAACTGGCCGCCAAACGTCTGCGGGCGCTGCGCTTCGACAGCGCGACCGTTGGCGACGTCAGCCGGCTGGTCGAATTGCACCTGCGCTTCCACGGCTACGGAGACGGCGACTGGAGCGATTCGGCCGTGCGCCGCTACGTCTGCGACGCCGGGCCGTTGCTGGAGCGGCTGCACCGTCTGACCAGGGCGGATTGCACCACCCGCAACCGTCGCCGGGCCGAACGCCTGGCGTTCGCCTACGATGACCTGGAACGGCGCATCGCCGAATTGGCCGAACAAGAGGAACTGCGGGCGATGCGCCCGGACCTGAACGGCGACCAGATCATGGCGATCCTCGGGATCCCGCCCGGCCGCGACGTGGGCCGCGCCTACAAGTACCTGCTGGAGCGCCGCATCGAGGAGGGGCCGCTGGGCGAGGCTCGCGCCACCGAGGCGCTCAAGGAGTGGTGGGGGTCTTCGCGCTAGCCGAACCAGATTGCCGCCGCCACGCCGGTGGCCGCCCACACCGCCACCGTCGCCGCCCAACGAGCCCAGGGCGTGCCCAGCAAGCCCCGCAGGACGAGGCGCTCGCCGTCTCTTGTCTCCTGACCTGACGGGCCCCACCAGGCCAGGACCAGCCCGCCTGCCAGGGCTATGGACGATGCCGCAGCCTGTGCCCCGGCAGCGCTGGGGTCGCCCCCTTGACCGACGCCGCCGAGGTGGACCGCGAGCAGGTAGCCGCCCCATCCGACCAGGCCGCCCAACGCCAACGAGGGGAGCGCGCCGCCCAGCCCGCGCAGAAAGTACCAGGGCGCCGCCAGGACCGTGCGGGTGCGGTCGGATGGGCGCGGACCGCGTCGATACCGCCTGGCCGTCACCGCTTCGGCCGCCACCCAGATGGTCCTCGCCAGAACCATTGCGGCCGCTGCGGTGCTCGCCACCGCCACCGGCCAGTGCGTCGCCAGCACTCCCAGCAACGCCCACAGCCCCAGGGTTAGCAGCCTCAGCGGAGCCGGGGCCGGGGGATAGGGCTGAACCGGGACGGCGGCATCGGCGGCTTGGTCATTGTCTTCTCGGGTGTCCTCCAACCATGTCCGGTAATCGACCCGGCGCGGCTCGGTCCAGGGCGGACGCATGGGCTTGGTCCAAGCGGTCAGCGGGTCCTCCGGTATCGGGTCGGGGCGGACCAGCGGCGCGGTCGGGTCGCTCAGGGTGTCGGGGGCGGCGGACGGGTCGATGGCCTCCGCCAGTTCGAGCAGGCTGAGGCGGCGCTCGGAATCGGGCGTCAGGGCACGGCGGAAAGCGTGGGCGATGCCGTCCGGCAGGCCGTCCGTGTCCGGCAGACCGTCGAGTACCCGTGCCAGGACCGCCTCGACCGTGCCGGTGCCGAACGGCTGGTTGCCGGTCGCTGCATTGAGCAGTAGCGCGGCTGCGGCCCAGCGGTCCGAGGCGGGTGTCGGATCGCCGCCGCGGAGGAGCTCCGGGGAGACGAAGCCCGGCGTGCCCGCCACCAACCCGGCCGCCGTGATCCGGCCCGCGCCCCGGTCTTGCGCGATCCCGAAGTCGATCAACACCGGGCGGCCCCGCTTGTCCAGGACCACGTTGGAGGGCTTGATGTCGCGGTGCAGGACGCCCGCGTGATGGACCGCGTCGAGCGCCTGATCGAGGTCGCGGGCCAATTCCGCCACCTGGTCCGGCTCCCATGGGCCGTTGGCGGACAGGTCGCGGGCCAGCGAGATGCCCTCCACCAACTCGGTCACGATGAAGGCCTCGGCGCCGTCCAGTTCGGCGTCCACCACCTGGGCCACGAACGGCGACCTGATGGCCCGCTGGGCGCGGACCTCTCGGCGCAGCCTCCGGCGAGACGCGGTGTCGCCCGCGGAGGAGTTGTGAAGCAGTTTCAGTGCCACCGGGAGCCCGTCCGCGTCGCGGGCCCGGTAAACCGTCCCCGAGGCCCCCGACCCCAGCACTCCGGCCAGCACGTAGCCGCCCAGCTCGGTGCCGATGGGCAGGGTCATCGACTGCATGGTCTCAACTTACCGGTCGGGGCGGTGCTCGGTTCTTGAGGCTGGCTGGGGTTCGGTGGTCTGGCGGCTCCTTCATGGTGTCAGAGCCTCCTGCGAGACTGGTTCCGTCGGTGAGCAAGGGTCAACGTAATGAGAGTCAACAAAGGTCAGCGGGAGGGAAGTGCCATGAACGAAGAGATCAGTTCCACGGGTGTTGGAGGGGTCGCGATCTACGACCTGGAGGACGGTTCGTCCGCCATCGATGTGCGGGTGCAAGCCGAAACAGTCTGGGTCAACCGTCAGCAACTGGCGGCGCTCTACGGCCGCGATGCCAAGACCATCGGCAAGCATGTGGCCAACGCACTTAGAGAAGAATTGGCCGGGATTCCAGTTGTCGCAAAATACGCGACAACTGCCGCGGACGGCAAGACTTACCAAGTCGAGCACTACAACCTCGACATGGTCGTGTCCGTCGGCTACAGGGTCAAGTCGCCCGAGGGCGTGCGGTTCCGCCGTTGGGCCACCACGGTGCTGCGTAATCATCTGGTCAAGGGCTACACGGTCAACCAACGTCGCCTCGAGCAACTCCAACAGGCGTTGCAGATCGTGGCTCGATCCGAGGACCCAGAGATCGCGGGCGTCGCTGGAGTACTCCAAATCTACGCCGACGGGCTCACGCTACTGGACGATTACGACCATCAGCGGATCGCCAAACCCGATGGGCGGGGCAGCGATTGGGTGTTGGACTACGACGAAGCGCGCGCCTTCGTGGACTCGATGCGTCTCAGCGAGGACTCGAAGCTGTTCGGGGTCGAGCGCGACGGCTCCTTCTCAAGCTCCGTCGCCACGATCTATCAAGGGTTCTCTGGGCAGGATTTCTATCCCAGCGTGGAGGAGAAGGCGGCCAACCTGCTCTACCTGGTAGTGAAGAACCACTCGTTCGTGGATGGGAACAAGCGCATCGCGGCTGCGCTCTTCGTGTACTTTCTGGACCGCAACGGCATCCTTCGCCAGCCGGACGGGACGCTCGTCATCGACAATGCGGCTCTCGCCGGTTTGACTCTGATGGTGGCACTGTCCAAGCCTCGCGAGAAGGACGTCATGTGCAACCTGGTCATGAATTGCCTGGCGCCGGGGCCGGACGAAACCGCTGGTGGGAACGCTGTCAGAGGTGACCGATAGGTTCTGGACATGTCGAAATCAGCCAAGACCCTCTACCGGTGTTCGGCCTGCGGCGCGGCGCCGCCTAAGTGGACTGGTCGGTGCGCCGGCTGCGGCGGCTGGGACTGCGTCGAGGAGGTCGAGCCGACCCGAACGGCCGGACGGACCGGCCTGCCGGCGGGACCGTTGTTGCCGATCACCGAGGTGCCGGCCGATGACGCCCGGCATTGGCCCACCACTGTGGGCGAACTGGATCGCGTCCTGGGCGGTGGGATCGTGCCGGGGTCGGTGGTGCTGTTGGGTGGCGAGCCCGGCGTGGGCAAGTCCACGCTGCTGCTCGATGTGGCGGCACGGGCGGCAGCCGGGGGCCGAAAGGTCGTCTATCTGACCGGCGAGGAATCAGCCAGCCAAGTCGCCGCCAGGGCGGTCCGGATCGGCGCGGCGCATCCGGGGCTCAAACTGGCCACGGCCACCGAACTGGGCCAGGCGCTGGGAATAGTGCATTCGGAGAGGCCCGACCTGCTGGTGGTCGACTCGATCCAGACCCTCAGTTCGACGGAACTGGACAGCGCCCCAGGCGGGGTCACCCACGTCCGAGCCGTGACCGCCGCCCTGGTCACCGCCGCCAAACAAAGCTCGATGGCCTGTCTGTTGGTGGGCCATGTCACGAAGGACGGCTTGGTCGCCGGGCCGCGCACTTTGGAGCATCTGGTCGACGCGGTCGCCATGTTCGAGGGCGACCGACATTCGGCTCTGCGGCTTCTGCGGTGCACCAAGAACCGGTTCGGCTCGGCGGACGAGGTCGGCTGTTTCGAGATGACCGAGGACGGCATCCGCGAGGTGATCGACCCGAGCGCACTGTTCCTGGCCGCCGGCGATCCGCTGACCCCTGGATCATGCACAGGGGTGATGATGGAGGGCCGCCGCCCGCTGCCGATCGGCATCCAGGCGTTGGCCGTGCTGGCGGCCGGGAACACCCCGCGTCGTACAGTGAGCGGGCTCGAGTCACCCCGGACCGCCATGCTTCTGGCAGTCCTGGAAGCTCGCTGCGGATTGGAGTTGAGCGCCCGCGATGTCTACGCCGCCACGATCGGTGGAATCCGCTGCCAGGATCCCGCTGCCGATCTGGCCGTCGTGTTGGCGGCCGCGTCAGCGCACTTCGATCTGGTGGTGCCGCCCGGCCTGGTGGCGATCGGCGAGGTCGGCTTGGGAGGCCAAGTCCGACCGGTCAAGGCACTCGACCGCCGCCTGGACGAGGCCGGGAGGCTGGGCTTCAGCCAGGCTGTCATACCGGCCGGAGCCAAGCCCAAGCTGGGATCCCAGGCCCAAGACCTCGAATTGATCGAGGCGACCGCGATCCGCGACGCGCTCCCGGTGCTGCGGCCGACGGAGGCGAAAGTCCTGTAGACCGATACAATCTTGGCCAGCCGCCAACTCTCCGGGAGCCGTCAGTGTCCACGAAATCCACTCCAGCCACAGCCACCGAACTCCTGCGTGCGACCCTGCAGGCGGTCGCCCCAGGAACCGAATTGCGGGGCGCCCTCGAACGGATCGCGCGCGGACGCACCGGTGGCCTGATAGTGCTGGGGTTCGACCCGGTGGTCGAATCGATCTGCTCCGGCGGCTTCGAATTGGACATCCCTTTCTCGGCGACCAGGCTGCGGGAATTGTCAAAGATGGACGGGGCGGTGGTGTTGGACTTCGAACGCGGTCGGATCGTCCGGGCCGCGGTGCAATTGCTCCCCGATCCATCGATTCCGACCAGTGAGTCCGGCACCAGGCACCGCACTGCCGAACGCGTCGCCAAACAAACCGGCTTCCCCGTCATCTCCGTGTCCCAATCCATGAACATCGCCGCGCTCTACGTCCACGGCATCCGGCATGTGCTGTTGGACCCAGAAGAACTGTCGTCGCGGGCCAGCCAGGCCCTGGCCACACTCGAGCGATACCGTGCCCGCCTGGAGGAGGTCTCGGCCAGCCTGACCGCCCTCGAAGTGGAAGACCAAGTGACAGCACGGGAGGTGGCCGCCGTGGCCGGGCGCCAAGAGATGGTCTGGCGCATCGGCGACGAAATAGCCGATGTGCTGGCCGAATTGGGCACAGCCGGCCGCTTGCTGCGGCTGCAGTTCGAGGAAGCGATTGCCGGGATCGACCAAGACCGGCGCTTGTTGGTCCGCGATTACGTCGACCCCGACCAACCGACTGCTACGGCGCTGGCGGCTCTGGCGCCCCTTCCCGCGGCCGCCTTGATCGAGCCGGAGACGGTGGCCGGAGCGCTCGCACTGATAACCACTCCCGCCAGCGTCGACGCCCCCCTAAACCCGCGGGGATTCAGGCTCTTGGCGAAGGTGCCTGGGCTGCATCACCGCACGGCGGAGCGGATCGTCGCTCGCTTCGGCGCGCTCCAAGCGATCCTGTCCGCGCCACTCGAAGACTTGACCACGGTGCCGGGTCTGGACCGGACGCGGGCGCGCGCGATCCGCGAAAGCCTCTCACGCATCGCCGAGACGGCGGCCCTGGAGAGATTCGCGTAGGCGCTTTGTGGAAGGATCACTGTATGGATCACCAATTGCCTTCCGACCGGTACGGTGACCGGGAACTGAGTTGGCTGGCTTTCAACCAGCGCGTCTTGGAACTATCCGAGGATGACGGCCTGCCGCTGCTCGAGCGAGTGCGCTTCTTATCGATCTTCAGTTCCAACCTGGACGAGTTCTTCATGGTGCGCGTCGCCGGGTTGCAGCGACGCATGGATGCGGGCCTGGCCGTGGTGGCGGCATCGGGACTGACCCCGCGGCAATTGATGGACGCCATCCAGGCGCGCACCCATGAACTGGTGAACCGCCAAGTCGAGTGTTTCGAGCAGCGAATCCAACCCGCCCTGGCCGCTGAGGGCATAACGCTGGTGCGCTGGGATCAACTCGAGGAGCATGAGCACGACCGGTTGGGCAAGTTCTTCCGGAAGCAGATCTACCCGGTGCTGACGCCCCTGGCGGTCGATCCGGCCCATCCGTTCCCCTACATCTCCGGCATGTCCTTGAACCTGGCTGTGATGCTCAGCGACGACAAGGGCAAGCCGCAGTTCGCCCGCGTCAAGATTCCGGAGACTCTGCCGCGCTTCGTGGCGGTCGATTCCAAAGGCAAGCCGCGCCAACCGGCGGTCGCCGACCTGGCCAAGGGGCCGACCTCGTTCGTGCCGATCGAGGACGTGGTGTCGAACCACCTCAGCGAGTTGTTCCCAGGCATGGAGATCAGCGGGGTACACACGTTCCGGGTGACTCGCAACGAGGACGTCGAAGTCGAAGAGGATGACGCGGAGAACCTTCTCAAAGCGATGGAGCGCGAGTTGCTGCGCCGCCGTTTCGGGCCTCCTATCAGGCTGGAGGTGGCGGCGGGCATCTCCGAAGAGGCTCGACGCCTGCTGATCAGAGGCCTGCAGATCACTGAGAAGGAGGTCTTCGAGCTGCCGGAGCCCTTGGACTACCGAGGGCTCAATGTGATCGCGGATCTTGACCGACCCGACCTGGTCTATCCCCCGTTCGTTCCGACCACCCATCCGAACCTGGCCGAAGTCGAGAGCGCCGAACCGACTGACATCTTCGCCGCCATCAGGGCCGGCGACCTGCTGCTGCACCATCCCTACGATTCGTTCTCGACCTCGGTGCAGACGTTGTTGGCCCAGGCCGCAGCCGATCCGAACGTCCTCACGATCAAGCAGACGCTGTACCGCACGTCGGGCGATTCGCCGATTGTCGATTCCCTGATCGACGCCGCCCAGGCCGGCAAGCAAGTCCTCGCCCTGGTGGAGCTCAAAGCGAGGTTCGACGAGGAGGCCAACATCACCTGGGCGCGCAAGCTCGAGGAGGCCGGGGTGCACGTGGTCTACGGGGTTGTGGGACTCAAGACCCATTGCAAGCTGATGCTGGTGGTGCGCTCGGAGACCGGCGGCCTGAGGCGGTATTGCCACGTCGGCACCGGCAACTACAACCCCAAGACGGCGCGGCTGTACGAGGACTTGGGCTTGTTGACGGCCGATCCGGAAGTGGGCCAGGACGTGACGCGGCTGTTCAACCAACTCTCCGGGTACGCCCCGGCGTCGACTTTCCAGCGCCTGCTGGTGGCGCCCACATCGATCCGTTCCGGCCTGATCGAACGGGTCGAGCGGGAGATCGCCAATCACCAGGCCGGGCTCGAGTCCTGGGTGAGGATCAAGGTCAACTCCGTGGTGGACGAGGCCACCATCGACGCCCTCTACCGGGCCTCCAGCGTGGGCGTCCCGGTCGAGATGGTGGTGCGCGGCATCTGCGCCGTCCGGCCCGGCGTGCCCGAATTGTCGGAGAACATCAAAGTCCGTTCCATCCTGGGCCGATTCCTGGAGCACGCCCGCGTCTACGCTTTCGCCAACGGAGGTGACCCGGACGTCCTGATCGGTTCCGCCGACCTAATGCACCGGAACTTGGACCGCCGCGTGGAGGCCCTGGTCAACCTGAGGACAGCGGAGCACATCACCGAGTTGGTGGACATGCTGCAACTGTCGATGAGCCCGGCCACCGCCGCCTGGGACCTGCAGTCGGACGGCGTCTGGAAGGCGCACCGCCACGATTCCGAGGGCAAACCGCTCGAAGACATCCAAAGCGCCTTCATGGCCCGCCAACGCCGATCCGGAGCCAGGGTGCGTTGACTATCACGATGCACCGAGCCAAGCCGTCGGTCGGGGGGACGCGGCCCGCGACGGTCGGGGTGGACGCTGCCGGGGCGCTGGTCTGGCGCCTTCGCGACGGCCAGCTCGAGGTCTTGTTGGTCCACCGTCCCCGCTACGACGACTGGTCCTGGCCCAAAGGCAAGCTGGAGCCCGGCGAGGATCTCATCAGCTGCGCTTGGCGCGAGGTCTTGGAGGAGACCGGCCGCCAGGTCGTGATCGGCCGACCGCTCCCGAAGGTCGCGTATCCGCTGGCGACGGGCCAGATCAAGACGGTCTACTACTGGGCCGCTCGTTTAGCGGACGATGCCGACAACCCGGCTGTCTGCGCCCGCCCGGCGTACCCGTCCGCGTCTCCGCGCGAAGTCGACCGCGCCCGCTGGTTCCCGGTCGAGGCGGCTTTGCGTCGGTTGACCAGGGCCACGGACCGGGTGCCGTTGCTGAAGCTGATGCGCCACCACGAGCGCGGGCGGCTGGACACCCGACCGGTGGTGGTGATCCGTCACGCCCAGGCCGAGGACCGGACCAAATGGACCAAGGACGATGGTTTGCGGCCGTTGACCGCGGAGGGACGCGCCCGAGCCCGCGGCGCCGTTTCACTGCTCGCGGCGCTCGGGGTGCGCAAAGTCATCTCGTCGCCGTGGATTCGTTGCCGCGCCACCGTCAGCCCGTTCGCCCACCGCGCCCGCCTGTCGGTGGGCACCAACCGCTGGCTGACCGAGGCGGCGGCCAAGTCGAAGCCTGCCCGCGCCATCGGGCTGATGCACCGCATCATGCGAGGCGGACCGCCCGTAGTGGTCTGCTCGCATCGCCCGGTGTTGCCGCTGCTCCTGGGCGTGGTCGCGGAGCGTGCCTCGGAACGGGTCCATCGCGCCCTGGCCGCCGGGCCGCTCGTCACCGGCGAGGCCGCCATCGCGCATACCGTGCGCACAGCGAGCGGCAAGACCAAGGTCGTGGCCCTGGACCGGATCCGCCCAGCCCTGATCCACCGCCACCGATAACAGCGCCTTTCCTGCCCACCATGGCCCAGCCGGAACAGTGCGCCGCACGGACGGCCAGTCGTTCCGCCTCGCGGTAGGATTCGTGGTGTGAAGATGTCTGTGAACGTGCCCGAGGCCGATTACCGATACCTCGAGCGTGTGACCGCGGACGGTGCCTACCCGTCCAGGTCGGCCGCCGTCTCCGCGGGCGTGCGGCTACTGCGCGAGCGCGACCTGGCCGAAGACTACGCCGAGGATTTCGCCCGCTGGCGGGGCAGCGAGGACGAGGCGCTATGGGAGGCGACGTCTGGCGACGGCATCAGGCCGGACGAACAGGGCCTGGCGTGAGGCCATCCGGGCCAGGCGATCCGGATCGGTTGCCGTTGCGCCGGGGCCAAGTCGTGGTGGCGAGGTTCGATCCGGCGGAAGGGGCCGAACAGGCCAAGACCCGCCCCGCCATCGTCGTCAGCAACAATGGCGCCAACACGGCTGCGGCGCGCCTTGGTTACGGGACGGTGACCGTCATCCCGTTGACCAGCGCCCTCGACCCGCCGAACCGCGGACGTCTCTACCACGTAGAGCTCGAGCCGGATGAGACCGGCGCGCGACTCGTGTCCACCGCGCAGGCCGAGCACGTTCGTTCCCTGGCGATCTCCCGGGTCGAGCGGATCATCGGGATGCTGGGCCCGGCGGCCATGTCCCGCGTGGACGCCGCACTGCGCACCCACTTATCCCTGGATTGATTGCCGCCGCCGCAATCCGAAACCGCCCAGGCCGACCACGCAAGGCCGTGAGGGGACCCCAAACCGGGTGAGCGGCATCGTGCGAATGAGCGGGGCGACCGATCTACTGCCGCCTGGCCGACCGGGACCCGGCGCCGACCGTCCGGGCGTTCTTGGCGCGCTCGGCGGCGGCCCAAGCGTCCAAGCGTTCCAATTGGATGTCCTTGTCCACCGCCGCCGCCTGGGTGTTGACCTCCCGCTCGACCCCGAGTTGCTTGGCCGCCCAGTCCTGGGCAGCCGCCTCCTGGATGCCGGCCCGGATCTCGACGGCTTTGACGCGGCCGGCCTGGTGGATGTCCTCATCGTCCAGCCGCGCCCGGTCGCGGCGGCGCTCCAGGTCGCCGGGCAGATCGTCCACCGACAGCACCCGGATGAACTTCGAGAACACGGGCATGATCTCCACCAGCATCAACACGGCCATCAGCCCCAGTCGCGCCCACCACACGCCGCGATGCTCCTGCGCCAAATGGTCGAGTCCCTCGATGCGGGCCGCGAGGCCGTCGGAGTCGTTGACGGCGGCGTCGAGCTTGGCCTCCTCGGCGGCGCGATCCGCCCGCAGGGCCGCCAGTTGCTCGCCCACCCGATCGAGCTCGCCTCCGGCCCTGCCCTTGGTGTCCGCCGCGGTCTCCTCGTACTTTGCTTTCGTGGCGGCCGCGACATCCGCGAACAGGGCCTCGGCCTCTTCGGCGGCGGCGCAGCGTTGGGCGGCCACATCGGCCAACCGGCGCCATTCGTCGCCATAGCCGTTCCTTCCCGTGCCACCGGTCCCAGCGGCCTCGGCGGCGGCTTCCGCGCTGGCCGTCTCACAGGCCGCGGCGGCAGAATCGCGCGCGGCCAGGGCTCCGGCGTAGGCCGGGTTGACCTCGGCCGGGTCGTAGAACGGCAACGTGTTCAGTTGCTGGTCGAGTTCGGCGGCTTGCCGCTCCAATTCGGGGATGGTGGCGAAATCGGCGTCCAGCTTCTGCGCGCCCTGGGCCCGCTTCTCGGCCATGTCGACCTGGACTTGCGCCGCGATCTCCCGCTCGTAGACCCTCAACACCAGCGGCATGGACACCACCGCGCCGATCACCAGCGCCATGCACAACCTGAGCGCGAAGTTGGCGCTGGCGGCCAAGGTGTTTCGCCAACCACCGCGCGGGTGGCGGCTCATGGAGGTGATCAGCACACGGTCGATCACCACTATGATCACGCCCCAGCCGAGGCCCACCGCGCCCGCCACGATCCCCGACGGCACAACGTTGGTCGACTTCAGCGCGTACGCCATCGAGGCGGTGGCCAGCACGCCCACCGCCAGCATCGCCGCCGCCGTGTTGATGAAGCCGCCCCTCGACTGCGGCAGATCGTCGATCAGGTCGGAGCGCATGCCGCCCAATCGGCACAGCGCGCGCACCAATGGCTTGGCGCTTTGGGGCGGGAACTGCGCGGGGGTCGGGGCGGGCGTGTGGGTCGTCGTCATGGCAGTCCTTTCTCGGCGTCGCGGTCACCACGCTGAGGGTCGGCGTGCGGCAGACTCTTCCACTGTAAGTTCCGTAGGCCTGGACCCGGCCCGCCTCAAGTACGATCCGGGCCGCCCGTTCTCACTCCTGCGAGGGTTGCCCATGTCCGATGCCGTCTGGTCATCTTCCGGGACGTCCAGGCCAGGTGTCGTTCGGCCGGGTTGCCGACCTGGTTTGATCGGCCTCGATCCGCTTCTGAGCCGTCTTGATCGCCTGGAGGTAGTCGAGCTCCGCCGGCGACGCGTCATCAACGAGCCGACGCAGATAAGAGTCGTATTCGACGGAGGCGCGTTCGACGGCCTGCTCGTGGCTGACGGCGCCTGGCCCCGGCAGGACGCCCTGGCCGTAGCGCGCGGCGAAATCGTCCAGTTCCGCGATCCAGTCCTTCATGTACATCGGCACACGGCGCATCGCCCGCAATTCCGCCAAGTCGAGGAATGCGGAGACCATCCGATTCAATGTGGCCAGCTCTTCCTCGGTCAGACAGTTCTTGGCGACGGTCACTTCGCTGCGGTGCGGACGTGAGCCCTCGAACGCGGTCAACCCCATGAACGGCTGGCCAGCGTCCGCACGGGCCTCGATGACTTCGGCGGCCGTGTGCCCATGGGCGGCATAGTGCATCTTGTTCTGCACGATCTTGAAGAACTCCACGCTCTGCGGCGCCCGCAGGTCGTAGTCGACGCTCGTGGCATACAAGTCAAGGACCTGCCGGTAAAACACCTTCTCGCTGGAGCGGATGTCCCGGATGCGATCCAGCAGTTCCCGCCAGTACGTCCCGCCACCGGCCTCCTTGAGGAGCGCGTCGTTCATGGCGAAGCCCTTGGTCAAGTACTCCTTCAGGACGGCCAACGCCCACCGCCGGAACTGCGTGCCACGCAGCGACTTCACCCGGTAGCCGACCGAGATGATCACGTCCAGGTTGTAATGCGTGACCTGGCGCATCACCTGCCTGGCGCCCTCAGTTCGAACTGTTGCAAAATCTGCAACAGTTCCGTCCCGCTCCAACTCGCCTTCGCTGAACACGTTCGCGATGTGCCGCGACACCGTTGATTTGTCCCGCTGGAACAATGCCGCCATTTGGTCCAGCGAGAGCCACACGGTCTCGTCCACCATGCGCACGTCGATACGGGTCTGGCCGTCCTGCGTCTGGTAGAGAACGATCCCCGACTCCCGATCCACAGGAATGCCGCTCATCTCCGACCGCCTTCGCCGCCACTCGGGCTTTGCAGGATCTCGAAGTGTTTCCAGTTTGGCGCAGTCACCGGTTCATCATCCCATCGAGGAAACCTCCACGCGCAGCGTCCTCCAGTCGGTCCGCGCACGGCACCGCCAACCCCGCTTCACCTGAGCCCGCGACGGGCCTGCCACCTGGGCGTAGACTGACCGGAACTCTCAACCCCCGAGCCTCAAGGAGGAGCAACGGTGTCCAAGGAACTCACTCTCAAGACCCTCGACGGGATCGACCTGTACGGAAAAGCCGACATCCCAACGAATCCGAAGGCCCTGGTGCTCCTGGTCCACGGCCTGTGCGAGCATCAAGGAAGGTACGACTACGTGGCGGCCCGCTTGAACGCCCAGAGCGTGGCCACTTTCCGGTTCGACCACCGGGGCCACGGACGGTCCGGCGGCCAGAGGGTCTTCTACTCCGATTTCAACGAGATCGTGGACGACACCATGGAGGCGTTCAAGAGCGCCAAACAGCAGGTCCCGGACCTGCCGACGTTCGTGCTGGGCCATTCGATGGGCGGATACGCCGCCGCGCTGTTCGCGACGAAGTACGCGGGCTCGGCGGACGGCATCGTCCTCTCCGGCGCCCTGACCCGCTACAACCTGCCCTTGGCCGGACCCCTGCCAATCCCTGGCGACCCGCTGACCTACCTCCCGAACGAACTGGGCGCGGGCGTGTGCTCGGACCCGGCGGTGGGCCAGGCCTACGTGGCGGACCCGCTAGTCGTCAAGGAAATGTCGATCGGTCTGATCAACTCGTGGAAAGGCGGCCTGGACTACCTGGCCGCGGGCCCGGACAAGTTCACCGACCCCACGCTGATCCTCCACGGCGCGAACGATGGCTTGGTCGCCGAGGCGGACTCGCGCCAGCTCTTCGGCGAGATCGCGTCGACCGACAAGGCGCTGCGCATCTACCCCGGCATGATGCACGAGATCCTGAACGAGTTCCGCAAGGACGTCGTCATCGCGGACATCCTGGACTGGATCGGGCAACGTTTGTAGTCAGTTTCGGATATGCACGATGCCGCCCGCGCGGCCTGGGAACGAGCCTTTGTGTCGCGTGCTGGTCAGGACGGCGCCACGGGATCGGGGGCTTCCTTTCTCGCTTATATGCTAATTAGTGACATGTCATTGATATTTAGCATATACTGGGGTTGTGTGGAGGATCGCGCTGGCAGATCACGGCATCTCGATCGGCGCGGCTGATTCTCGGCACGTCATGGTCTCCAACTCTTCCGGGTGCGAAGTGATGTGGCTGTTCGAATCGAAAAGGAGGGTCTGCCCCTCGCAACTACGCCGACCCCCCGAGTCTCCGGCGCTCCTGATTGTCCCGAAGGCCACTCCTGCCCTGGTCAGCGCCGCACAAGAACTGGGCTGGAACGTCGCCACCGATGAAGGTCAGTTCGCGGTCCAGATTGGGAAGCACCGGCTGTCGGCTGATCCTGAACCGGCGGAGCCCCCCTCCCGTCGCCCCCCGGGGCCGCAGTCGTGGGCGCTGTTCACGCTAGTGCGCCGACTATTGGCCGATCCAGGCGCGAGCCAGCAACAACTCGCCGAACGCGCCGAGATATCGCAGCCGAGGGCCTCGCGGTTGTTGGCGAAACTGGTGGACAGCGGGCTGGTGGTTCACGGGCGGGGCTGGTGCCAGCCGTCGGATTGGGACCAGCTGGCCGACTGGTGGCTCCGGGAGTACCCCGGCCCCGGCGGCACTGTCAGTTACTGGACTGCCGTGGACTCCGTCACGGACCAGGTGAGGCGGGCAATCCGGTTCCTCGGAGCCCAAGGCCGGCGGCGGCTGGCCGTCTCCGGAGACGTCGCGGCCGATTCACTGGCTCCGTGGCGGCTCCCCGCGTGCGGGGTGGTGTACTGCGACCGGCCCGCCGATTTGACCCCGGAAGGCTTCGTTTCGGTCGCTTCGCCTCAAGAAGCGACGCTAGCGGTGCATGCCCCACTCGACTCAGGCGTTTGGCTTGGCAACCCCTGGGAAGCGTCCGGCCTCCCTCTGGCCGATCCGTTGCAGATCATCCGGGACACTGTCTCCGGCCCGGAGCCCGACCGCGCCGAAGCTGCACAGCATTTGCGCCAGGCGCTCACTACCAAGCATCGGAAGACTTGGATGTCAGCGGCCGATGAAAGACCCGGCCCATGATCGAACTCCGGTCGGCGTCGCGTGCGGAGGACTCCAGCTACCACGCCATCAAGGATGCCGCCGCTGTGGCAGCCAAAATCGGCGCTGACTACAGGCTGGTCGGCGGCCACATGGTGTCGCTGCTGGTGGCCAAGTACCAAGTGACCGGAGTCCCGACGAGGGAAACTGCCGACGCCGATTTGGGCGCCGCCTCGCCGGTCGTCGCAGACCCCAGTTTGCCTCAAGCACTTCGGGGTCTCGGATACGTGCAGTCGGGAGGTTCCAATCGGTTCGTGCGACCGATTCACGGTGGCCTGCAAGCCACCATCGACATTCTGGCCCCGTCCTACACCGCGCGGCATCATCCGAACCAAAAGCACGGCGAACTCTACGTCGACCTGGTACCTGGGCTCGCATTCGCGTTGGCGTGTGCGCCCGAAACCATCGCCATCACGGCCCACTTGACCAGCGGAGATCGCGTCGACGCCGAACTTGCTGTGCCCGCCCCCTTGCCCGCGCTGGCGTTGAAGCTGCTGTCCTACAAGTCCCGCCTCTCCGGCAAGGACGCCCAAGACATCTGGCGGCTGCTCGCGGTCTGCCGCGCAGCCGGTGTCACGCCGGACGACTGGACCGACAAGCCGACCCTCCGCGACGCCAGACAGGTTCTCTCGCTTTTCGCGCCCACCAATAGCTACGCCCTCAAACGCATCACGGATGATCGTGCCCTTCGTGGCCGGATTCGGGCTTTGGCAGTATCCGTGGCCGGGAACCTCGCGCCGAAGCGCTGAAGCCGCAACGCGGGAGTCCTAAGTCAAAAGACAGATGATGCCGCCGCGCCAAGTCGCCGCGCCACGGGTCGCGGTAAGCTTCCACCAGGTTTCCGATCATCACGATCCCCCAGATCCCCCAAGAGCATCGACCGAAAGGAACCCCCGGTGTCACAGGCGACCTTCTTCGTGGCGGGCGATCCGGCCACGGCCCGCAACACTCTCGACGCGGTCTTGGCCGGGCTCGGATTCACCTTGCAGTATTCGGACGCGTGGAACGGCGTCGCCGAGCGCGGGTCGAAGGGCGCGACCATCGCCGCGGGCGCCTTCTCCGGCAAGTCCCAGCACATGCGCGTCTTCGTCTCGCTCACCGCCGACCCCAACGGCAACACCGCCGTCACCGTCCGCAGCGGCACATCCGGTTGGGCTGCCGGGGCGATCGGGGCCTCCCGCGCCGCCACCGCCTACCAGGAAGTGTTCAATTCGCTCGGCGCCACCTTCCACAACGCCGGGGTCCTGCTCGGCGAACAACGAAGTTAGAGACGCACGATGCCGCCCGCCCCGGTCCGCCCGCCACGCCAGGTCTACGGGCCCACGGCCTGCAGCGCCACCTATTCGCAGAACCTATGGGGGACGGCGCTCCGCTGTCGCGGGTCGGCGGCCAGCGAACCCGGTGACCGTCGGCATGCATTTCGGTGCACTCGATCGGCGCCGACGCTTGGCACGCTCTTGGGGGTCACGTCCAACGGTTTGCATGCTTCTTGTCATCCGGGATCTGTCAAGCGATCAGAACAGCGGGTGCGGCAGTTTGCCCTGGTCCGCCACCGGCGCGGGGCACGCCCTCGGACCGGCAGACCGAAAAGGTGCCAGCTTCATTCTTGGCTGATAGCTGGGACCGCCGCCGAGGCCGCCATATCGCGGGCCTGCCAGGTCGTCCAAACCTGTGTGAGCGGCATCGTGCGAATCTCCCTAATGTCCTTCCGCAACCCGAGTTGGGGACTGTCCCCAATTGTGGTTCGGCGGTGGGGATCGAGCTCTCTTAGGCGCTCGGATTTGGGACTTGACTAGGCCTTATGCTCGGCGGCGACGACCTGCCGTTCACCGGCGGCAACTCCGCGATGCAACTGCTCAACGGGTCGTTCACACTGATCGCGCTGGGCACGGCCATGACCGCGCCGCTGGCCACGCCGACGCCCCATTGCCCCACTCGGGGAATAGGGGTAGTCTCATTTCATGACCTCTACGATTGTGGACACTGACGCGCGCGGACGCGCTTCACTGGGTCGGCCGGGGCGGCGCTACTTGCTGCATGAGGAATCGGACGGCACGCTCGTGCTCGAACCGGCCACGGTCATCACCGACCTTGAACGGCGGTTCCTTGCCAACGTCGGGCTGCAGGCGCAGATCGCCGAAGCTCGCGCCCATCCTGAACGGCAGGTGTCACGCCAGCGACGAAGGTTGAGTGAATGACCCGGTCAGTGGGACTTGACCCTGCGCCCGCTCGCGCCCTGGATGAATTGTGGGGACGCGACCCGGTCTTGGCGGATGCCGTCGAAGAAGCACTCGATTGGATCGAGGCCGATCCTGTCGACCCGCGCGCCACTCGGCGCCGATTCAGCAACGGCATCTGGGTGATCGCCGTGCGCCGGGGCGACCAAGCCTGGACCATCCTGTGGGAAGAACCGGCACCGGGACATCCCGTTGTCCGCCACATCGCGGAGACCACCAGCATCTAGCCAGGCTGGTCGGGCGAGGTCCGCCGAGGTCGGGCGAGGTCGGGCGAGCGGCATCGTGCTCCTATTGCCGACGACTACCGATAAGGGTCTGCTCGGAACGCACCGTCGACGCTCAGTGCGCAAGCAGTCTGCTGTCCTCGACCACGCGCCGGGCGATAGCCTCGCGCATGTAGCTAGAACGGGTGACGCCCCGTGCTGTCGCGGCAGCCTCCACCTGATGCGCCAACTCGTCGCCCAGGCGCAGGTCCACTTTCACCGACGGCGCGGCTCGCTCCCCCAGGCGGGGCCGTCCGAGCCTCGCACGGTATTGCTGGACCGTCGCGTTCGAGACACCCATCCGGCGCCGGGGATCGGCCACCGTAGCGACCCGCCCCTGCGCAGCCATCGCGATCACCACATTCTTCCGCTCCCCGACCAGGTGCTGGTATGTCGTGGCCAGCTCGCGCAGCAATGCCGCCTTGCCCATTCCCTGCTGACCGGTTTACAAAAGTGACTCTGACCTGCGCTATTACTTCTTATGACAAGCTATCACATCCTATTACATTGGAGAGTTGGCGGAAGCGCGGAGGAAGGGCGGTCGCCTGGAGCCCCGCAGGTCGATGGCTTCGCGCGCGAGACCATCGGTTTGCAGGCTTCCGGGCGGGGCGCGATGTCCACAAGTCCCTGGACCTCGGTCCCGCTACGAGTTGAAGCCAGTTGTGGACACAGCTTCTAAGGACCGCCGATGCCGCCGACCCGGCGACCTGCGCAAACGCTGGTTGCCGACGGAGCGTCGTCGGGCACCCTTGTCCACAAACGGCTGGAACTCGGTTCCGCGCCGAATTGAAGCCAGTTGTGGACAAGTCGCGAGGTGGTCCACGCCGCCACTTTCGACTTCGATGCCGTCGAAGGGCTGTCCGTCAGAGACTTCCAACCTGACAATCAGCCCATCGGAGCCAGGACTGGAGCTTCCTCCCAGCTTTCGGCAGGCTGCTCGGGACAACGGTGCAACGGCCAGCGGTAACCCGAGGGCGGGTCGCAGAAGACCACCCGCGAGCAGGGCACCAGCAAATCGTCGAAATGGACGTCATAGATCCCATCGCGCTCCGCGACCCGCGCCACATCGGCCCGGTACACCTTGACGGCCAGGTTCGGCGGCGCCTGGCGCAGGAACCTGGCCATGGCGGCATCGTGGGTGTTCTGCGCCGCGCGGTCGGACAGCGCCTCCCCGTGGTGGAACGCGGCCAGGGAGAACTCGAGTTCGGGCTCGCTGCGTACCTCCGCGACGAACTGGTCGAGAATCGCCAATCCGCGCCGGCCCAGCCCGACCACTCCGAGCGTGACCGCGTCGGGACGGCCATCAGGACCACCCACACCGTCGATGCCGCCGACCCAGCCCGGCGCGCCCACGCTCGGCCTGGCTCGGCCGGTGTCCCTAGAACTGGGATCGGAGGTGCCCCGCGGCTCAGGGGAGGCGGGAGGCGAGAGCATTTCCACGATCTGGGCGGCAGGCGCGCAGCGGATGGCGGCGTAGCCGGTGCCGGCCCATAGGTTGAGCGACTCGGTGTCGCCGCAGGCAGCGGCCGCCGCGCGCAACGGGGCCGTCAAGTAGTGCAACTGCGGATACAGGGCGGGCGGATCGGCGTGACGGGCGGTGAAGTCGTTGGCCATGGCTCGCGCCGGACGCCCGGTGAAGGCCCTGGTCACGACTGTCCCGCGATCCGGGTTCGACCGAAGATGTTCGAGGTGGGCGGCTTTGGTGCCGGCCTCGAACGCGCCCAGCAGAGCAGTGCCGACCTGGACGGCATCAGCACCTGACCGTAGCAATGCGGCCACGTCCTGATGGTGGCGGACCCCGCCCGCCGCCGCCAACGGCAAATCCGTGACGGTCTTGACCGCGCCGAGGAGTTGCGGCAAAGGAGTCTCGGCGGGATCGACGCCGTCGAAGGTCCCCCGATGTCCGCCCGCCTCGGGGCCTTGCACGCACAGGGCGTCGGCACCACGCGCAGTCGCGGCGGCGGCCTCCGACGGGCTCGTGACCGTGACCCAGCACGCGGTGCCCTGGCTGTGCAGCCAATCCACCACGGCGGGAGCGGGCAGACCGAAAGTGAAACTGACCACTGCGGGCGGATTGTCCCGGATCACCGCCAGCTTGTCCGAGTAGTGGTCGTCATGCCAACGCGGCTCGCTCGGCAGATCGACGCCAAGTCGTTCCGCCACCGGCCCCAGTGCGTCGCGGTAGGCGTCCCAGCCCGGATGCTCCTTGGCGGACGGCTCCGATCCGGGCACGAACAAGTTGACCCCGAAATCCCGGTCGGTTAGTAGACGCACCTGCCGAAGACGCTCACGCAATTGGTCGGCATCCAGGTACCCGGCCGCCAGCATGCCGAAGCCACCGGCCTCGCCCACGGCGGCCACCAACTGCGGGGTGGTGGGGCCACCGGCCATCGGCGCTCCGATGATCGGCCTGGTCAGATCGGACAGCTTCAACATGTGCATCCTCCTTAGGTGATCGCGCCCGAGAGGGCATCGGCAGTGCTGTGGCTGACACTCATTCAGTAAAGACTTTGCCATATTTGGCTAAGGATTCAGTCATCTCGCGGGCCAGCGTCCACAATGTGGACATTGGACGATGGATGCCGCCCAGGCACCCGGCCGAGAGCACGTCGCGGGCAGCGATCCCCCATGATTCCGCGGCGCCGTCAGCCCGAAGGTGAAACTGACCACCGCGGGCAGCGATCACCCATGATCGCGCGGCGAAGGCGGCCCGAAGGCGAGACTGACCACGGCGGCCGGACTCTCCCCGAGCACCGCCGGCCGCCAGCCCGCCGGCACCGTCAGCTGGCCCGACGGCGACGCGAGTGGTGCCTCCGACCAGGGGAAACCCAGCGGTAAGGTGGTCTTGCCATGAATAACGACGCATCACCCCGCGCCCCCCGTCCATCCTCGCCGCAACGCGTGGTGATCGCGCCCGATTCGTTCAAGGGCACGCTCGATGCCGTTGACGCGGCCCAGGCCATGGCCACCGGCTGGCTGATGGCGCGGCCACAGGACGAAGTCGTCTGCCTCCCGCAGGCCGACGGCGGCGAGGGCACCGCCGAGGCGCTGGCGATGGTGTCCCCAGGGGCCAGTTGGCACGACGTGGGACTGGTGGCCGGTCCGGACGGCCGACCAGTTCCGGGCCGCTACCTGACGCTCTCCGACGGCACCGCCGTAGTCGATTTGGCGACCAGTTCCGGGATCGCGCTGATGAAGCAGCTGGACCCACTGGGCGCGCACACCGAAGGGCTCGGCCAAGTGATCCGCGCGGCCGTGGCGGACGGTGCCCGGCGGCTAGTGATCGGCCTGGGCGGTTCGGCGTCCACCGACGGCGGGCTGGGCGCTCTGGTCGCGCTGGGCGCGCGAGCGCTGGGCAGCACCGGCGAACGGCTGCCAAACGGGGGCGGCGCGTTGACGGGTCTGGGGCGGATCGACCCCAGCGGCATCGTCCAAACACCGCCGGGAGGGGTCGAACTGCTGACGGACGTGACCTCGCCACTGCTGGGGCCGACCGGAGCGGCGGCCGTGTTCGGGCCTCAGAAGGGAGCGAGCGCCGCGCAGATCGACCTGCTGGACCGGGGGCTGGCGCGGCTGGCCGAAGAACTCGGCGGCGACCCGGACCAACCAGGCGCGGGCGCGGCGGGAGGCACGGCCTACGGCCTGGTGGCGGGCTGGGGCGCCACGATCACGCCCGGAGCGCGCCGGATCGCCGAACTGACCGGCCTGGTCGCAGCGGCCGCCACCGCGGACGTCCTGATCCTGGGCGAGGGCCGGTTCGACGCCACTTCCCTGAGCGGCAAAGTGGTCGGCGAGGCCCTGGCGCTGGCCCGCGACGGCGCGCGGCGATGCGTGATCGCCGGGCAGGTCGCAACCGACAACGACGCGCTCGCAGGGGTGGAACTGGTCTCCTTGACGGAGCTGGCGGGCTCGGCGGCGCAAGCGATGGCTGATCCGGGACCAGCCATGACGCGGGCCGCCCGCGGGCTCGCCAGGGCCACTGGGCTCTAGCGCGAACCCGCCGCAAGCGCTAAACCTGATGGGGCGCGCCGACCAGGCCGCCCGCGCTCACCACAAAGGAACCACAAAGGAACCACAAAGGAACAGGCAATGACCAAACGTAATCTTGGCCCCTTCCGGGTCAGCGGCATCGGCTTCGGCGAAATGCCTTTGTCCATCCCCGGACGCCCCTCCCGCGAGCAGGCGATCGAGGCCCTGACTGCAGGCCTCGACGCCGGGATCGACTTCATCGACACCGCCTTCGGCTACCGCGACCCGCTCGACGCCGAATGCCACGGCGAAGTCCTGGTGGCCGAGGCCCTCGCCGGTTGGAACGGGCCGAAGGAGCAAGTGCTGGTGGCGACCAAGGGCGGACACTACCGGCATCCCCATGAGACGCCGCCCGCGTGGCCGCTCTGCGGCGACCCCCGCTGGATCGTCAGCTGCGCCAAAGCCTCGGCCCTGACCCTGGGCGTGGACGCCATCGACCTGTACTACTACCACCGCCCTGACCCGCTGGTCCCGTGGGCAGAATCGGTGGGCGCGCTGGCGGACCTGCTCTCGCAGGGCGTGATCCGGTGGGCCGGTGTCTCGAACGCCGACCGCGACCAGATCATCGAGGCGCGGGGAATTCTTGGCGACAAACTGGTCGCCGTCCAGAACAGCTTCTCGGTGCTCAACCCAGCGTCCAAGCCGGAGCTCGACCTGTGCGGCGAGTTGGGCTTGGCGTTCGTCGCCTACGCCCCGGTGGGCGGTCGCGACAAGGCCACCGGCCTAGCCGATTCGGCGGCAGCCTTGGTCCCGGTCGCCCAGGCCCATGGGGTCAGCGTCTACCAGGTCGCCCTGGCCTGGATCTTGGCGCAGGGCGAGCATGTCTTCGCGATCCCCGGCGCCAGGCGCCCCGCCTCGATCCTGGACTCGTACGCCGCCGTGGATTTGGTCCTGGCGCCCCAGGAGTTGGCCGCCATCGATCAGGCGGTGGGCCTCTAGGCTCAGGCTCACAACATGGCCGATGCCGCTCACCCGGCGTCGCGCCCAACCGATGGCTGACCGTCTCGCTGCCGGGAGCCTGTAGGGTTGCAGCCGGGCCAGCCTGGCCCGCGTCAGTCCACACCACCGCCAGGGGGGCAAACGGTGAGCCACAAGCCTTCGGAGCGCCCGCGACCTGCCAGCACCCCATTGGCGCGTGTGACGCGTTGGGCCCTCGGGCTCGGCGTGTTCACCGTCTTGGCCGGGATCGCGGCGGTCGCTGTGGCCTACCAGGAGCGGGCACAGTTCGCGCGCTGGTGGGCCATGGTGATCGGCGCGGGGCTGGTGGCGGTGATCGCGTGGCGGCTGGCGGGCAAGACGGTGTTGCGAGTCTGGCACGCCTGGCGGCTGCCGCGCTGGGTGTTGCCTGTCGCGCTGTTCGTGGCAATGGCGGCGGTCAAGGCGTTCTTCGCCTTTCGCTGGCCGACCGAGCAGCGTTCGGACTTCCTCAGCCTGCTCGAGGCGGCCCAGTCCATCAACCTGGGCGACTACAGCTTCAGCCAGGACGCCTACTGGCACTACTTCGCCTATCAGACCCCGTTCGCCATCTACGAGGCGTTCATGCTGAAGGTCTTCGCCGGGTCGATAGTGCCGCTCTTGGCGGTGAACGCCCTCGTCATGGCGGGTACCAACCTGCTGGTGTTCCTGTTCGCACGCCGGATCGCCGGTTCGACGGCGGCTGGGCTGTTCGCCGCCTTCGCCTATCTGGCCTATCCCGGACCGTACCTGGAAGCGAATGTGCTCTCCAACGATCATCTGTCGGCTTTCTTCCTGCTGCTCGGCGCCTATGTGGTGCTGGCGGCGGCCAGACGGCTCGAGCGCGCGGCTGAGCGCCGGGCCGAGGACGCGACGGAACTCGAAGCTAGGGGCAGGTCGGGGCGCCTCCGATCCGTCACTGGCGGCGTGGCCGCCGTGCTAGCTGGGGGCGTCTTTCTGGCGCTGGGAAATCTGGCCCGCCCGGCTGGGATGGTGGTCTGCGCGGCTTTGGTCGCCGCGCTTGTGTTGGGGCCGCTGACGCGGCGCGGTCGGGGACGGTCGTGGTGGCCGCTGGGGGCTTCCGCTGCCCTGGCGGTCCTGGTCCTCGCGGTCTACGCCTTGACCGGCGCGGCCGCCAGCGGCGCCATCAAAGCCAGCGGAATCAACCCGGCCGGAAGCGCGAACGGCCTGCCGGAATGGAAGTTCGTTCTGGGCACCATGTCCTCGGGCACCCTGCACACGGTTGGCGAACGCATCGGGATCTCCGACCCCGTCCCGAACCCGGACTCCCCGGAGATCGCCCGCGCCATGCTGAAGGAAAACCTCCGTCAACTGCCTTCGACTTGGCGCGAGGTGGTGTGGCGCCAGGCTCAAAGCTTGTGGGGCTCTCCTGACACCGCCTCCTTCATGTTCTGGCCGCAGCTAGGCGGCGCGCCGTACCACGAGGTGCCAAACGGCAAGCAGTTCCCGGCCGCGCACGGCCTGGTGCTGCTCGAGCGGGGCCTCTTCCTGCCCGCGGTGCTGATGGCGGCCCTCGGTGCGGCGATGATCAGCCGTCAACGGCGGTGGGGCGCCGCGGCCACGTTCCTGGGCTGCCTGGTCGCCGCCTACGCACTCGTTCATCTGGCCATCGAGGTCCAACCGCGCTACCGCTACTTGGCGATGCCCGCGATCTTCGCGCTGACCGGCCCGGCCTGGAGCTGGTTGGCGGGCTGCCGACGGCGATCGGATCGAGCCGAAGTGGACGCGGGAAGCGGGCGAGCGGCATCGTCCAAGGCGGGGGCGGGAAGAGGCTAGCCCGACGTGACGTAACGGGTCGGACGCGCGGGCGTGCTTTCACCGAGGCGCCGCCGCATGACGGCGACGGCCTCCGGGTTGGAGTCGATCATGACGAAGCGACGCCCCAACCGCGCGGCGACGGCCCCGGCAGTGCCCGAGCCGGCGAAGAAGTCGAGAACCCAGTCGCCCTCGTTGGAGGACGCCTGGATGATCCGGCGCAACACCCCTTCGGGCTTCTGGGTCGCGTAACCCATTTTCTCCTTGCCGGTCGGGGAGACGATGGTGTGCCACCACACGTCCGTCGGCAGCTTCCCGCGCGCCGCCTTCTCCGGCGTGACCAGGCCCGGCGCCATGTAGGGCTCTCGGTCCACGTCGGCGCTGTTGAAAACGTAGTTCTTGGGGTCTTTGACGTAGACCAGGATGTTGTCGTGCTTGGCTGGCCACTTCGATTTGGTCCGGGCACCATAGTCGTAAGCCCAGATGATCTCATTGAGGAACGACTCGCGGCCGAACAGCGCGTCGAGCAGGACCTTGGCGTAGTGGACCTCGCGGTAGTCCAGATGGAGGTACAGCGTGCCGTCCTGGGCGAGCAGCCGCCAGGCCTCCCGCAAGCGCGGCTCCAGGAACTCCCAGTAGTCCTCGAACGCGTCGTTGTAGGCCGTCACCTGGCCTTTGATGGTCTGGTAGGACTGCCCTTGGAAGCCGCGGCGGTCGCCTTCGGATGACCGGACGGTCGTGAGCGATTGGCGCCGCTGCGTCTTGCCGGTGTTGAACGGCGGATCGATGTAGATCAGACGGAACGAGCCTGCTGGGAGCGCGCGCAGCACCGGCAGGTTGTCGGATTCGATCACTAGGTCGGGGCCGGTGGGGTGCCAACGCGGTGGTCGCGCTGCTGGCTCAGTGGCATGAGTCGCCTCGGTCGGATCGGCCCCAGGAACCGACGGGGTGAACTGGGCCTTAGGGATCGGCTGGGCCTGAGGGATCGACTGGGTCGGCGGCACAACAGGAATCGTAACTGCCGCCATCATGCGCGAGCGAGCGATCACCGTTGACTGCGCAGTCGGGCGAACCCGCCGGGCCGCCGAAGAAAGACAAATCCCCGGGATGTCACGCTCGAAGTCCAGCGGATTCGTCTTTTCAACGCGCCCCTGTTTCGCGAGGTCCAGGGGATTTGTCTTTCTCGAATCGTGCCCTGTCCAAGGCCAACCCCGTGACCTGCGGTTCAGCGACCCGTGCCGCGACGTGCCGCGACAAGAAAGACAAATCCGCTGGATGTCGCTGAAACACGTCCGGCGGAAAAGACGAATCCCCGGGATGTCACGCGCGAGGTCCAGCGGATTCGTCTTTTCGATGCTTCATGTTCGATGGTGGCCCGCGACAATCTTGGACACCGACTCCGAGTTCGCGGCGAACCCGCTTGCGCCCAGGGGTACCTAGCGATACGATGTACTAGTACCTAGCAAGACCGGGTACCGCGATCACAACAGACCACAAGGCACCGAAGGCCCATGGAAGACCTCACCGAACTGCTCAAAGGCGTCCTCGAGGGCTGCGTCCTGCACATCTTGTCGCAGGGCGGCAGCTACGGCTACGAGATAGTCCGAGCGCTGAACCAGGCCGGTTTCACCTCCGTGTCCGAGGGCACGGTCTATCCGATCCTGGTCCGCCTGGAGGCCAAGTCCCTGGTCGAGGCGGCCCGCGTCCGGTCACAGACCGGCCCGCCGCGCAAGGTCTACACGCTCAACCAACAGGGCCACGCCGCGCTGGAGGCCTTCTGGCGGCGCTGGGACTTTGTCTCGTCGAGGCTGGCCCACATGAAGGAGGAACGCAATGCCTGAAGCATCGCCCCATCACGAATCCTGGCTCCAACGCCAACGCCGCGAGAAGCGGGAATGGCGCGAGCACGAGCGCCGGATCGACGCGCTGCCACCGGATTACCGCGCCGTCATGAAGCTGATCCAGAAGTACATCTTCAACTTCGCGGGCTCCGGGGAGATCGTCCCAGTCCTCTACGGGATAGTCGATCTGTTCGAGGAGGGCGCCGCCTCCGGCCGTTCGGTCCTCGACGTGACCGGCCCGGACGTGGCCGCCTTTGCCCGCAACGTCCTCGCCGAGGTCCAGTCCGCCACCTGGATGGGCAAGAAGGGCGCCCAGTTGAACGCCCAGGTCGGCAAGGCGCTCGGCTCCAAGGACTTGGACGATGCCGCCTGACCAGCCCGCCGTCTCAGCGACAGGTTTGCGTAAGTCGTTCGGCAGCCATGAGGTGCTGCGCGGCCTGGACCTGGCGGTCCCTCGAGGCGCTGTCTTCGCCCTGCTGGGCGCGAACGGGGCGGGTAAGACGACCACTGTGTCGATCTTGACGACGCTGCTGAGGCCGGACGCCGGCACGGTCCGCGTGGCTGGTTTCGACGTGGTGCGCGAAGGCGCCGCAGTGCGCCGGGTGGTCACGGTGACCGGCCAGAACGTCAGCGTTGACGGCGTGCTGACGGGAATGGAGAACCTGGTGTTGATCGCGCGGCTGCGCCACGTCCCAGAGCCCAAAGCGGTGGCCAAGTCGCTGGCGGAACGGTTCGGGCTGGCCGACGCCGCGGCCAAGCCGGTCGGAACCTATTCCGGCGGCATGAAACGGCGGCTCGACATCGCGATGAGCCTGATCGGAGACCCGCAGGTGGTGTTCCTGGACGAGCCAACCAGCGGGCTCGATCCGGGCGGGCGGCGCGAGGTGTGGGCTGTCATCGAGGAGATGGCCGGGCTCGGCAAGACGATCATGCTGACCACGCAGCATATGGAAGAGGCCGCGCGGCTCGCCAGCGTGGTGGCGGTGTTGCACAGCGGGGTGGCGGTCGCAGTGGGCGATCAGCCCGCGATTCTCGATGCCGCCGGGGGAGCGCCCGACCTGGAGACCGCGTTCCTCAGGCTGACTGGTCAGGAGGCTGCGGCATGAGCGCGCTCGCGGCAGGATTGAGCGACACTTGGACGCTGACGGTCCGGATGCTGCGGCACAACATCCGGTCTTTGGACACGATCATGACCGTGGTCGGAATGCCGCTCATGATCCTGTTGGCGTTCGTGTTGGTGCTGGGCGGGGCGATGGACACCGGGCCGATCCGCTACGTCGATTTCGTGGTCCCGGTGGTGTTGATGTCCGCCATCGCCTCCGGCGTCTCCTACACGGCTTTCCGAGTCAATCAAGACCTCCGGGACGGGATGCACGCCCGGTTCCGGACCATGCCGGTAGCTCGTTCCGCGATGGTGGGCGGGCACGTCTGGGCTTCTGTGATCGTCAACGGCGCGTCGGTCGCGGTGCTGTTCGGTTGCGCCTGGGCTATCGGCTACCGCCCGCATGCGACATGGGCCGGCTGGGGCGTGACGTTGGCGTTGGTTTTGGCCGCCTTGGTCGCTTTTTCGGTTATCGGCGTGGCCTTCGGCCTGGCGGCCAAGACCGTGGAGGGCTCGACTCTGTTCTCTTATCCGTTGATCGCGTTGCTGTTCGTGTCCTCCGGTTTCGCTCCGACGTCGACCATGCCCGCGGCGCTGCGCGTCTTCGCCGACCACCAGCCGATGACGGCGATCATCGACGCCATCCGCGCTGCCCAGTTGGGCTCGGTGAATGCGCGGGCCGCCGTGACAGCCCTGGCCTGGCTGGCAGCGGCGACCATCGCGTTCGCCCTCATGGCGGCAGCCGCCTCCCGTGCGACCGCCGCCCGACCCCCGACCTGAAGCGGGGACGGTACCTTTACTTGCTCAAACCGGCCGATGCGGCGTGCATACCAGCAGGTCAGGGACCCGCATAATCGAGTCCGTCCCCATTCCATGCCCAGGGACCACGATTCTAGCTATTGCCACGCAGCACTGGCTCCGCCACCAGAAGGGCGGGGATGTCGCGCCGGGAGTGAAGCACCCGCCAGATGTCTATGCGATCAGCCCGCTCGATGTAAAACACCAAGTAAGGATGGTGGCGCAAGGACCGCGACCGCAGTCCCTCGATTCCAAGCGACTCGCCGTGGCGCGGCGATCCTGCCGCTGGCTGCGCGGCGATCAAGCGCGTCACGGCGTCCAGTTCTCTAACGAGGGACGTTGCGGCGCTCACTTCATCTTCAGCGATCAGGTAGTTGATCGCCCCGGCAATGTCACGATCAGCGGAACTGAGGGTCCGAACCTCTTTGCCGCTCATTCCACGTCAATCAATTGGCCGCTCGCGATTCGCTGGCGCAACCCGTCGAAGTAGTCGTCGTCGATTATGGACCCCGGTCCGGAATTCGCCCCCTCCAGCAGCATCGCCCGCAGTCTGTCCTTGTCTCGCTGGAGCCGGACCAGAAAGCGCACGTATTCGCTGGCCGAGGCGTAGCCCTCGGCGCCCACTTGGCCATCGACGTAGTCCTTCAGGTCGTCCGGCAGCGAAATGTTCATAGTCGCCATGGCCACCAAGCTACCGCCGATGGCAAAAATTGGCAATAGATTGTCGTTGAGGTATTCCCGGCGCAAGGCTCGGTAACCAGAAAACCTGCAGACTGTGGCGCTCGCGCGCGAGTGCCACGCCCCGCAGGTTTCTTGGCTGGTCCGCGCGGCGACTGAGGCGATCAAGCCCCGAGGCCGGGAGCGAAACCAAGGGCAAGCCGCGCCAGCGCGCCAGACGGACACGTTCAGCGTCGACCCGCGTCAACCAGAGCGAACATGGTCGCGTCGTCCAGATCGAAGTCGCCCTCGATGACCGCGCGCCCATCGGCCTCGGCCAGCCTCGCCGCGCGCGCCGCCGGAACTGTCTGAACCCCGCGCCCACACGACGACACGTCAACCTTGGCTTCGCGCGCCAGTCCCAGGCTCCGAGACGCTGACCTGCGGGAACGCGGAACCCGCCCACGCAAGAGCAGGCACTCGCCGGACTACACGGTGCAATCGCGGGCACTCGACGCGGCCAGATTACCGGCTTCTTCCCAAATTGAACCCAGGGTGCCGATGCCGCTCGCAGACAACCTCAAGAGGTTTTGTCTGCTCGGAGCAGACCCCGGCGGCGGTTCGAAGTGGGAGGCTGGGTTGAGCTACTACCCCGACAAGGAGCGATTGCTATGAACGCCAGGAAGTCAACCAGGGTCGGAGCTATCATGGCCGCATGCATGCTCGTCGCCGCGAGCCTGGCGGGCTGCGACTCTACACCAGAGACGGCCAAGAGCCCGGAAGCGACAAGAGCCAAGGAGATAGACGTATCGGTGAAGGTCGGCCAGGAGGCGCGGCTGACCGCACTTGACGACTGCCGTGATGCCGACGATACCCGGTGGGCACTCGGGGATCAGGAGGGCGGCGGCCGGATCAGCTACGACCATCAAAGGGGGCCGGAAATCCGAGTCACAGGCGTTCAGGCGGGAACTGTGGTGATCGAGGCGTCCGGGGGCTGCACTGAGCCCAAGAGATTCCGGGTCATGATCGAAGGCGAGCGTGTCGAGCCCACACCGATCCCGGGGCCTTTGACTCTTAGCACAATGGCCGGCGACGAGTTGAGCAAGGTGATGGAATTCCTGCTACAAACCGACCAGGAAATCGAGGCGTGGGCTTCCCTTCCGCTCAGCGAGGCGAGACGACTTTCCGACCAGGAGATCGAATGGGGAAGCTCGAACCCTGCCGTGGTGTCGCTCGAGGGAGAGGCCCGCACGAGCCAGGAAACTGACGTGCCACGCGGTGACCGCGCCACTTTTAGGGCGGTCGGGGCGGGCAACGCCCAGATTACGGCCAGGCTTGGCGATGTGACCTCGATGCAGGAGATTGACGTGACCGTGGTCGCGGCGCCCGTGGATGCCAACACTCTGTTGTCCCTGAGGTCAGCCAGGATCGCGTTCGAAGCGGAGCATCCGAATGGCCGGGATCGGACTGAACAGGGGGTCGGCTGGGGGCCCGAGCTGAGGCAGGTGGAGGTTTCGCAAATCGGGTCCGCTCCGACGGGCAAGCTGGCGATCGTGGTCTACGAGCCGACAGGAGAGTCGTGTTTGCGGATGGACCGCGGGACCACTTTGGACATCGACCGCATGCTCCAGTACCCGGATCGGTTCCCCAGCGCCCTGGCGGAGGTCCAATTCCTGGTCGAGGTCGACTTCACCACCAGGCGAGGGCCGAAATATATGGGTCTGACAGGCAACCTCAATTCCGCTGAGATCGGTGCCACGATCACCACGCGTGACCTCACCACGGGCCAATCGATTGGAGGCTCCCCCGACACTCTTTGGGGCATCTTGGATTTGACGATCCAAGTCGATCCAGATGACGCCAGAATCTGCGGCCCCTATCCTGATTGGGAAGACGCCGTTGACCAGTTGATCGCGGAGCTTCCCTGACGCCCGGAAGGCTACTTCCCGCAGCGGTCGTGTTTGTCCAGTTCGATGGCGGTGAAGGCGTCGGTGAAGGCCTGGTAGTCGACCTCCTCGACCGGGACCGATCCGCCAGCAGCCTTCACCATGGAGCCGAGTTCGCGCACAATCAAGGACCAGTCGGAGGACAGTTCTGGAGGGCCCAAGTCCTTCAACGACTGGTACACCGATTGGGCGTCCTTCAACGCCTGCTCGTCGCCGTCGATCATGGCCTTGGCGTCCAGTTGCACGTCAGGGGCCGCGATCGCGTCGCAGTAGGCCTCCGAGTCGAACTCGTCCGATCCCTGACCGCAGCCCGCCAAAGCTACCAAGGCAAACTGGACGCCCAAAACGACCACAACCAAAGCCGGCACCTGCAAAGAAGGCCGGGACCACGGCATCGTCCACCGCGTCTTAAGCCAACTCAAAACAGAGCCCCCACGGCTTGGATGGCCAGGAAGAACGCCGTCGCCGTCAGCCCCGCGGCGGGGATGGTCAAGATCCAGGCCGTGACGATGTTCTTGGCCACACCCCAGCGAACGGCGGACAGGGATCGGGTCGCGCCCGCGCCCATGATCGCCGACGTGATGGTGTGAGTGGTGGAGATGGGGGCGTGGATCGGCGTGAACGCGGCCAGATACAAAACGATAGCCCCGGTCGCCTCGGCCACGAAGCCGCGGGCCGGGTCCACCTGGATGACCTTGCGCCCCAGGGTCCGCATGATCCGCCAGCCGCCGGAGTAGGTGCCAGCGGAGATCGCGGAGGCGGCCAGCGCCTTGATCCAGAACGGAATCGCGTCGCCGGGGGCGCTCCAGCCCACCGCCAGCGACGCCATGAAGATCACGCCCATCGTCTTCTGGGCGTCCTGCAAGCCGTGGCCCAGGGCCAGCGCCGCCGCGGAACCGACTTGCGCGACCCGGAACCGGCGCATAGTCCGGTGCGGCGGGGAGTTCTTGAACAGCCACAGCACCGCCACCATGCCGAAGAACGCCAGCGTGAACCCGATCGCGGGCGAGGCCACCATCGGGATCAGCACCTTCTCGCCGATCTTGGCCCATTCGACCGCGACGTCGTCCCAGTTGATCATGATGGCCCCCAAGCCCGCCCCGGCCAGACCACCGATCAAAGCGTGGGAAGAGGACGAGGGCAGGCCGAACCACCAGGTGATGAGGTTCCAGGTGATCGCGCCCAACAGCGCCGCCAGCACGATCGACAACTGCTCGTGCTGGTCCAGGCCGCCCAGGTTGACTATCTGGGTGGCGATGGTCTCCGCCACCGCCGTGCCCATCAACGCGCCGACCAGGTTCATCAACGCCGCCATGGTCAAGGCCGCTCTGGGGCGCAGAGCCCTAGTCGATACAGCGGTCGCGATGGCGTTCGCGGCATCGTGAAAACCGTTCGTGAAGTCGAACGCGACAGCAATCGCCATGACCGCCACCGCCAGCACGATCTCCGGTGTCATTGGAGGTCAGGACTCCTTGAGCGCGATGGTCTCGACAATGTTGGCGACCTTCTCGAAGGCGTCCGCGCCGTGCTCCAGCGCCTCGATCAGCTCCTTCAGCTTCATCACCAAGATGGCGTCCGTCTCGGACTGGAACAGATCGGCCAGCAGCGCGCGGTAGGCCCGGTCGGCCTGGTTCTCGAGCCGGTTGATCTCCACCCAGTACTCCGAGAGCCCATCCAGCGAGCGCAGCCTGGGCATCGCCTCGGCTGTTTGCGCGGCGGCCCGGCGCAGGATCGTGATCTGCTTGCCGATCTTCTTCGGCAGCTTGTCGATCCGGTACAGCACGATCAGATCGGCCGCTTCCTCCATGTAGTCCATGCAGTCATCGAGGGCTGACGCGAGGTCGTAGATATCGTCCCGGTCGAAGGGCGTGACGAAGGTCGCGTTCAGCTTCTTGATGATGGCGTGGGTGGAGACGTCCGCGGTGTGCTCGATCTCCCGCAGCTGCATCGCCAAGTCGACGCGGTCGTCAAAGTCCGCCCCAACCATCTGTTCCAGCACGTCCGCACCGTCCACCAGGTGGCGAGCTTGGGCTGCCAGCAAGTCGAAGAAGGACACATCTTTGGGTGTCAAACTGAATCGCACCAGAACTCCTGCCTCAGGTCACGCAATGGCCGCCTACCAGCGTAAGCCATCCAGACTAGGGATTTTGTCAGAGTTGACCGGACCGCGCAGCGCCAGTCGGCGCGAAGGCCGCTCGAAGCGGCAGATGTTGGAGCCCGGGGCTGGCGCGGCCCGGCCGCGACCCACACTAGCGGGTTTTGGCGGCAGTGGTTTCCACGACGTCCAGATGTCCGATGCCGCGCCCCCGGTCCCGCCGTCAGGGCGTCTCACACCTCGAGGCGGCTAGGCGTCGCGGTTGGATCGTCCAACTCCGGCGCGGGAGCCGGGCCCGACCCCAGAGCCGGGTCCAGAAGCGGTGCGGACGCCGGAGCCGAGGCGGCGGAGTCTGCCGGTGACGCCGGAGCCGGGGCGGCGGGATCTGGCGGTCCAGGCGGAGTCGTGGCGGCGGCATCGTCCCAGGTCTTGTCCGCGCGCGAACGGTGCCGCTCCTTCGGCGCGTCGAAACGGTAGCCGACGTTGCGGACCGTCCCGATCAACTTCTCGTTCTCCGGGCCGAGCTTCGCGCGCAGCCGCCTGACGTGCACGTCCACC
>JAISCU010000465.1 GCA_031265345.1 Bifidobacteriaceae bacterium
AACGGATAACCGTTCCGCCCCACCAACGCGACCGTCACCGTGCCCGACGCCACACCATCCGCCACCACATCCCCGGCCGACACCTCAAAACCAGACCTACTCTGATCAACCTCGTCTTCTTCCCAGACCGCCACCTTGGTGTAAGGCGAGCCGTCGGAGCCGGGGATCTTGGTCCAATCGCCGCCCACCAGCAGCTCGCCGTAAACGGCGCACGAGGCCTCCACCGTCGAGGTCAACGTGGTCGCGGCCTTGCCGATCACAGAGGTCGTGATCGGGTCCGTGGTCTTCACGCCGCCCGGGAAGGTGGCCGGGCAATCCGGCTCAACCCGGAACCGGACACTCTCGTCCCCAGCCGGATTGTTCCGGCCCGCGTCCCACACCCGGATGCCCAAGCTGTACATGTGACCCGTCAGGTGGGCGACCCCCACTCCGTCCGGGACCACATCCCGGCTGTCCCAATCGTTGGCCGGGTCCGACTCGCCCGGCCCGGTGAACACGATCACCGAATCCGCCGCGCTCACCGGCGGCGCGGTGAACACCGCGCCCAGCGTCGCAGCGCCGCTGCCAGCCTCCAAGACAGTCCACGCCGCGCCCTGCGCGGGCGCGTACCGCACCGTGATCTGATGCGTGCCCGCCCTCGACGCGTAAACCTCCAACGTGTAATCACCCGACGGGCACTGCCCGCCCACCACCGCCACCGAACACGCGAACACGCCCCGGCCCTGGCCGTCCTTCGCGGCGTAGTACACGCCCGACGCGGCCCCATCCACCGGAGTCACCGCCAACAGGCTCCCGGCACCGTCCTTGAACGGCTGGCCGCCCGCACGCAAAGACACCGTGACGGTCTGCTTGCCCCAGGCCGCCGCAGTCGAACCAGGCGCATCGTGGTTCGCCAACTGGCCAGCGGTCGTAGTGATAGCAGCGCTGGACTCCACCTGGTCCGGGTCTTCAAACGAGTACCAGATCTGCGCCGGGTCCCGGTCCGTCCCCCCCGTGCTAGAACCCTGCTTCCTGAGATACGTCCCGTCTATGGCGGCGGCCAGGTTGTAGCCGCCCGGCTGGGAGGCCGCCACCCGGATCGCCCCGGGGCAGCCGCCGGTCGAATCCACGTGACATGTGAAACCCTGCCCCCGCGAGGTCCACGGGCCCGCGTCCGTCGCGGCGGTCTCGAACCAGGCGCCCGCCGCCGTCGCGCCCGTGCCGGTCCGCGGCTCCAGGCTCAGGGCCACCGCGATGCCCGCAGGGTCCGTCGGCTGCGACTTATAGTCCGCGTCCTCCACCGGGACCTGCACGTCCACCGTCACCTTCGAGGTCTCCGAACCCGGCACCAACGGGTCCGCTTGGTTCGCGGACGGCTCCGCCTTCACCCGAGACGCCATGAAATCAGGGACCGGAGCGTAGGTCAACCGGCAGGTGACGTCCGCCGGAAGCGGGCTCCCGGACGATGCCGCCAGCGTCACCACGCTCGCGGCCGCGTCGATCGTGGCCGGGACCGCGGTCTGCGTGCCGGTGACGAAACAACGGGTGTCCGCCACCGAGCCGGTGGTCCCATCAGACAGCTGCCATCCGTTCATGGAGACGGTCATGGCGTTGCGGTTGGCCCCGCCGACGCCCTTCGTCGAGATCACCACCGGGGTGGTGGTCGAAACCACCGCGTGGCGGTGGTCGCCGTCATCGCCGAAAGAGTCGTCGTCATAGCCCTCAGACACGTACCCCCCGGCCGAATCCGTCAGAATCTGGGAAGTGGCGGCCGAATACCCCGAGGCCAAGACGTTCGAATAGGCCAGGCCCACGTAGGCCGCCACCCCGCCCAAAGTGCGGGCCTCCACCCGCAGCACGGACTTCGCGACGCCCAACTGGTAGTCCTCGACCTCGCCCCTGGTCACCCAGCGCCGGGTGGCCCCCTCGGCGGCCGCGGGACCACGCGAGTCAGCGGTCACGCCGTCCCAGTCCGCCACCCGGACGCGGGCGTGTAGAGTCAACGGCTCCCCCGTCGTGGAACCCACCGCCTGGAACGGGCAGTAGACGTAACCCCCTTGGGGCGTGGCGCTGCAACCCCCGGTTCCGCTGCCGAGCAAATTCTGATTGAACGTGGGCGAGACGGTGGAACCGGTCACGCCGGTGATCCAGGCCTTGATCCGGGTCGTGGCCGCGGACGCCTCGCTCCCCTCCGCCTTCGCGCGGAAGGCGTAGTTCTGGCCCGCCACCATGGTCCGGCCCTGGGCCGGGACCCAGTCCAGGTCCGCCATGGAACCGGAACCCGAATAGGGGGCGATCTCCAGCCCGTCGTCGTAGAGGTGTTCTGTGGCAAAGACGTTATGCGCGCCGTCCGCGTACAGCCGGGACCTCGCGCCCAAACGCAACTCGGTCCACCCCTCGTAGCCCGGGTTCGCGTACGGGCCGGCCTCCGAGTTCAACACCTTGTGGGTGGCGACCGGCGAATCGCCCCACGACGCGGCGGCGCTGACGCCGAAATCGACCTCCGGCACGGCCATGTCCGTCCGCATGACGACGCGGGAGACGATCGCCGCGCCGCCCGAGGCGGCCAGCGGGTTGGCCGTCGAGGTGGGGTCGATGCCGTCCGCGCGCGCCCCCGGGCACGGGCCGCTGGTGGAAAGCGTCTGGTAGTTGTTGGCGCCGGCGGCGCACAACGCGCGCACCTCGTTGGCCGCGCCTTCGTAGGTGAAAGACCCGGAATTCGCGTATGTTTGGACGGCGTTGACGCGGTTCCCGGTCTCACCGTCCAGGGCGATGGTGGGCTGGACCACCCGCACCAGGTATTCGCGGTCGGCCGAGGAGTTCAGCACGAAGGTGTAATTGCCGTTGCCCAGTGTCGTCCTGGCGCCGCGATCCGTCCAGGTGGTGGAGCCGGAGGGCGCATTGCCCTCGTAGA
>JAISCU010000478.1 GCA_031265345.1 Bifidobacteriaceae bacterium
CTCGGCCCGCTCCGCCACCTGGCCACGGGTCATGCCCTGGGCCAAACCGCCCAGGACCACGTTCTCGCGGCCGGTCAGCTTGGGATTGAACCCGACCCCCAGAGCGAGCAACGAACTGATGCGGCCACGGACCTCGATCCGCCCGGAGGACGGCGCCAGAATCCCGGCCACGGCCCGCACCAGGGTCGACTTGCCCGCCCCGTTGGCCCCGATCACACCCAGCGAGGTGCCCACAGGCACGTCGAAAGTGAGGTTCGTCAACGCGTGGACCTCGCGGACCGCCCGCTCGCCGCGCCCCAGACGGACCACGGCGCTTCGGAGGGTCGGGACGCGCTCGAAGGTGGTGCGATACGTGATCGACAGTTCCCGCACCGAGACTGCCGGATGTGCTTCGGCGCGGGAACCCGGCGCGCCAGAGCCCCGAGCGCCAGAGCCCGGAGCGCCGGAACCACGGGCGCCGGAGCCCGGAGCGCCGGAACCACGGGCGCCACAGCCCCCGTCGTTAGATGCGGACAGCGAAATCACGCTCCCTCGACATGAAGAACAACGACCCCACGACGAAGCTGGCCACGGCCCAAGCCAGGCCTATGACCCACATCTCCAATCGCGGCGCCTCGGCGGACAACAGCGTCTCGGTCCAGCCGCCGCAGATCGAATACATCGGATTGACCAGCATCAGACCGTATAGGTCGTTTCCGGGCGGGAACGTCGACACCGGCCACAGGACCGGCGACAGGTACATCCAGATGCGCAGGAAATAGGGCAGGAAGCTGCCGGCGTCGCGGAAATAGACCTGCAACGCGCCCATGAACGCTGCCAGCCCGGCTGAGAAGACGAGCATCAAGACGAGGAAGTAGATTGAGAGCAGCATCTCCCAGCCCCACGGACCTTTGCGGGTCAGCACCACTTTCAGGACCAGGAAGACCGGCAGCGTGGGCAGGAATCGGAAGAACGATGTCCGCACGGCCGCCAACGGCATCAGCAGGCGCGGGAAAGCCATCCGGGAGATCAGCGACCCGCCGCCCGTGACCGATCCGGCGCCTGCCGCCACGGCGCTCTGGAACAGCGAGGCGTAGAGGAACAGACCACAGCAGATCTGGGTGAGCAGCGGGCCGCCGTCTTTGATCGGCGTCTTGGTGATGATCACCACCAGGATGAAGTAGACCACCGCCAGCAGGGTCGGGTTGATGATCAGCCAGAGCCGGCCGAACACCGTGTCGGTGTGCGCCGAACGGATCGACGAGCGCGAGAATTCCGCCGCGAAGGGCCAACGCTCCACCAGGTCGCGCACGTACGGGCCGATCTTGGGCAGGCCATGGCGACCCGCCTCGTAGACATGCAGTTCATCCCTGACCCCGGATGTCTGCCCAGCACTCTTGGCCAATATGGTCCTTCCTCGATTCCCCCGTGGCGCCGCTCGCTACGCTTCTAGCCCCACAAAGGATAGCGCCGCGTGGCGCGGTTCCGGTCATTCCGCCCGCCCCGGCCCGCCGCGGTCCGTCTCACACCGGTTGACGATGCCGCTCGCCCGGCTTCCCATCAACCCCCGCCCCGCCACCGGCACCGGTTCGCGCCGGTTGACAGTGCCGCTCGGCGGGTTTTCCACGCGCCCCCGGGTGGTAGCGCCGCCGGCCGTCATTCGTCCGCGCGCCGGCCCCAGCCCTCCGGGATGGCCCGCAAGAACCCGCTCCCCCAGGCCATGTGCATGGTCGCGATCACCACCGGCAGCCAGGCCTGGGCTCTCCTATCGAGGCCTTTCGAGGCCATGGCGGCAGCCCCCGCCACTCCAGCGGCGTACAGGCCCGGCGCCGCCAGCGCGGCGGCCAGCGGTCCGCTCCGCCTCACCAGCCCCACCAGTCCGAGCGCCAGGCCGAGCCCGACCGCCGCCGTGGCGGCCGGAGGCGCCAGATAGCGGATCGAGGCGGTCTGCGGGTACGCCCGTATCACCCGCCAGCGCCATTTCCCGGTGCTGTAGAACTGTCGGCCGAGCGCCCGCCAGGTCCGGCGCGGCCGGTAGATCACGCCCAGCGAGGGGTCGAACCAGACCAGTTTCCCGGCCTCGATGAGCCGGTGGTTCAGCTCCCAGTCCTGCGCCCGCGCGAAGGCCTCGTTGAAGCCGCCCACCTCCTCCAGATCGGCACGCCGGTAGTTGCCGAGGTAGACCGACTTCACCGGGCCAGCCTCGCCGCCGGTGTGGAAGGATTCGGCGCCGATCCCGTAGGGCGTGGACAACGCCCGCGCCACGGCCTTTTGGAATGGCGCCGTGCCCTCTGGCACCATCATGCCGCCCGCGTTGGCCGCGCCCGTCTCGTCCAGGACTTCGACGGCGCGTCGGATGTAGCCGGGCGGCAACAGGGAGTGGCCGTCCACCCGCACCAAGTAGTCGTACGACGCCGCCCGCCAAGCCCGGTTCAAACCCTGCGGCGTGCGTCCGGACGGGTTGGGCACGATCTTCAACCCCTGGTGGCGCCGGGCAAGGCCGTCGGCCAAGGCTGCGGTGGCGTCATCGGACGGGCCGACCGCCATGACGACCTCGAACGGGCCGGGGTAGGCCTGGTCGAATATCTGCTCCACAACCTGTTCCAGGTGGTCCGCCTCGTTGCGGACGGCCAGGAACACACTGGCGCCGGGCCAGCCTTCTAGATTCGAGGTCACGCAGGGGATTCTACTTGCCCAGTAAAGTGGGTCCGTGCATCTATCTGTGATCGGCTGCGGCTACCTTGGGGCTGTCCACGCCGCCGCCATGGCCTCGCTCGGCCATCGGGTGATCGGGATCGACGCGGACGCCGCCAAGATCGCGGACCTGGCCGCCGGCCGGGCACCGTTCTACGAGCCGGGCCTGGAGGAACTGCTCCGCCAGGG
>JAISCU010000083.1 GCA_031265345.1 Bifidobacteriaceae bacterium
CGCTGGTCCCGGCGCTGTTGAACGCCGCGTCGCAGGCGGGCACCGTGCAAAGGGTCGCCCACTCGACGGCGGGCGCGTGGGTGTCGCTGGTCGGGCGCCTGACCTCCCATCAGACCTCGGCCCTGGTGTTGGGCGGCCGGGACGCCGCCCCGCTCCAACAGGTGGTCGCCGCCGGGGTCGACGGCTCCGTCAACCAGTTCCAGGCGGCCGCGATCAGCGGCGCGATCGGCGACCTGCCGGGCGACCTGGAGCCATCCCAGGTGGCGGAGGCCGAGTCGCTGCTGGTGTCCTTGGCGGGGACGCTGGCGTCGGACGGGCTGGCCCGCGCCGCGGAGGAGGTCCTGGAACGGGTCGCCCCGGAGGCCGCGCAGCGGGCGGCGGAGGACAAGGCGGCCAGGGCGTTGGAGCGGGCGGAGCGGAAACGGTTCTTCGACGTGCGGCACAACGGCGACGGGACCTCCACCCTGCGTGGGCTTCTGCCGGTGGCGGAGGGCGAGCTGGTGAGGGCGGTGGTGGACGCCGCCGCGGACAAGGCCAGAAGGCAGACCAAGGACGCGCCCGGCGCGCCTCTGGTGGAGCGCCGCCAGGCCAGGGCGGACGCGCTGGTCGGGATCTGCCGCCACGCGCAGGGCTGCGACAAGGCCGCGCCGCTGGGCGCCGCCGGCGCCAGGATCGTGGTCACGATCGACGCCGCCGACCTGGCGGACGGGGCCGGCGCCAGGGTCCAGGGCACCGGGGAGCGGTTGGACCCGACAGTGTTCGCCCGGCTTGCGTGCGACTCGGACGTGATGCGGGTCGTGCTCGGCGCCAAGGGCGAGGTGCTCGACGTGGGTCGGGCGACCAGGGCGATCCCGAGGGGCCTGCGGGCGGCGGTGGTCGCCCGGGACAGGGGCTGCTCCTTCCCCGGCTGCGACCGGCCGGCCGAGGTGTGCGAGTGCCACCACGTCCAGCCGTGGGAGTCCGGCGGGCCCACAAGACTGTCGAACCTTTGTTTGTTATGCCCAAGCCATCACCGCCTGGTCGAGCCGCCGAAAGCCAGGCCCCCCGACTGGGCGCTGGACCTGAGGGAGGACGGGTTGTGGGAGTTCCGGCCGCCCGCCTGGTACGACCCCGAACGAGCACCCCTGCTCCACCATCGCCACCGCAAACCCGGAACCCAAACACGCCCCGAACACACCTGCGACCAACCGGCCACACCACCCGACGAACCGCCGCCCAGCCAACACGACAGCGGGCCACCGCCCCAAGGCACGGACCTTCCACCAGGCGACGGCGTCGACGCGCCCTGACCCGGAACCCGCCCGCTTCCCAAGTTCGACCGACAACACGCGACCGCCGATCAGGGCGAGCACAGCGGCGCACCTGAACGGCCGAGCCGACCCGACCTCTGACACCCGTCCGATGGGCTCCGCCAGGCCGGAGAACTGTCTGCTCGGAGCAGACCACCGGCCCAGCCCGGCCCACTAATGTGGCCAGTGCCAGCCCAGACCCCGCTGGTCCGACCCGAAAAGGAGAAAGATCATGAAGCGCATCGTTGCCAAGACTCTCGCCGTGGTAGCCGGATTGATGACCGTGGCGGGCGTGGGCGCCTGCTCGAACAGCCGGATCGAGCTACCCGACTGGAGCGCGGTGGAGGCCGGATTCGACCCGTTGGGGCTGGAGTGGGGAATGGGCGCCGACCAAGTCCCGTCCGCGATCTACGGCGACGCCGCACCCGAAGATCAAAGTTGGTCCCATTCCGTGAAAGCCTTCGGCCTGCCGTGGGTGGGAAGCCTCAGCTTCGAGGATGACCAGCTTTACAGCGTCCGCCTGACGTACGAAGAGGAGGGCTGGGACCGGGACAAGGCCCTCGAAAGCGGTACTGAGTTCGACGAGGCCATGCTCCACCTTGCCTTCGGACAAGTCTTCACGCACGTGTCAACCCTCCTTGAGAAGTCCAACGGCCCGGCGGCCTACGAGTACACGGCGGAAGACAGCGGGAGGCACGTGGAGTGGGATGTCGACGGTGCCTTTGTCTCGCTCCTTGAAATCGAGTACTCGGATTCGTCGGGAGAGGTCTTCCTCGACTTCAGACCCAATCTGACGGGGATTTGGGAACTCACGAAGGGCGGCCAGGACTTCGAATTCGAAACTCTCGAAGACGGCGAATGGGTGCCTGATCGGGGATACGGCGAGGGCCAGTTGGCTTTCGAGTTCTCCGACTTCGATCATGTGACGGTGTCTCGAATCATCGGATCGGCGACCATGACACGTTCGCTCGAATGCAGGCAGTCGGCGGGCGCGCTGAACGTTGGCGGCTATGACGCTGGGGTCCGCCTCGACTACGTGTGGTTCAAGATCGTCGGCGACCGCCTGGTGATGGAGTTGGATAGCGGCGACGGCCCCACCGTCGTGTTCGAGCGCCGAGACGAGCCGATCATCGAAGGAGCCGCCGAGCCGACCCCGAGCTAACGCCCGCAGTCTGAGCGCGGCCCGCCCCACGGCATCGTCCACCGCCGCCAGAACGGGTGCCTGTCCCCTGTTCTGATTTGGGAGAATAGGGCGGTGCCAGCCGCGCCCCTCCGCATCACGTACCCGCCCGAGCTGCCGATCAGCGCTCGCCGGGCGGAGATCGCGCGCGCCATCGCCGGGCACCAGGTCGTGATCGTCTCGGGGGAGACTGGCTCCGGCAAGACCACCCAGCTGCCCAAGATTCTCCTGGAGTTGGGCTACGGGGGTGGTTCCAATTTGGACGATGCCGCCGCCCCGGCATCCCCCGCCACCTCGAGTTCGCCACCTGGCGGCCTGGCCGGGCTCCCCGCCGACGCTGCCGCCAGGAACACGGGTTTGCGTCAGACGCCAACCCGTGTTCCTGGAGGGGCTGCGCGCAATCGACCGCTGATGATAGCCCACACCCAGCCGAGGCGGATCGCCGCCCGCGCCACCGCCGAGCGGGTCGCCCAAGAACTGGGCACACCGTTGGGGCAGACGGTCGGCTACCAGGTCCGATTCACCGATCATTCGTCGGCGTCCACCCGCCTCAAGGTGATGACCGACGGGGTGCTGCTGGCCCAGATCCAACGCGACCCGCAGTTGCGCGCCTACGACGCGATCATCATCGATGAGGCGCACGAGCGGTCGCTCAACATCGACTTCCTGCTGGGCTATCTGTCCAATCTGCTGCCCAAGCGGCCCGACTTGAAGCTCATCATCACCTCGGCCACCATCGACTCGGCGCTGTTCGCAGCCCATTTCGGTCGCGACGCCGACCACCCCGCTCCCGTCATCGAGGTGTCGGGGCGGACTTATCCGGTGGACATCCGGTACCGGCCACCCGGCCAGGATGGCGTGCCGGAGGATCAACCGACCGCGATTGTGGCGGCGGCGCGCGAACTGATGCGCCAGGGCGACGGCGACATCCTGGTCTTCTGCTCCGGCGAACGCGAGATTCGCGATGCCGCCGACGCGCTGAGCGGGGACCTCGGCGCTCAGGCGGTCAGCGGCAAGGGCGGCGCGCGTTCCGGCGCGCCGCGCGGGCCGCGAACCGCCTTGGAGGTCCTCCCGCTCTACTCCAGGCTCAGTTCCGCCGAGCAGCATCGCGTCTTCGAACCGCATTCAGCCCGACGGATCGTGCTCGCCACGAACGTGGCCGAGACCTCGCTGACGGTGCCCGGCATCCACTACGTGATCGACCCCGGCACCGCCCGCATCTCGCGCTACTCGAAGGCCACGAAGGTGCAGCGGTTGCCGATCGAACCGGTCTCGCAGGCCAGCGCCAACCAGCGGGCCGGACGTTGCGGGCGCATCGCCAAAGGCGTCTGCCTGCGTCTTTACAGCCGCGAGGACTTCGAGACGCGCCCGGCCTTCACCGATCCGGAGATTCTGCGCACCTCGCTCGCCTCGGTGATTCTGCAGATGCTGGCCGTCGGCGTGGTCCACTCCCCTGGCGAAGTGGCCCGCTTTCCCTTTGTCCAGCCGCCCGACACCCGAGCCGTCACCGATGGCGTGCGGGTCCTGCAGGAACTCGGCGCCATCGAGGACCGCGATGGGCGGACCCGGTTGACCGAGGCGGGGCGCCGCCTCGCCCGCATTCCTCTGGACCCGCGGCTGGCCCGCATGATCATCGAGGCAGAGTCTGCGGGCGTGGAGCGGGAGGTGACGATCATCGCCGCCGCTTTGTCGATCCAGGACCCCCGCGAGCGCCCGCTCGAGTTCCAAGCCCAAGCCGACCAGTCGCATGCCCGCTTCAACGATCCGACCAGCGACTTCCTGTCCTTCTTGAACCTGTGGGAGTACCTGCGGGCCGCCCGGAGGGACAACTCGTCGTCCGCCTTCCGCCGCCTGGTCCGCCGCGAATACCTCAATTACCTGCGCATTCGTGAATGGCAGGACCTGGTCAAGGAGTTGCAGCGCGCTGCCCGCGCCGGACGCGACCGGCGCGGCGGGCGGCCTGGCGACACCCAGCCATCTGACGCCAGCGACGGGCGGTCCGGCGGAACCCAGCAAACCGCCGCCCAGTCGGCCGGTGCCCAACCGCGCCGTTCCCAGCCAGACGACGCCGCTCCGAACACCGCACGCAACAAGCGCAGCCGGCGAGGCGCGCGGCCTGACGGCCCCGAGCCGCCCGGCGCCCAGCCGAGCGCAGCCTGCGACGGTCGGCCTGGCGGCTCGCTGCCAGACGGTGCCCAGTCACACGGCGCCGCGCCGGACACCGCACGCCACGGGCACGACGGGCGGACCAAGGCGGCGGGGACGGCGGCATCGTCCAACGTTTTGGAGGCGGCCGGAGACGCCGCCAAGGCCGAAGCCCGGCGGTGGCGGCTCCAGTGGCCCTCGGATCAGATCCACCGCGCCCTGCTGCAGGGGCTGTTGTCGCAGTTCGGGCAACTCCAGGCCACGCCGGTCCGAGCCGGAGGCGGCGCTCGAAGGCCAGAGCCCAAGCGGACAACGGGGCCCAAGCAGTACCTGGGCGCGCGGGGCATCAGGTTCGCGATCTACCCCGGCTCGACGCTCCGCACCAAGCCGCCCGCCTGGGTGATGGCCGCCGAACTGGTCGAGACCTCGCGCCTGTGGGGCCGGACCTGCGCCGCCATCAACCCCGAATGGGTCGAGGCAGCCGCACCGCACTTGGCGCGGCGGACCTACGCGAATCCGCGCTGGTCGGCCAAGCGTGGCGCCGCCGTGATCGATGAGAAAGTGCTGGTCTACGGCCTGCCGGTGGTCGCGGCCCGGCCGGTGGCGCTGGCCCAAGTGGACCAGGCGATGGCGCGCGAGCTGTTCATTCGGCACGCCCTGGTGGAGGGCGACTGGCGCACGCACCACCGGTTCTACCAGGCCAACCGCGAGTTGCTGGAACGGGCCGAGGAGTTGGCGGCCCGGTCGCGCACGTCCAAGCCGTTGATCGGCGACGAGGACTTGTTCGATTTCTATGATCAGCGCCTGCCCGCGTCGGTGACGTCAGCCCGCCATTTCGACGCCTGGTGGAAGCGCGCGTCCCGGTCGGAGCCGGAGTTGCTGACCCTGACGCCCGAACTCCTCGCGGTCGAGGCGCAGACCTCCGGCGAGGGCTTCCCGGACGATTGGCGGCAGGGCGAATTCGTCCTGCCCGTGACTTACGAGTACTCGCCGGGCAGCCCGCACGATGGCGTGGCCGTCCACATCCCCATCCAGTACGCCAATCAACTGCCGCGCGACGGGTTCGACTGGCAGGTGCCGGGCCTGCGCCAAGACCTGATCGCAGCCCTCATCAAGACGCTGCCCAAGGCTTTGCGGGCGGAGTTGCTTCCGGCGCGGGACACGGCTCGCCAGGCGTTGGAGGCGCTGGGACCCCCAGCCGATTGGCGCACAGCCGACAGTCGGACCCAGCCCCTGGTCGCGGCCCTCAGCGAGGTCTTCCGGAGGCTGCGCGGCGTCAACGTGCCGGTGGAGGCGTGGCAGCCCGACGCGCTCCCGGACCACCTCCGCATCACCTTCCTGGTCGAGGATCCGAAGGGCCGCGTCATGGCCTCGGGCCACGACTTGGGCGCGGTTGTCACGGCCGCCGCACCGGACGTCTCGGCGGCGATCAGCCGGGTAGTCGCCGCCAGTACCAAGGCGCACGATGCCGCCGGGTCGGCTTCCGGGGGGCGGGCTGCCGACCGTCGGGCGGGTTCGGAACACGGGTTGGCGTCTGACGCTAACCCGTGTTCCTCCGGTTCGGCGACTGGCGCTGGGGCCTCCGCGGCGCTGTGGCCTGGAACTCGCGAACGTGTGACGACTTGGGATTTCGGCGATTTGGCGACCGAGGTCTCCGCCGTCGATGGGGCCGGGCACACTGTGCGCGGCTATCCGGCGCTGGTGGCCCGCTCCGGCCAGGTGTCGCTGCGGTTGTTGACGGACGCGGGCGTCGCCGGGGCCGAGATGGCCGCTGGCGTGCGGGAACTGTTGCTTGGCGAACTGGCGCTGACCCCGCAGCGCTTGCTCACACGGTTGCGGCCAGAGCAAGCCTTGCCGCTGGCGGCGTCGCACTATGCCAGCGCCGCCGAGTTGACCATCGACGCCCAGCGGGCTGTGATCGGGGCCGCGCTTGGGGCCGCAGTGCCGCGTCGCCAGGCCGACTACGAGCAACTCCGCGCCGACTTGCGGGGACGCTTGGAGGATGCCGCTTTCGCGACTCTGCGAACGGCATCGGACCTGGTGGCACGGGGGCGTGGGCTTGAGGAGGCGGCGTCGCGGGTGACCGCTCCGGGAGTGGCCGATTCGGTCGCCGACATTCGGGCTCATCTGGGGCGGTTGACGGGCGCTGGTTTCCTCAGCCGAGCCGGGCTGACGCGGCTGAAGGACCTGGGCCGGTACCTCGCGGCCGAGGCCTACCGGCTGACCAGGTTGGGGACCAACCAGGCCAGGGAGCAGGCGGCGCTGGCGGAACTCGCGGCGCTGGAAGCCGAGGTGGCGGCGGTGGCTGGGACGGCGGCATCGGGCAGCTTGGAAGCGGGCGGAAACCTGGCAGAGGTGCCGTGGATGATCGAGGAGTTGCGGGTGTCGCTGTTCGCACAGCAACTCGGGACCGCGTACCCGGTCAGCGCCAAGCGGATCAGGAAGGTGCTGGCCCAAGCGGGCGCGACCACGAGTGGCTGATCGACGTTGGGTGGTCTGCACAAGAGTGTCAGACCCGTGCGGAACGCTTGTGTTCAAAGTGAGGGAGGACTGATGGGACGGCCAGACAGGGCCAGCGCCGTCCGACTTCTCCCAGGCGCTGGGCCCACCGGACTCCGACCTGGCGCGGATGCTTCAGGTGCCGCGACGGGTCGTTCGGTCGCCAGCCCGCATCGAGTCGATGTCCATGAAGGCGTTGTCCAAGGCTTCGGCATGATAGATGTCGTAATTCTCGCGTATGCGCGCAACAATGCCAGCTTCGTCCCATTCGGCCAGAACATCGGCTGCGGATAGGCCGCAGTGGCGGGCGTATTGCTCCAGCAAATAGAGGAAGAATTCGGTCTCGGCGGGAAGTTTATTCGCGTACATAGAGGGCGTCTCCCAGGACATAGGTCGAGAGCCTGGGATCGCCATTGGCGACCTCGTTCAAGAACAGGTCGAAAACGACCAGTGGCGAGTCGTGCCACAGGAGCGTCTCTGGATCGGCCAACATCTCATGGGTCTCCGATCCGATGAACTCGCGGATCGCCTGGTCCTCGTCCCAGCCGAACTCTTTCATGGCCAGGTCCACGATCCATTCATCGAACATCGAGAGGATCCCCGGATCGACCTCATTCAACTTCAATCACCTCCGCAAGTCTCAGGCAAGCCAATCCCCGGACCGTCTTGAATACTTGCTGATCGACCAGATTCTCTGGCTTTATCAACGACAACGCCACCGGCGCAAACGCGGCTTTGTCTTCCGCCTGCAAATACTGTTGGATCACCGGAATGGTCCTGTCATTGGCCACCGGACCCGCCACATAGTCAAACTCGGCACCCGAATAGCGACCCAGGCGATGGTCGGCTATGAAATCCAGCCACTCACGGGACGGGGCGCCGAATCGCACGGTCCGCAACGCGTCCAAGGCCTCCGCGTCGCATTCGTATTCATGGACAAGCGGCGCTCCGGCGCCCCGCCGACGCGCCACGCTTCTGGCCCATCGCTGCGCCTGTAGCAGATCGGAAGTCGTGTAGAACCCTGGGCCGAAATCCAAGGCCCGGTTCGGCACAAGAACCCGCGGAACCCGAATCCGAACATTGGTGCCGTGGTAGAGCCTCACGGTTCAATGCTACGGCCCAGACCACCGTTCGGGGGCCTGTCCAGGTCGTTGCCGGGTCGGTGGTCGGGTGCCCGCCACGAGAGGCGCGCCAGCGCCCAGTCCGTCGATTTGCGCACCGTTGTTCATCGACTCCGGGGTTTCGCGCGTCCGACTTCATCGAGTCCGCTATCCTCCATGGTCCTTGGCGTCGAGTCCGGGGTTTCGCGCGCTGCTGCATCCACACGCGACGCGCTGACCAGGTGAAACGCAAAAGGGTCAGATGCAAAACCCCGGACTCGGTGAACATTCGCATGGGAAACAGCGGACTCGGCGAGCCCGAGGCCGCAAACCAGCTGCCCGCCTTGCTTCGCGGCTCCGTGACGGGGGAAAGCCGCCTCGGCCTTCGGAGCCGCAGCGGCGGGGGACGGCCGCAGGTGCCGAAATGCGGGTCAAACGCGTTCGTGGTCGCGGCCCTCGTGCCACGAACCCCGTCAAGGCGCAATTCACACCCGAACCGGCGGCGCGGGGACCCGAAATGCAGGCTGACGGCGTTCGTGGTCGCGGCCCCCGTGCCACGAACCCCGTCAAGGCGCAATTCACACCCGGGCCGGTCGGCCGGCCTGCTCCGCAAAGCCGTGAAGGGCCCGGCGAGCAGGCGTTCCGGCTGTGGTGTAATGGTCCAGTGAGCGCTGACAGCCCTGAGGACGCCCTGTTCGATCCGGACGCGACGGATTGGCGCCGAGTCAGCCCCAAGCTCATCAAGGTGCGTCTGATCGTGATCGCGATCTGGTTCGGGCTCCCGGTCCTGGGCGGGCTGGTGACCTGGGCGATCTTCCGGCACTGGTGGATAGTCCTGCCGGTCGCAGTATGGGCCGCCCTCGGCCTGTGGACGGTCTGGTTCAACGCCCGCCGAGTGCGCGCCATCGGCTACCTCGAGCGAGCCGACGACCTGCTGATCCGCAAGGGCATCCTGTTCCGCCAACTGCAAGTCGTGCCGTACGGACGCCTCCAGTACCTCGACATCAGCGCCGGGCCGTTGGACCGCGCGTTCGGGCTGGCCAAGCTCGACCTCAACACTGCGGCCGGATCGCTCAACGCCGACCTCCCTGGATTGGAGCCCGCCGAAGCAGCACGTCTGCGCGACCGCCTGTCCGAACTCGGCAACGCCCGGATGGCGGGGCTGTGACCTCCGCGCCGCCTTCGCCCGCCGTTCGCGACGGCGGCACCGACTGGCATCGCCTGCATCTGGCCACGCCCTTCATCAAGAGTTGGGGTGTGATCGCAGCGTTCGCGGCCTTCGCCGCCTACCGCCTGTCCGATGACATCGAGGGCACCATCCGCGGCGCCAGCAAGATCGGCTGGCCTCGGCTCGCATTGGGCATCGCGATAGTCCTCATCCTGGTGTTCGTATGGGCTTTCATCTGGTGGCGACGCGCCCACTTCCGCATCACGGACACGTCGCTGGAGCTGGCGACCGGCGTGATCTTCCGCCAGCGCCGCACCGTCCGGCTCGACCGGGTCGAAGCGGTCGACACCGTCCGCCCGCTGGTGCCCCGCCTGTTCGGCCTGGTCAAGCTGAAGATCGAGTCCGCTGGCGGCAGCGGCTCGGCGGTCGAGTTGGCCTACCTCAAGATGTCCGATGCCGCTCGCTGGCGTCGCGCCGTCCTCGAACGGGCCGCTTCGGCGCGGCTTGACGACCTCAATGATCCGGCGTCCAAGGCCGGCACCGGAGCGGCGACCGCCAGCTCCGCCCGGCCTGACGACCTCGGCGATCCGACGACCACTGCTGCTGCCGTCCGGCTTGACAGCCGTGGCGATTCGGCGACCAAGGCCGGCACCGCGCCGGCGACTGCCGGCGCCGCCCGGCTTGACGAGCTGGATAGCGCCGCGCAAATCCCAGCGGCCAGCGCGGCGAGCGTCAGGGAGGGGCCGATCCAGCCGCCGCGCGCAGCCCCGGCCACCCCCGGGGACGAAGGCGCGGGCGGAACCGGCCAAGCGGCATCGTCCATGGGAGTAACCAAGTCGGCGGAAACCGAGGTGGGGGAGTTCCTGGGCGATGCGGACGCCGACGCGCCGGAACTGTTCGCTGTGCCGACCGTGCGCGTGATAGGCGTGCTGGCCCTGTCGCCGATGACCTGGTTGATGATCCTCGCCATAATCGGCGGCGTGGTGGTGCTGATCGCCAACGGTCCCAAGAACGCCTTCTATGTGGTGCCGGGGCTGCTGGGCCTTGGATCGTACGTCTGGAGCCAATTCATTGGCGGTTTCGGTTTCAGCGCCAAGCAGACTGCTCGCGGGCTGACGCTCAGCCACGGGCTCACGACCCGTGTCTCGCAGACCATAGCCCCCGGCCGGGTGGTCGCCATCGAACTGCAACAGGGCCCACTCTGGCGGCGTCTGAGCTGGTGGAAGGCCCAAATGAACGTGGCCGGGTACGGTTCCGACGACGCCGAGAAACAATCCGTCCTGGTCCCGGTGGGCGACTCGGAGACCATCCGAAGGGCCGTCTGGGCGGTCGCTCCGGAACTGGCGCAGCCCGGTGACTGGGAACTGGTCACCGCGGCCATGACCGGCAAGGGGCCGACTGCCGGATTCACTGGGTCCCCACGCCGGGCGCGCCTGTTCGACCCGCTGGCCTGGAAACGCACCGCCTTCGCGGTCACGTCGCAAATGCTGGTGCTGCGGCTCGGGGCGATCTGGCGCCGCGCGACCATGGTGCCGCACGCGCGCATCCAGGGCCTCGAGTTGTGGGAGGGACCGTGGGCGCGGCGGCGGCACCTCGCCTCGGTCACCATCAATTCGCCCAAAGGCCCGGTAACGCCTGTGATCAACCATCTGGACCGGGCCGACGCGCTGGCGCTCATGGCGGGCGAGTCGGCCCGCCTCAATGCCGCCTTGCCTTCGGGCGCACCAGCGACCGCTGACCACGCACCCGACGGCATCGGGCAGCGGGTGACCTAAACCACCGCCGCAGCGATCCAGACGCGCGCCACGGTGGTTTAGGCACACCGGGGGCACCGACCGCCGCGCGCGAGACGGTTAGCATAGAGGCCAGCACGGTCGAGGCGCGGCCGGGCGATCACTGCACATCGGAGGCGCCCCATGAGCGATCCCGTGACCCTTGACCAGGTGGCCAAGGCGGCCGGGGTGTCGCGTACCACCGCTTCGCGGGTGATCAACGGCGGCACCGCTTCGCAGCGTTCCATCCAGGCCGTGAATAGGGCCATCGACCAGCTGGGCTTCGTGCCGAACCGGGCCGCCCGCACCCTGGCCCGCCAGCGCACCGACCAGATCGCGATCATCACCCCGGAGAGCCCGGAGCTGATCTTCCTCGACCCTTTCATAGCGGTCATCACGGCCACGGTCTCGCGGCGCCTCTGGCAGGCCGGGCTGCAGCCGTTGCTCGCCTTGTCCGACCCGGACGATCCGGTGTGCACCACCAAGCATTTCTTGCATCACAGCAATGTGGACGGGATCATCGTGGCGCAGTTCCACCGCGACGACCACCTCGAGGCGCTGCTCCAAGAACTGGACCTGCCGATGGTCTTCATCGGCCGGCCGCCTGATTCCGTTCCTGCGCCCTACGCCGACGCCGACAACATCCACGGCGGCCACGCCGCTGCGAAGCACCTGTTGGACCAGGGGAGGCGCCACATCGCCTGCCTCAGCGGCGCGCTCAACCGGTCCTCCGCCGTCGACCGCAAAGTCGGTTTCCTGCGAGCCCATGAAGAGGCCGGGGTGGAGCCGGGGCCCTGCGTCGAACTGGATTTCCATTCCGGCGCGCCCGCCATCGCGGTGGCCCGCTTGCTTGAGCAGTCCCCGCAGATCGACGCGATCTTCGCCCAGTCCGACTTCCTCGCTTCCGGCGCGCTGCAGGCGTTGGCCGTGGCCGGGCGTTCCGTGCCCGATGACGTGGCGGTGGTCGGGTACGACGATTCAGTCACCGCCACCCAGGTGGTGCCCAATCTGACGACGGTGGCCCAGCCGGTCGCGCAGTTGGGCGCGGCTGCGGCGGAGTTGATGGTGGAGCGGCTGCGGACCGGCGGTTGGGGGCCTTGGCCGCGGGTCTTCCCGACCGAGTTGGTCATCCGCCAGTCCGCATGAGCCTCGGCTCTCGTGCGCGGCCGGCTCGGCATGGGCCGCGATTCCCTGGCGGCGATGGCTCAGAGCGGCGGCAAAGACAAATCCCCTGGACCTCGTGCGCGACATCCCGGGGATTCGTCTTTTCCACCGGACGGGTTTCAGCGACATCCAGCGGATTTGTCTTTCTTGTCGCGGCGCGTCGCGGCACGGGTCGCTGAACCGCAGGTCACGGGGTTGGCCTTGGACAGGGCACGATTTGAGAAAGACAAATTCCCGGGACCTCGCGAAAAGGGGGCGGGTTGAAAAGACAAATCCGCTGGACCTCGCACGCGACATCCCGTGGATTTGTCCTTTCTCTCAAAGGGAGGGTCGCATGAGCGGCGGGTTGAGCCCGGCCGTGGCCGGGTCCAGACCGCTCGGCGCGGCATAGAGCGTGGCGGGACGCCCGGCGCCGCCAGATGTCATCGCGCCGGTCGGTTGGACGATGCCGCTCCCCAGGACTTTCCGCGAGAAGTTGCGCGGGTCCAGCGCGTGTCCCCAGACCGCCTCGTAGACGCCCCGTAGCTGCGCCATGGTGAAGACGGGCGGCATGAACGCGAGCGCCAAGGCCGTGTACTCGAGCTTCGCTCGGGCTCGCTCCAGGCCGTCGGCCAGGATGGCATTGTGGTCGAAGGCCAGTCCAGTCGCTTGTCCCAGGTCCGTCCAGGCGGCCGCTCCAGCGTCGCCGCCCGCCTTGACGCTACCCCAGGCCGGGGCCAGCAGGAGGTGGGCCACGGTCAGGACCGGGCCGCGCGGGTCCCGCGCCAACGGCCCGTAGGTCCGGAGTTGTTCCAGGTGGCCGGGCGGGGCTACACCGGTCTCCTCGGCCAGCTCTCGCAGCGCCGCTTGCCGCAGGCTCTCGCCTTCCAGCACGAAGCCCCCTGGCAGCGCCAACCGGTCCCGGAAGGGCGCCAACAGGCGCTTGACCAGGAGTACCGCCGGGCTCCCAGACCGAATAGTGAGGGCGACCACGTCCACCGTGAGGGCCGGGCGAGCGGCATCGGCGGGGAAATCGGTGAGAGTACCGGCTGAGCTGTCGACAGGCTTGACCACGTAGCCAAGGGTACGCGGTCGGGCCGTCTTATTGTCAAGTTGACAGCTAAGGCGATGGTTGTTAGTGTCATTGTGACAATATCGAAAGGAGACCACCGTGTCGATCATCAAGAGGTATCCGTTCTGGAGGCACTACCAAGGCACGTCCACGGATTATGTGCTCCACTTGCGAGGCGGGAGGCTCCGCCATGCCGGCGCCGGCCAGGCCTTCTGGTTCCGACCCGCCAATTCGGCGCTCAGCGATGTCCCCGCCTCGGACCAGGAACTCGCCGCCATCTACCACGCGCTCACCACCGACCATCAAGACGTGACCTGCCAGATCGCCGTGACCTATCGGTTCGCCAACCCGGAGCGGATCGCTTCGCGATTCGACTTCGGAGTCTTCCCGCCCACCGCTGGCGCGGCCGGCCTGCAACAGGTCAGCACGGTGATTGGCCAACTGGCCCAGGCCGTGGTCCTGGGAGTGGTCGCGGGGCTCAGCTTGGACCAGGTGACCAGGAGTGGCGCCCCGGCCGTCAGGCAGTCGTTGCTGGAAGGGCTGCGTGACGACGACCGCCTGGCGGAAGCTGGGATCGCGATAGTGGCCATCAGCGTCTTGGCGGTCCGGCCGGACCCGGACGTCGAGAAGGCGCTGCAGACCCCGATGCGGGAACACCTTCAGGCCGAGGCCGATTCGGCGCTCTACGCACGGCGGGCGCTGGCGGTCGAACGCGAGCGCGCGATCGAGGAGAACGAGTTGGCGAACAAGATCGAACTGGCCAGGAGGCGTGAGCAGTTGCTGGCCCAGGAAGGGGCCAACGCCCGGCGCCAGGCCGAGGAGGCGGCCGCTTCCGGACTGATCGCTCAGCGCGCCGAATCCGAACGGCGCGAGATCGACTCGGCGGCACGGGCCCAAGAGATCAGGGAGGTCGGCGCGGCCGAGGCGGCAGCCAAGGAAGCTGTCCTGGACGGCTACGTCAAAGCGGGGCCGGAGGTGCTGCGAGCGCTGGCGTTGCAGAAACTGGCGGGGAACCTGCCCGCGGTCGGGTCTGTGACTATCACACCCGACCTGGTGACCGGTCTGCTGGTAGCCCTCGGCGGGGCGGGCCACCGGGTCGAGGCTGGCGCGGAATCATGACGCTGCGAACGCGGTTGGTGCTGGTGCACCGCCGTTCCGAACTGACCGAATTGGTCGAGCGGCACGGGACCATGGGCCAGGTCGAGTTCTACCTCAAGTCCCGGGGGCGCGGCCTGGAAGAAGTCCGGTTCCGTCACGATGCCGCCGTCCGGGCTGCCGACGCGATCCTGGCCGCCGCGCCCTCGGATTGGGCCGTGGCGATGGTCGAACGGGCCGACCTGCCACGATTCCTGATGCAGGCCGAGGACCAGATCGTGGTGGTGGGTCAGGACGGGCTGGTGGCGAACACCGCCAAGTACCTCGACGGCCAATTGGTGATCGGGGTCGATCCGTTGCGCGGCGTGAACCCAGGGACGCTGGTGCGCCATGACCCCGCCGCGGCTGCACGCTTGATGTTGGCCCCTGAGACCGCGCGGGTGGCGGAGTTGACCATGGTGCGGGCCGGATTCGATGACGGCCAGGAGTTGACCGCCTTGAACGAGGTCTACATCGGCGACGTGGGGCATCAGACCGCACGCTACGAGCTGACCCCGCCTGGCGCTGGCCGCGAGGCGCAGGCCTCCTCCGGGGTCGTGGTGGGCACCGGGACTGGGGCGACCGGCTGGTGCGCGTCACTGGCCGGGGATCGTGGCGGCCGTCCGCTGCCCGCTCCATCGCAGCGCCGCCTGGCGTGGTTCGTGCGTGAGGCCTGGCCCTCGCCCGGCACCGGGCGCCGGTTCACCGACGGTGTCCTGGACCAAGGCGAGCAGTTGGCCCTGACCGTCCAATCGGACCGGCTGGTGGCGTTCGGCGACGGGATCGAGTCCGACCGGCTGACGGCGCTGTGGGGCCAAACGATCACCATCGGGCTGGCCGACCGGGCGTTACGGCTAGCGCTGTGACGCCGGCCTTCGCGAACCTCAGTACACCGGCATCTGACCGAGCACAGCGGCGCAGGCGTCCACCAGCGCCCGGCTGAGAGGCAGATCTTGACGCACATCTTCTGCCACATGAGGGAACTCGTCACGATAGGCGCCGGCATTGCGAACGCGGCGGATTCGCGTGTAAGGGGCCAGCACCCGGCCCAACGGGGGATCCAGCTGGGCGCGGACGGCCTCATGCAGAGCGATGTGGCCGCCTTCCCGCGTCGGCCGCAATCCTTCGGCGAGGAGCACTGCGGCCAGCGCCTTCCGGTTCGCCGTGTGCAGGGCGTCGTAGGCCAGTTCAACGTCCTGATCGGCCAACGTCGCTGCGGACCTCAAGTGGACGCGGGCCCTTTCCACCAAGGATCTGGAAGCTGCGAGGTCCGCAGGCACGCGCTCAAGCAGTCCCGTTTCGAGCAGCTGATCGATCGTCGCGCGCCCCTGCCTCCAAGCGTCCACGCTCACGCCCCTTCCGCCGTACGGCCAGGCAGCCTAAGAGGCACCAGCGGGCCCCCGCGCACTTGAGCGAGGAACGGCTCAGCCGCTTCTTCCCAACGCTCCGGGCTAGCGTAAGTCACGTTGACTTCGCGGCCCATCGCGGCCTCGACCGAATCCAACAGATGATCTACCTGGTCACGCTGCGGATTTCCGACCACCAGGAGGTCGATGTCGCCGGGCGGCTTCCCTGTTTCTCCCAGCCGACGGGCGGCCCACGAGCCGTGGACGAACGCCTGGTCGATGCCGTCCACGCCGCCGAGCGCCTCCTCAAGCGCTGGCGCGGGGCCGTAAGTGGCCACCAAGAGTTGGCGCAGGGGAGCGGTGGCCGGATGGGCAGGGTTCGGGCGCAATAGGATCGACCGTCCCACGTTCTCGCCGACCAACAACCCGGAGTCGAGCAACCGTTTCGCCTCTCGCGCCACCGTCGGGCCCGGCTCGCCGAGTTCGCGTGCCATCGCGGACGCTGTGGCCGCCCTTTTGCCCGTCAGGACGCGCAGGAGGAGCCGGGCTTGCAGATCGGATCGGAAGACCGGCACCAGGGGCGGCGCTGCGGTTCTCATATGACGTACTTTATCACTCGGCAAACGAGAGTAGCTCCCACGGGTCCTAAAGGCCGGAGGACGCACGAAGCATCGGGCAACGTTCCGTAGCATCCCGCCCAATGATTATGGCCGACACAGCGCAGCGAGCACTGCGGCTGGCGCTGTGACGCCGGTCCCGCGTCGAGGCAACCGCTCAGGCCGGGCGGGGCCGGGCTTGACCAACGTGCGGAGACGGGCGCGCGGCATCGTGCATCTGGGCGGTTTGAGCAGGCGACGTTATCGTGTCAGACCCTCGGCATAGTGTTGTGAAAGTCGAATCGCCGAGAGAAGGGAGCACGAAATGCCGATTGCCGAGGCCGAAGGACGCAAGCTGGCCACCGTCGAGTCCGTGGCGGCGGTCACGCCGATCGAGGGGGCGGACGCCATCGAAGCCGCGCATGTGCGGGGCTGGACCGTGGTGGTCAAGAAGGGCGACGTGAACCCCGGCGACAAAGTGGTCTACATCGAGGTGGACACGGCCCTGCCGGTGGACGACCCGCTGTACGCCTTCCTCGCGCAGCGCGGCGTCAAGGAGGTCGCGGGCCGCAAGTACCATGTGCTGCGCACCATCCGGCTGCGCGGCGTCTACAGCCAGGGGATACTGTTCCCCGCCAGCGCCTATCCGACGGCGTTCGGGTTCGCCGAACTGCCGGATGGCACCGACGTCACGGGGGTCTTGGGCCTGGGGAAGTACGAGCCGCCCATGCCGGTGGGCGCGGGCGATCAGGTGGGGCCGTTCCTGACGCAATACGCGCGCAAGACGGACGCGGAGCGGGTCCAGAACCTCCTGGACGTGTGGCCTGCGCTGTTGGAGCACCGATGGGTCGCCACGCTCAAGATCGACGGGTCCTCGGCCACGGCGGTGCGGGACCAGGACGGCGCCATGCGGGTGATGAGCCGCAACTGGGAGATCGGCGAGGGCGACAACACCTATTGGAACGTGGTGCGCCGCCACGAGGACTTGTTCGGCGCGCTGAAGCCCGGCGAGGCGCTCCAGTTCGAGATCGCCGGGCCGGGCATCCAGTCCAATCGCCTCCAATTACCAGACGTGCGCCCGTTCGTGTTCGCCGCCAACCTGGCCGGGCCAGATGGGGCGGTGCGGCGCGGGGTGCCGATCCGCGAGTGGCCCGAGGGCATCCGGAAGTGGTCCGTGCCCGTTCTCGAGGAAGCAACCGAGGCCGGCTTGCCCGCGACCGCCGAGCAGGCGATAGCCCAAGCGGAAGGTCTGCGCTGGGGCCCGCGCAATCTGCTGGCCGAAGGGATCGTCTGGCATGAGGCGGAGGGGGTCGGTCTGGAGGTCCTGGACGGACGGAACATTTTCAAGGTGGTGAACAACCGGTATCTGGAGAAGACCAAGTGATGCGGCAGCGCGTCGAGTTGCCCGTCAGCCCTGGGGGCACGCCGCGTCCGGCGGTGGACTTGTCCTCGAACGCCGCCTTGTTCGAGCTTCTCGACGAAGATGGCCTGGCACCGTGATCGTCATCGGCGTGAACGTGCTGCTCGCCGATAATCCCCATCGCGACCTTCGACCGCGACTTTCGCCGGTTCGATGGGTTGGAGATCGTCACGCCCGCCTGAGGAGACGTCCGCGCACGATGCCGCCCGGTCGGCTCGGCGCTATGCCGTTGCGCGCGTTCGCGCCCGTCTCTGGATCTCCCTCAAAACCGTACCGATTACGGTACGCTTTTGAGCGTGACTATTCGCGAGTCGCTATGGCAAGTAGCTCTCGATCAGTACGGCTACGTCACGACGCTCGACGCCGCCCAGCTAGGCGTTGCAGAGGTCGAACTGCGCAAGCTTGCCGCTCGGCGCAAACTCGCCAAGATGTCGCAGGGCGTTTACCGGTTCCCCGATTTTCCAGTCAGTCAGAACGACCAGTTCATGGAGGCGGTGCTGTGGACCCGCGACCCGTTAGCCGTGCTCAGCCACGAGACTGCCCTCGACCTGCGGGAACTGTCCGATGTAAACCCCGCTGCGATCCATGTGACTGTGCCGAAACGGAAAAATCCGATCCGTCGCATCCACATGCCAGACGCGTTCGCCCTGCACTACGAGGACCTGCGACCGGATCAGCGCGGTTGGTGGGAGGGGGTCCCTTGCGTCACGGCAGGGACTTCCATCGACCAGGCCACTGTCTCCTTGCCCCGTCCCGACCTGATACGGCAGGCCATCGACCAGGCCGAATCTAGGGGGCTCATCACGACGGCTACCGCAGCGCGACAACGCATCGCCTTGGAGGAGCGCTACGCATGATCTACGACCTGCCCGAAGAGGAACGGCCCGTCCCCACCGCACGGCTATTGGACCAGTGGGTTCGCGAGGCTGAAGGAATCACCGGGGGAGCGGGCCGACGCATCGGTTGGATGTTGGCATCCACCGTGGTGGTCGGCGCTCTGCAACGGAGCCTCGCCCTCGACTGCCAACCGCTCTTCTTGGTGAAGGGCGGTTTGTATATCGAACTGCTACTCGGCCTGAAGGCCCGTACGACCAAGGACGTCGACACATTGTTCCGTGGTAACGCGGAGGAGTTTGAGCAGGCCGTCGATCAGGCGCTGGCCGAGCCGTGGGGACCGTTCAGTCTCGAGCGCACCGCATTTGAGCGGGTGATGAAAGCGCGACGACTAATCAAGCCATATCGCTTCGACGTGAAGCTGATCGTGCGGGGCAAGACATGGCGGCGCATCCAGATCGAGACCTCCTTCCCTGAAGGCCGAACCGGTTCCAGCATCACGCCTGTCCCTGCTCCGGCGATCGGGTTCTTCGGCGTGAAGTCTCCTGACGAGATCGCCGGTATCGTCATGGATTACCAGATAGGTCAGAAGGTGCATGCCGCCACCGATCCCCACGAGCCGCCCCACAAAACCAATGACCGCGTGCGGGACGTGATCGACTTGATTCTCATCAAAGAGAACCTCTACGGGGACGATCCCGCTTTGTCGAAACTCAAGATGGCCTGTGTTGATGTTTTCGATGCGAGAGCCGCCGAAGCGGAGGCCAATGGTGACGCGCCCCGGCGTTGGCCACCCGTCTTGGTGGCCAATGATGCCTGGGAAAGGGCGTACCCGGAACTGGCGAAGTCCGTCGGCATGATGTATGGCCTGCAAGCGGCCGTCGGCATGGTTCAGGATTGGATCGACGCGATAGATCAGGCCGGTGACGCTTGAGCCTGGATTGCGGCTGCCGCCAAGACGCACGATGCCGCCCGGTCGGGCCGCTCGCATCACCCCAGTTCAGCGCGCCCCAGCCCCGGCGACAACTCCGCCCGCGCGCTCCATGTGCCGAGCCAGGTAGGGGCCGGTGACACTGGCCGGGTCCTTAGCCAGTTCGGCAGGCGTGTCCGCAGCCACCACACGACCGCCCTGTGACCCGGAGCCTGGTCCCATGTCGATCACCCAGTCCATGTTCGCGATCAGATCGAGGTCGTGGTCGATCAGCACCATGGTGGCCCCGCGCCCCAGCAGGTGGTCGATCACCCCGATGAAGACCCGGACGTCGTCGGGGTGCAACCCCAGGGAGGGCTCGACCAGGAAGATCAGCGTGTGATCAAGTTTGCGACTCATCTCGCTCATGAGCTTCAGGCGGCTCGCCTCGCCGCCGGACAGCTCGGGCGTGGCCTGGCCCAGCGTGAGGTAGCCCAGGCCTATTCGCGCGAGCAACGCCAACCGCGCGGCCACGCCCGGCTCCGAAGCGAATCGCGCGACCGCCTGATCGACCGTCAGCGCGAGCACGTCCGCGATGGACAAGCCCTCCCATTCGACCGACAGCACAGTGGAGTTGTACCGCTTCCCGTCACAGGCCGGGCAGACCACGCGCAGGTCCGGCAGGAACTGGATGTCCAGCGAGATCACCCCGATCCCTCGGCAGGTGGGGCACCACCCGGACTCGTTGTTGTACGAGAATTGCGCGGCTCCCAACCCAGCCGAATGCGCGGACGGGGTGGCGGCGTAGAGCTGGCGCACGGCATCGAGCACCCCTGAGTAGGTGACCACCGTGGAGCGCGAATTCTTGCCGATGGGCGTGCCGTCCGCGAGCACGACCCGACGGATGCCGGGCGCGTCCAACGCGGACAGCCCCGCAGGCAGCCCTCGGCCCGCCAACTGCGCGACCAGCCCGTCGTAGAGCCCGTCCAGGATCAGCGTGCTTTTGCCCGCGCCGGACACCCCGGTGACAGCCGTCACCCGGCCCACCGGCAACACCGCCGTGACGCCCACCAGATTGTGAAGAGCCCCGACTTTCCAGGTGACATGCCCCTTGGCGAAGACATCGTTCGGAGCGGCAGGCCGCCGCGCCATCAACCGCGCCGTGCGGTTCAGGTACGGCGCGATCCGCGACCGGGGCGCGTGTTCGATCGCGGCGACGGAGCCCTGCGCGATCACCTCTCCGCCCTCCGCCCCGGCACCCGGCCCGATCTCGATGATGTGGTCCGCACGCGCCAGCAGGTCCACGTCGTGGTCGACGGCGACCACCGTGTTGGCATCCTTGACCAACGACTCGATCACTGAGATGAGCCCGCCCAGATTGGCGGGGTGGAGGCCTCCGGCGGGCTCGTCCAGGACGTAGAGCACACCGGTGGTGCGGGCACGGACGGCGTGGGCCAGGCGGATGCGCTGCGACTCGCCAGTGGACAGGGTGCGGGCGTCGCGCGCGGTGACCAGGTAGCCCAGACCCAGGTCCAGGATGGGGGCCACGGTGCCGTCCAACTCCCCTAGCAACCGATGAGCCAGGTTGGCGAAATCGGGCGGGAGGCTGCGGGTGATCGCGGGCGTGAAAGCGTGCAACGCGTCCAGGGTCAGGTCCGCGATCTGATCCAGGCCGCGCCCGGCCAGCCGCGACGAACGGGCTTTCGCGCTCAACCGGCTGCCGTGGCATTCCGGGCACACCGCCGTCTTCAAGTACCGTTGCACGCGGGTCAACCCCTGGTCGGACTTAGCCCCGCGAACTGCCTGCTCAACGGTGTCCACCGCGTTCGTGTACGTCCATTTCAGGTCCCAGGCGTTGCCGGCGCCGGAGGTGAACGCGACCTGCTTCTTGACCGGCTTGCCGTGCATCACGATGTCTTTCTCGTGCGCCGTCAGGTCCTTGTACGGCACGTCGATGCGCACGCCGAGTTGCTTCGCCAGGTTCGGCATGAGTGTCTTGCCCATCATGGACCAGGGCCGGACGGCGCCCTGCGCGATGGTCTTGTCCGGGTCCGGGACCAGCGTCGATTCGTCCACGGTGCGCACCACGCCCGTGCCGTCACACTTTGGGCACGCCCCGCGCGAGTTGAACGAGAAGTCCTCCGCCTCCGGCAACGGGAACAGCACCCCGCACACCGAGCACTTCACCTTCAGCGTGGCGCCCGCCATCAGGTCCGGCGCCGATAGGTGACCATTGGGACATTTGTGCGACCCCAGCCTCGACATCGCGAGTCGTAGGACGTTGAACACTTCGGAGACGGTGCCCACCGTGGAGCGCGATCCCGCGGCCAGGGGGCGTTGCCGCACCGCCACCGCCGAGGGAATGTGGCGGACCTCGTCCACGTCGCCGCGCTCGGTGGTCCCCAGCCGGTTCCGCGAGTACGTCGACAGTTCCTCCAGGTACCGCCGCGACCCCTCCGCGTACAGCACGCCCATCGCGAGCGACGATTTCCCGCTCCCCGACACGCCCGCCACCGCCACGAACTCGCCCAGCGGCACGTCCACGTCCATGTCCTTCAGGTTGTGCACCCGCGCCCCGCGGACCTCGATCTTCAGCTGCCCCGGCATCGGTCCAGGGTAGGCGTCGGGTCTGGGCGCTGTCCCTCGGGCTGGTTTCCTTCTCACCCCCCGGTTGTACGATGCCGCCGGGTCGGCCGTGCGCGCCCAGCGGGGTTGCCCTGGGTGGGTCCGGGAGTTTGGATGGTCTCGGCGGCGAGACCACCGGTTCGCATCCGACCGTTTCCCGTCTGCCCTGACGGGCGGTTGTGCCGTGTCATGTTCCGAGCGCCGGTCAGAGGTTTGGGCTGCGGGGGTGCCGCCAGGACCGCTGTGCCGGGCGAGCGGGGCCGATCCCAATGCCGTTCACCTAGGGTGGGGATCTCGTGGCCCGCCCGACGGGTGCCGCCGACCGATGGATGGCCGGTGGAAAAGGCAGGATCCCTGGCACTCGGCGCCGACTGTCAGGGATCGTGTCTTTTCCCGCCACATCCAATCCGGACCATGGCCACGCCCGCCAAACTCGACGGCATTGGGGCTGATCCACAACCCGTGCGCGGGAGGACTGCGGCGTCAGCGGGCTCGATTGGGAGCGGGTTTGCATCGGGCACCGACCGGTCCTGTGGGGTCGGACATAATATACGCCTTTTGCGCGCATTTTGTTTCTGGCTGTTGTCATCCTCAACCAACGGGCGTATGATAGATGAATGGACGCGGACAACACTCTCACGAGGACCGGCGAGCAGGCGGTCCGCACGCCGTTGCCCGGCGACTCGGGAGCGGCTCCGCAAGCATTGGCGCACGGCACGACGGCGGACGGGAGCCCCGACGCCTCCTCCGGCCCGGCGTCCCAGACCCGGCCGCCTGCGCGCACGGCCATGGCGGACCCGTCTGGGGCGGGCGTCGAGGGGCCGTCGGTGCGGGAGTCGCCGGGCGCCGCGGCGTCCGGGTGCCCGTCGGCCACCGACGCGGGAACGTCGATCCGGGAATTGTTGGACGCAGCACACGAGTTGACCAGGAGAGGCAACACCTGCCACGCCCAGGCCGCCCGGCTCACGGCGCAGGCCGCCCGGATGGCCGAAGAACAGCGCGAGCGGTCGGGCTGGGGTGTCGTCGCGCAGCACGCCCTGCGGAACGCGATGACCGGCAAACAAGCCAAACAGGCCGCCAGGGCCGGGGCGGCCGGGCTGGACCTGCCGGTGGTCCGCGAGGCGCAGGACAAGGGAGAGCTCACCGTCGAGTCGACGGACGCGATCATGGCGGCCGCTCGCCGGTCGGACGACCCCGAGGTGCAGCAGAAGGTGGTCGAGTCCGGGGTGCGGCTGGCGAAGGACCAGCCGACCGGGAAAGTCAAGGCCTTCGCCGAACGCTTGGTCTCCCACCTGGACCCGGCGGCTTTGCAGAAGGGGCACGCCCAGGAGACGGAGAAGCGGAACGTCCAACTGGTGCCCAAACCGCATGGGATGGCCAAGATGACGGCGTTCGGCCCCGCCGTCGAATTGCGCATGGTGATGGACGGCGTCGAGGCCGCCGCGAGAAAGGCCGCCGAGTTCGACAAAGAGCTCGAGGTGTCCAGGACCCCGGCGCAGCGGTCGTTCGACGTGTTCGTGTCGATGTGGATGCCGTGCGACCAGCCCGAGGAGCGCGCGAAGTCCGTCAACCAGTTGATGGCCCGCCCCCACATGCTCATCCACGTGCCCGCAGG
>JAISCU010000129.1 GCA_031265345.1 Bifidobacteriaceae bacterium
AGATGGGGGCCGTCGCGCGGGTCTGGGACCGGGACTTTTGGCTCGTCAGCCGGTCACTTCGGCCTCCCCGGCCAGCCGCCCGAGCCGGTCACTCGGAGGTCAGCGCCCTCAAGAACGCGACCGAGGCCTTGACATCGGCCAGTGGGCCCTCGCCGACGGGCTCGGCGCCCAGGATCGTGTCCTGCTCCATGACGTACCAACCGTCGAATCCGGCCCCGTCCAGGGCGGCCACAATCGCCTTGAAATCGATGTCGCCTTGGCCCAGCGCGGTGTACAGCCCCTGGGCGACGGCCTCTTGGTAGGTCAGCTCGCCATCTTGGACCCGCTTGGCCAGCGCCAGATCGACATCCTTGGCGTGGACGTGGACAACCCGGTCGGCGTGGGCCTGCGCCAGGGCCACCGGGTCGGTCCCGCCGATCAACAGGTGGCCGGTGTCCAGGCAGAGCGGAATTGATGATCCGGCCAGGACTCGCCGCACGTCCTCGGCGGTCTCCACCATGGTTCCGACGTGCGGATGCAGGGCCGCCTTGACTCCGCGCGAGGCGGCCAGAGCGGCCAACCGGTCCAGGTTCGCGAACATGGTGGCCCAGCCGTTCTGGGTCAATTCGGGCCGCGAGTCGTAGCCGTCCTGCCCGGAGTTGGCCGAGAGCACCAGCACGTCGCCGCCCGCCGCCACGAACGAGTCGAGCGCCCGGTCGACTTCCGGGGCCGGGTCGTGGTCGGGGTTGTGCAGCACCACGGGCACGAAGCCGCCGACCGCCTTCAATCCGTAGGACGCCAGGGTCGCGGCCTTGGCCGCCGGATCGTCCGGGAGGAACCCGTCGGGTCCGAACTCCGTCGCCTCGATCCCGACGGCGGCCATTTCTTTCAGCACCCGGTCCGGGCTCATCTGGTATCCCCAGCCAGGCACTTCGCACACTCCCCAGGAGATCGGCGCTGCTGCGATTCTCATGTCTTCGCTCCTTCGCTTTGTCGAATCGGTGTGCTTTGCGCCCTCACCCGGCGGTTATAATGTCCGAACATACTAGCATTAAACGGCGCTGCCCGATGCCGCTCAAGTCGTCGCCGCGGACCGACAAGTCCCGCACTGGTCGGGTTCCTGCCTGCCGGGAGCGGACCAGCACCCGTTCCGGGGACGCGACCGCGCTGTGGAGCCGGGTTGTCCGGAAGTGGCTCCAACTCGCCCCCGGCCCGAGTTCCAGGGACTTGTGGACACTGCGCCCGGCGACGCCCGGCCGCCCATCAGCGTTCCCGCAGGTCAGCGCGCTGGCAGTGGCGGCGCCTCTTTCCACCTGTGTCCACAAGTCCCTGCAACTCGCCATCGGCCCGAGTTCCAGGGACTTGCGGACACCCGCCGGGCGCGAAGATGGGGGTGACGGCGAGTCGGGCGCGCGGCATCGGACCAAAACCGGTTCTGGGGACGCGGCCGCGCACGTGGGTGTCCCCAGAACGCTCCGAAGTCCGAATCGAGTCGCCTGGCCGGGCGGAATCGGACCAAAACCTGTTCCGAGGACGTGATCGCGCCTGGCGATGTCCCCAAAGTGCTCCGAAGTCCGAATCGGGTCGCCTAGCCGGGCCAGATCGGACCAGAACCTGTTCTGGGGACGCGGCCGCGCCCGGCGATGTCCCCGGAACGCTCCGAAGTCCGAATCGGGTCGCCCCAAGAGGAATTTGTCTGCTCACAGCAGACCACTGGCGCGTCCTGCCTGACTACGCTCGAACCCGTCGTTGGTGGTTCGCACCAAACGAGCAGCAAAGAAGCAGCAAAGGAGTTTGGAATGAACGAATTGATTGAACGGCTCGCTTCGCGTGGAGTGGTCATGTCGCCGGTTCGCGGTCCGGCGGAGGTCGGGGGATGGATCGCCGAAGACATGTGGATGACGATGACGATGAAGATGACGATGACCGGAAAGCATGAGTTCGGAGTCATCGACGACTACGGCGCTGAGATCGTCCCGTTCGGCTACGCCGAACTAACCGTCCTGGCGCCGAGTCATTTCGGGGCCAGAACGGCCCAGTCCCGGTCCTACTCGACCTGGGATGTCTTCAGCCGGGACGGACGATTACTGGTCGCGGGCGCCGACCGCCAATGCGGGCAGATCAAGCCTTTCTCGGAGGGCCTGGCCGCCGCCCAGATGGGTGGCCGCTGGGGCTACGTCGACACTGATGGTGCGACCGCCGTCGAGTCGGCCTTTGACAGTGCCTCCGATTTCCATGAGGGCCGGGCCTTCGTGACCGCCGCCAAACGCACCTACTGCATTGACAGAGCGGGTCAGGCACTTTTCGAGGCTCCCAGCCGGCAGGTTGAAGACTATTCAGAGGGTTACGCCGTCTTCACGGGCAAAGACGGCAAGAAGGGCGTCATCGACGGAGCCGGAATCGTCGTCGTACCGCCCGTGTTCGTTGACGTCAAGAATTGCCGACACGGCCGGTTCGCTTTCGCGCAAAAGAAGGGTCGTGGCTTGGGAGGCGGGGCTCGGTGGGGCGTCATGGACGCGGGCGGTCGGGTGGTGGTGCCCGCCGAATATGGGCATGCGCAGGTCGAGGGCGGCCAGATCAAGTACGGATGGTTCAACCACTACGGCCAGACCGCTGTCTTCCGGTACACCATTGCCGACCTCGACGGCAACACCATTCAAGACAGGTCGTGGCTGGAAGTGACCCCGCCCGCCGATGGCCTGCGCCGTTTCACAAGGTTCGTCGATCCTGTCAAGGGCAAGGTCGAAGACCTCCTGATCGGCTACCTGACCGAAGACAGTCGCCAGATAGTCATAACCAGAGCGGACTCCAAGCTGCAAATGGACCACCCGCTCAAGACGGCCCCGATGGACGAATTGATCACGGCCCATTCGCAGGGGTTGGCGTTTGCGCGCCGCTACAACACCATCGAATCGAACCCGCACGCGAGCGACGGCCGCTACATCCTGATCGACCGGCAGGGGCAGCCGGTCAGCTGGAACGGGTTCACCGAAGTGATCTGGGGGTTCCAAGGCGGCTTCGCCTGCGTCAAGGGCGACCCGCGCGACTTCGGCGTCGACAAGCACCTCTGCTTCTTCATCGACACGGCTGGCAACCGCGTCTCGCCCGCCTATGGGGGAGCCGAGCGCATGCCTGGTGGCCGGATCTTTGCCCGGCCCGAAGAATCTGTGTTCCACTACGAGATGTTGGACGAGGCTCTCAATCGGATCGCTCCCGGTGCCTTGTTCCCCAGCCCCGGAGCCTTTTGGGGGGAAGACCTTTACGTGGGATCGGACCGGGGGCGCCTGTGGCTGTTTGACCGCCAAGGCGAGACGATCCTCTCCCCGGACGACGGCCTCCAATTGGAGTTACAGAGGCTGAATCCCGACATGGGACCCCGGACGCTCGTCACCCTCGACAAGACCCAATTCATCGTGCATCTCGAGACGGACACGCCAGTGGCCGACTGATCGCCGGCCCCCGTCTCGTCGTGGACGGCCTACCGGTTCGGTCGGGCCGCGCCTCAACCACTTGTCCGATGCCGCTCGCCCGGTCTCCGCGCCCCACCCGCACCGCTCGGGTCGGCAGATGAAATGGGGACTGTCCCCATTATTGCTGGGCGCAGGTGGCCGCCGGGGCCGCCGTCGACGCGAACTGGCTGGTGCGCGGCGAGACGGGCGCGCGGCATCGGACATAGCAGGCTCCGGACCGAGAAACGCGGGCGGGCTGGGACTAAGCTGGACCGGGGCTGGCTAGATTTCAGCGAACGACAATCAATTGTGGAAGGTTTCAACGTGCCCAAGTACGTCTACAGCTTTACCGAAGGCAACAAGGATCTCAAGGACTTGCTGGGAGGCAAGGGCGCCAATCTGGGCGAGATGACCGGTCTGGGGCTGCCTGTGCCTCCGGGCTTCACCATCACGACCGAGGCGTGCCGCTTCTACATGCACCACCGCTACAACCCGCCTGAGCTGGCCGAACAGGTCACGGCGTCGATTGACAACTTGGAGGCGACCTTCGGGCGGAAGCTCGGCGGGGACACCGAGCCGCTGCTGGTGTCGGTGCGGTCGGGCGCGAAATTCTCCATGCCGGGGATGATGGAGACGGTCCTGAACGTGGGGCTGAACGACAAGTCGGTGCTGGGGCTGGCCGAATTCGCGGGCGACGAGAGGTTCGCCTGGGACTCGTACCGCAGACTGATCCAAATGTTCGGCAAGACGGTGCTGGACATCGACGGCGACCTGTTCGCAGAAGCGCTCGACGCGAAGAAGAAGGCCGTCGGCGCCGGGTCGGACGTGGACCTCACCGCCGCAGACCTCAAGGACTTGGTGGCCACGTTCAAGACGATTGTCGCGCGCCAGACCGGCGAAGCCTTCCCGCAAGACCCGCGCGACCAAGTGGACGCCGCCGTGGTGGCCGTCTTCAACTCCTGGAACACCGACCGGGCCAAGGTCTACCGCCGCCGCGAGCGCATCTCCGACGAGCTCGGGACCGCCGTCAACGTCCAGTCGATGGTGTTCGGGAACCTGGGGCCGGATTCCGGCACCGGCGTCGCGTTCACCCGCGACCCGGCCACCGGGCATCCCGGCGCCTACGGCGACTACCTGCCGAACGCCCAGGGCGAGGACGTGGTGGCGGGCATCCGCAACACCCTGTCGCTGGACGACATGGCGAAGATCGACCGCACGTCCTATGACCAGCTGCGCCAGATCATGAGCACCCTCGAGAACCATTACCGCGACCTCTGCGACATCGAGTTCACAGTCGAGCGCGGCAAGCTCTGGATGCTGCAGACCCGCGTCGGCAAGCGCACCGCCGCCGCCGCTTTCAAGATCGCCGTCCAACTGGTCGATGAGGGCCTGATCACGCTGGACACCGCTCTGGAAAGGGTCACCGGCGACCAGTTGTCGAATCTGATGTTCCCGCAGTTCGACCCCTCGGCCCCGAAGAAACTGCTGACCAAAGCGATGGCCGCATCGCCGGGGGCGGCGGTGGGCCAAGCCGTGTTCGATTCGGCCACCGCGGTGGCCTGGGCCGCCGACGGCCGCACCGTCATCTTGGTGCGCCGCGAGACCAACCCCGACGACCTCAGCGGCATGATCGCGTCGGCAGGCATCTTGACCGCGCGCGGCGGCAAGACCTCGCACGCCGCCGTGGTGGCCCGGGGCATGGGCACGACCTGCGTGGTGGGCGCGGACGCCATCGACGTCGACCCGGTCGCGCGGGTGTTCAAGGTCGGCGACCTGACCGTGGCGGAGGGCGACCTGATCGCCATTGACGGCTCGACCGGCGAGGTCTTCCTCGGCAACGTGCCGGTGGTCCCCTCGCCCGTGTTCCAATACCTCGACGAGGGGCTGGACAAGGCCTTGGCTGGGACCGGCCCGGACGGCTCGGCCGCCGAACTGGTCATGGCCGTCCACCGGATACTGAGCCACGCCGATGCCGTGCGCAGGCTCAAAGTCCGCGCCAACGCCGACAACGGTGAGGACGCCGACCGGGCGCGGCGCATGGGCGCGCAAGGGATCGGCCTGTGCCGCACCGAGCACCAGTTCCTGGGCGACCGCCGCAAGCTGATCGAACGCCTGATCCTGGCGAACGATCCCGCCACGCGCACCGCCGCCCTCGACGCGCTCCTGCCGTTGCAGCGCCAGGACTTCATCGAACTGTTCACCGCGATGGACGGGCTGCACACGACCGTCCGGCTGATCGACCCGCCGCTGCACGAGTTCCTGCCGGACCTGACGCAGTTGTCGGTGTCGATCGCCCAGCGCGAGGCGCGTGGGGAGGCCGTCTCGGAGACAGAGCGCGAACTGCTCTCCGCCGTTGAACGCTCGCATGAGGCCAACCCGATGCTGGGCTTGCGCGGCGTGCGCCTGGGTCTGAGCGTGCAGGGGCTCTTCGCGCTCCAAGTGCGCGCCATCGCCGAGGCCGCCGCCCAGTTGATCCGCGAGGGCAAAGACCCCAAGCCGGAGGTCATGGTGCCGCTGATCGGCTCCTACCGGGAACTGGACCTGGTGCGCGAGGAGGCGGAGCGGATCATCAAGGAGGTCTCCGAGGTTGAGGGCGAGGAACTGTCCATCCCGGTCGGCTGCATGATCGAATTGCCGCGCGCCGCTTTGACGGCGGACGAGATCGCAAGGGCGGCGGAGTTCTTCTCCTTCGGCACCAACGACCTGACCCAGACCACCTGGGGCTTCTCCCGCGACGATGTCGAAGGCGCGTTCTTCGGTCGTTACATGGAGTTGGGAATCTTCCAGGTCTCGCCGTTCGAGACCATCGACGTGCGCGGCGTGGGCCAGTTGGTGGAGCGCGGCGTCAAACTGGGGCGCCAGACGCGTCCGGAGATCGGTCTGGGTGTCTGCGGCGAGCACGGCGGAGACCCGGCCTCGATCCATTTCTTCAACAAGGCGGGTCTGGACTACGTCTCATGCTCTCCGTTCCGGGTCCCGATCGCCCGGCTGGAGGCGGGCCGCGCCGCCGTCGCGGTCGAAGAGGGCTCCGGCACCGCTTGATTGGCCTCGGTCGAGCCAGGCCGGGGGTGGCCGGGCGATGACGCCGCAGGCAGGGGACACCAGGTGTCGGAAGAGGCGGGACGAGGGCCAGCAGGCTCCTCGTCCCGCCTCGCTGTCCCGCTAGCGCCTGGCCCGCGCTGGGCACCCGGCCCGCTGGCGCCTGGCCCCGTCGGCGCCCGGCCCCGCTGGCGCCTGGCCCCGTCGGCGCCCGGCCCCGCTAGCGCCCGGCCTGCTACTGCGCGGTTCGGACCAAGCGGGCGGCCTCCACCAAATTGGCCAGGGCCGCTCGGGTCTGACCTGGGCTGCGGGTCTTCAGCCCGCAATCGGGGTTGACCCAGGCATCGGGCCCGAAGGTCGCGCGCGCGAGCCTGATCCTGGCCGCGACCTCCTCGACCGGGGGCACCCGGGGCGAGTGGATGTCCCAGACCCCGGCCCCGACCGCGCCGAGGTCGCCTCCCCGCGCCAATCCGCTGATCGCCCCGACACCGGACCGGGCCGCCTCCAACGAGATGACATCCGGGTCCATCGCGATGATCGCCTCCACGATGTCGCCGAACTCGGCGTAACACATATGCGTGTGGAGCTGGGTCGAGTCGCCCACGGCTGCGGTGGTCAAAGCGAAGGCGCGGACCGCCCAATCGAGGTAGGCGGGGCGGTCGGCTCGACGGAGGGGCAGGAGTTCGCGCAGCGCCGGCTCGTCCACTTGGATGATCCTCGCGCCGGACCGTTCCAGGTCCAAGACCTCGTCGCGAAGCGCCAACGCGACTTGGGCGGCGGTGTCTGCCAGCGGTTGGTCGTCGCGCACGAACGACCAGGCCAGCATGGTGACGGGCCCGGTCAGCATCCCTTTGACCGGCCGGTCGGTCAGGCTCTGGGCGTAGCCGGTCCACCTCACGGTCATGGGCTCCGGGCGCGACACGTCTCCGAACAGGATCGGCGGGCGCACGTAACGACTGCCGTACGACTGCACCCAGCCGTTCTCACTGGTCCAGAACCCGTCCAACTGCTCAGCGAAGTACTGGACCATGTCGTTGCGCTCCGGTTCGCCATGGACCAGGACGTCCAGCCCCAGTTCTTCTTGCGCCCGCACCACCGCAGCGATCTCGGCCCGCATCGCCGCCTCGTACTCCGCCTGGGTCACCGTGCCCTTGCGCCGGGCCGCGCGGGCCGACCGCACCTCGGCGGTCTGCGGGAACGATCCGATGGTCGTGGTCGGCAATTGGGGCAATGGAGTCGCGGCGGCCTGCGCGGCGGCCCGTAGGCGGCGCGGGTTGGCTCGCCTCGCGTCGCCTGGGTTGACGGACGCCACCCGCGCTCGGATAGCGTCCACCCTGGTCAGCGGAGATTGGTCGCGCCGGCGCCGGGCCTCGGCGTTGGCGCGCAGTGGTTCGGCCACGGCTGGGCGCCCCTCGGTCAGCCCGCGCGCGAGCGTCGCCGCCTCGTCCAGCTTTTGGCGCGCGAAGGCGAACCAGCCCGCCAGTTCGCCGGGCACCGCCTCGGCGTTGACGTCCAACGGCACATGCAACAAGCTGCACGATGCCGCCGGGTCGAGCCGGGCGCTCAAGCCCGTCAAGCTTTCGGCTTGGGCCAGCGCCAGTTCCAGGTCGGCAGCCCAGATATTGCGCCCGTCGATCAGCCCGGCGACGACCCTCTTGCGGGGGATTCCGCCGATCCGTTCGAGGTCCTCGAGGTTCTTCGAGGCCGGGCCGGTGAAATCGATCGCCAGCCCCTCGACCGGGCTGGCCGCCAGCACCGGGAGCGCTTGGTCGAGGGCCCCGAAATAGGTGGCGACCAGGAGCTGGGGGCGGGCGGTCGGTTCGGTGAGCACGTCGTAGGCGTGTCTGACCCGCTCCAAGACCTCGGCCGGTTGGTCCAACACCAGGCACGGCTCATCGAGTTGCGCCCATTCGGCGCCGTGCTCCGCCAGCCGCGCGAGCAGGTCTTGGTACTCGGGCAGCAGGCGGTCCAACAAGTCGAGCGGCTGGAACTCGGCGGAGGCTGGGACTGGGGCGGCGGCATCGTCCACCGTTTTTGAGAGCAGCAAGAAGCTGACCGGCCCCAGGATCACGGGGCGAGTGGTGACGCCAACGGCCTTCGCTTCATCGAACTCGGCCAGCGGCTTGGACGGGTCGAGGGCGAATAGTGTGTCCGGCGTCAATTCCGGCACCAGGTAGTGGTAGTTGGTGTCGAACCACTTGGTCATCTCGAGGGGCTCCAAGCCGTCGCCGCCCCGCGCGAGCGCGAAGTAGCGGTCCAAGGCGGTGCCGGTTCGGGCGGCGAATCGCGGCGGGATGGCGCCGAGCATCCAGGCGGTGTCGAGGACGTGGTCGTAGAGGGAGAAATCGTTCGAGGGGACCTCCGCCAGGCCGGCTTCGCGCATCGTGGCGATGCGTCCGAGCCGCAGTTCACGGGCCGTTTTCAGAAGGTCTGCGGCGCCGACGGCCCCTGACCAATAGCCTTCGACGGCCCGCTTGAGTTCGCGGTTGGCCCCCTGGCGCGGGTAGCCGAGACAGGTGGCGCCTGGGCTGTCGCCGCCCCGGCCCGTGCCGCTGGGCCGACCGGGGCTCGTGGGGTCGGCGGCCTCGGTGGCGGCGGTGGCGGCGGGGATCGTGGGGCGACCGGGGCTCGCGGGGCAACGGGGGACGGTGGGGTCGGCGGGTTCCGTGGTGGCGGTGGCGTCGCGGTTCGTGAGGTCGGCGGATTCGGCGGTGGCGGTGGCGAGGTCGGCGGGGCCCGCGAGGTGGGCGGGTTCGGCGGCGAGGTCGGGTGCGCTCGCCGCTGCGGCTGGGATGGTCATGGGTTCTCCTTCAAGCGTCCTGGTCGGGTGCGGGCAGGCGCCGACCGGGCACGCCTGGCGCCCGTCGGCCGATCAACCCACCCGCGAGGTTTCGGTCTCCGGCGCGCGGTTGACTGGTGACGGTCCGGGTGCCGGGCCGCCGCTCGCGCGCCGCACGCTTGGCAGGTGTTCGGACTTGGGGGCGTGGGACTGACCCATGGTGGAGCCGGCCCTTCGCCTACTGGCCGTCGCTTCCCAGGCCCCAGGCCCAGTGCTCGGTGACGGCGGTCGTTCCCCTTTACCGCTGCGGGGCAGTCCCGGATTCGCACCGGGTTCCCTCTTGCCTCGCCCGCCTGGCCCCGGCGGATCACCTGGGCCGCGCGGGCGAACCAAACGCGCGCACCAGTATATGAGCGCGTCGATTTACAATCCGAATTCGCCCCTGGCGCTCAGGCGGCCACGCCGATGACCGTTCGCCTCGACGCGGCCTATCGAGGTAGCTGCTGAGGCCCGTCGGCGCATTTTCCGGGGGGCCTGCGCGCTCCGGTCCATCGAGCCCGCTGTTCTGCGTGCGGGAACGCGTCGAGTCCGCCGATTTGCGGCCTGGGACGCGTCGAGTCCGCTACTTTGGCTCCGGACCTTTCGCGTATTGCCTGGTCAACGCGTTGCACTTGAGCCTGGATATGCGCAAAACCCCGGACTCGATGAACAACGGCGCGCAAACCAGCGGACTCGGCGGAGTTGAGGGCCCAAAACAGCGGAGTCGATGAACAACGAGTCGCGAACTGCCGGACTCGGCGGGGCACGCGACCAGGAGACCGGCAGCGCCAGGACAGGCTCGCCGGGGTCGTGTTAGCGTTACAGCACACGAAAAGGAGCGTGTGCGATACCCGGGACGGCCACGATGTTGGGGGAATTGGGCTTGCCCCATCGAAGGAGGCGCAGTGAGCCAGACCCACATCGCCCATGATGGCACGGTTCTGACCGATCAGTTGCTCGACCAGTGGGGAAGCGAGATCGAGGCGGGAATCTATCCGGGTGTGCCGGGCGAGGTCCGGCATGGGCGCCCGCTGGTGATCGGGCCGGAGGCGGCCATGCCGATGACGGTCCGCCTCGACGCGGCCCGCCGTGACAAATTGCGGCGTATCGCGGAGCGACGTCATGTCTCGCAGTCACAGGTCCTGCGAGACTTGCTCGACGCGGCGCCCGTGTAAACGGTCAGGCGTCCCGAAACCGCCGTGGCGTGCTCCAGTCGGCGCGCGACGGTGGTTTCGGGGACACAGCTGCCAGGGGGCGCCGATGCCGCCGACGCGCCTACCTGCGCAAACGCTGGTTGCCGGGCGGTCGGCATCGGGCACCTCATGACTGAACCCACCGTGGCGGCGATCTGCGGCGTGCGACGGGGGACGGTTCCGTGACTAGTCGAGGAACC
>JAISCU010000184.1 GCA_031265345.1 Bifidobacteriaceae bacterium
CGGACCGGCCTGCCCGCCGGGACGGCGGAGCGGGCGCTCCGGTCGGACGCGTTCGGGCCTTTGGCGGCCGCCCTTGGACGCGCGGAGGAGGCGGGGTGGGACCCGGACGCCGAGTTCCCCCGCCTCGCCGCCGGGTCCCTGGCCGGCGCGGACGACCCGGCATCGGTGCTGCACCGCCGGCTCACCCTGGTCGCTGACCGGTTGGAGGCCCGCCCGACCCGCCGGGCGGCAGCCCGGCTGCTCGGCATGTTCCCGGAGGTGACCGGCCCGGTCAGCCCCGCCATGCGGGAAGCCCTCGACCAGCGCAGTACGGCGCTGAAGGCGCGCGCCGCCGAGATGCTCCGCCGCGCCGCCGCCAGTCGGGAGCCTTGGCTGGCGGCCCTCGGGCCCAGGCCCCGCGACCAGCGGCTCGCGCGCCGCTGGGACCGCGCCGCACTCGCCGCCGCCGCCTACCGCGACCGGTACGAGGTCACCGGCCCCGAGCCTCTCGGCGTGCCCGCGACCGTGGCCCAAATCCGCGACGCCGCCAAGGTGCGGGCGCTCATCGAGCAAACCCGGCCTGCACCCGCCCCAACGACTGCGGTTCTATCCCCAACCGCGAGACGCCACCAGGAGGGGCCCGCCATTTGACCGGCTGACCAGCCTGCTTGTCGCGGCCCCATCGCTTCTACAGCGCCGAATGGTTCAGGCACTGCCTCGGCGAGCCTGGCACGGGTCAGCGACTCAAGCCCGGGGCACCATCTCGAACGGCACTCCGTCGCGCTCAAGGATGCGAATCAGCTGACCTTCGCGCTTCGGGCCCACAACTAAGACGACGAGCTTCTTGGCGCGGCTGGCGCCCACGTAAAGCACCCTGCGCTGCTCGGTGTTGGCGCCGCTCTCCCAGTCGTCAAGCACGTGCGTGTCGCCCTGCGCGCGCGTCGGCAGCGCGAGGATCACCGCGTCGAACTCAGCGCCTTTGACAGCGTGCACATGGGTGCACGCGACTCGGTTGGCGTCCGTGGTAGCTGCCGCATCCGCGAGGGTCGGCGCCCAGCGCTTCCAAACGTCCTCGCGTAGCGGGAGGCTGCTCCCGAGGCGGCCCGGCGGGTCTATGCCCGCGAGCGCCAACAGGTTCTTGACCGCGTCGACGGCGGCGCCGCGGCACGCGCTGCCGTCGGACCAGCCTCCCGACTCGGCCAACAGCTTGCCGACAACCATTCTGACCTGGTCGGCTGACAGGCCAAGGGCGTCAAGCTGGTCGTCACGGGTCTGCGGTCCGCGTCCCGATGATCCGAGCAGGTCAAGCAGGACGCCTTCGATGCGGCGGATCGCTCTTAGCCGTTGACGTGCGTCGGCGGTCCCGCGAAGGACTGCAAGGCTTGCCAGTAGACCTTCCATCCGTGATCCGCCCTTTTCAGACACGTTCCCCTGCCGAGACAGCGCGCGGGCGTCGGATCGCTTGTGGGCGACAATCCTCGTGTCGGCCACCCCTATGCCTGCGGCGTGCACCGCCGCGGCGGCGGCGTCGCCGGCTTTCGCACCGGTTCCCACCACGATCCGGACTGCCGCGGCTCCTCCTTCGTGTCCAGGGTCGGGATCAATCCCGCAGGTTCCCGCTGCGCGGAGGCTGCTGGCGAGCGAACAGATCGCAGGCGCTGAGCGGTAGCAAGTGGTCAGCGCTGCTATCGAGTCTTGGGGCAGCTTGGCCCGGAACTGGTTGTAGGTGGTGGGTGTGGCGCGGCGGAACTCGTATATCGCCTGGTCGGGGTCCGCGACGGCTACCACGTTGATTCCAGCGCCGGTCAGCATGCCGAGCAGTTCGTGTTCGAGGTTGTCGCAGTCTTGGAACTCGTCCACGATCACTTCCCCGAATCGGGTCGCCAGGCGGCCCAGGAACGAGGACTGCGGATCAGACAGGACGGCAAGGGCCTGTTCTCGCGCTGAGTCCGTGTCGTAAAGGTGGGCGCCGAGCAAGACGCGGACCTGCTCGCTCGCCATCTCGTTCAACGCGTTCCGGGTCCAGAGCGTCAGGTTCCCCCATGCGATGCTTTCTGTGCGTCTCAGCCTGGACTCGTCCAGTTGCCGGTCCCCGTCCTGGTTCTGGGAGAAGCGGGTCAGCGGAAAACCTGCGCCGCCTCCATCCGGGCGCACCCTGGACAGGTGATCGGGCAGGTCGTCCCAGGACTGGACGTACCGGGGGCTGCAGTCCGCCGTCTGGCACACGTACGGCGTCACGACGTACCGGTGGAAGAACTGGTCGAATGTTCCGACGAAATTGGGCGCCTCGACCAGCCGAGGGGCGGATGCGAGCCGCGACCTGGCGGCGTCGACGGCTGCGTTCGTGAACGAGAGAAGAGCGGCGGCTTTGGGCCCTTGGGCTGCCTGCGCGAAACGCGCGACCACTGTCCTGGTCTTGCCGGACCCGGGCCCCGCCTCGACCAGACGCACCCGCCCCTCAAGAGCGGCCTTCTGGCCAGGGCTCAGCGTCGCGGCCGCTTCCATTTTCACTGGGCCAGTTCGTCGTTGCGGGCAACATAGTCGATGGCCTCGCGCAGGTACTTCGGCACCGCGAACTCGGCTTGCCTGTCTGCGACGGCCTCCGCGACGACATGCGCGAACTCTCCTTTTGAGATGGCAAGGCTCGGCTCCGCTGCGCTGGGCCGATGGCCTATGACGGCGGCGAACAGCCTCGCTCTCTCGTCTTCACCAGTCAGTCCGGCGGCGGCCCCGCTGACCTTCTCCCAACTCTCTCTTGAGCGCGGGTGCTGCACGAGGTAGGCCTCCTTGAGGATGGGCTCGTTCTGCGGCGAACGGAACAGTTCCGCCTCAAGGGTTGTGGGGGCGACAACGACTTTGAGGCGTCCGGCGGCAACGTCGTATGGGAACAGGTTTTCGTAGCGCTTCCTGCGCTCGAATCCCGCGTCATCCCGGTCGCCGTCGGTGATCACGACGACGCGGTCGACGCGGGGTCGCGCCCCGTCAAGCAGAAGATGCAGGTACGGTTCGAAGTCCACGCCCTCCACTGCGACGACGGACGCGCTGGCGAACTGCCGACGTGCTGCCCCAGCTTCATGCTCTCCGGGCGCGGTGCCGGCGGTTCCCGACTCGCCCGCCAGGTGGTAGTCGGCCAGCGCTGGCAGAAGCAGAAGCTCGGCGATTCCCTCGACCAGAACCACATCGCGGGCGAACAGGAGGTTGGCTCTGGTCGCGTTGAGGTACCGGTCGATCGCCCGCACCTTGGCGGGCTCCAGGTCGAGCGCGCCAAGAGCGGCGGCTTGGCAACACCAAGAGTCTCGCTCCTGGCAGCGCGACACCACGACGACGTTCCTGATCGACACGGTGCTGGCCAGCACCGGGGAGTGGGTGGTCAAGACGACCTGGATGCGGCCCGCGGGTTCCAGTTCCCCGGTTGGCTTGCTGCTCTCTTGGGCTTGCCGGAGCAGGAAATCCAGCAGCACGAGCTGCAGTTGGGGGTGGAGGTGGGCTTCGGGCTCCTCCACGAGCAGCAAGGTAAGGTCGTTTTCCCTGGCCTTGGCGAGTTGGAGCGTGAGCATCGCGATGTACAGGAGATTGGCGTATCCAAGCCCGGTCGAGGCGATGTCCCCGACTTGTATGCCGCGCTCCGTCAGGTGTATCCGGAGCATCCGGGCGATTCCCCGCAGGTCGACCCGCTTCTGAGCGAGGTCAACCCCGTGGGCGCGGGTGGGCGGCATCGTCTGGCGGAAGAAGCCGTCTATCGTCTCGCGGGTTCGCTCGGCTGCGCCGTGCTCGGCCACGGCCTTCAACGCCTGGTTCGCCGCGCCGACGAAATCGTCCTCGTCGAGGCCGTCGTCCGCCAGCACAATCCGCATCACTTCGTAAAGCTGAGCCTGGTCTGCGCCGTCAAGGTCGCGGACCGCGTCGCGCAGAGGCGGGAGGTACACGTGCGCGATCCTTTGGCGCAGCGCAGGCTCGGGATCGTCGGCCCTCAAGTCTCCCACCGTCCTCGTGGCGATGCTGCGCCTGGGCGTGCCAGGAGAGGTCGCGAACGCCGTCGTGAACACCAGGTCCTCGTGGCTGTCCAACAGTTCCGCCATGTAAACGGCCTTCTCCAGTTCGGACAGGCCTCCGTACCTCGCGCTGATCTCGACCGGGGCGCCCGGGTCGGCACCGTTGGTCAAGTCCTTTGTCGCGTCGAACCACGCGGCTTGACGGGGCGTGGCGGCGAAGGTTGCCAGGCTGAGCGCGTCGATGATCGCGCTCTTGCCCGCCGCGTTCTCTCCCACGAGCACTGTCAGGTCCGGCGCGAACTCCACCGTCGTGTCTTGGCACGCCCGGAAGTTCTTCAGGTGCAGCGAACTCAGTTCCACAAGGGGCCTCCGGCCGGTCTGGGCTTTGCGCGGGCGCGCCCCCCGGGAGCCAAAGTCGAATGGCTGCGAACCCGCCTTAGCTCCTCGATGCTATCCCCATCACGCGACACCCGGCCTGCAAACGCGGCCTCCGCGCCGACCAGATGGCCGTGGAGGCGCCACGCGGTCGCCTCGGCGCCTGGGCGAGATCCGTCGCAGTGAACCGCGGCCGCCGCTCGGCGGCGCTGCTCTGCGGAACCGTGCCTCGGGGGGTCGTCAGATCATCGGGCGAGTCTCGCTTGCGACGCGCAGCCGGACGCGGACGAGCTCCTGGTTGCCGGGATCGAGTTCAATTCCGGCGCTAATCATTCCGAGTTCGCGGGCGGCTTCCAGCGTGGTCCCGGTGCATGCGGAGCGCCTGCTGTGCCCACGCCCTGGTCCACGCCCGGAACCCTTCCAGGGTGCCGCCGTGCCCGTGCAGATCGCGTCGTCTGACCGGTTCGGCGCGCTGCGCGCGGAACTCTGGCACGCGGGTGCCACGGGCCACGACATGGCGTGCCCCCGGCCCAGAATCGCCGCCCCCAGGCCTCTCGAAGACGATGGCGACCCGGCCGGCCGACCCCCGAGCCCAAGCTCTGGCCGCCGCCGCAGACCGCGACCGCCGCCAAATGGCCGACATCGCCCTGCTCGACGCGCCCGCCACCGCCGCCCCAAAGCGAGACGCCGCCCGAATCCACGCTCTGCTCATTCAGACGGGTCAAGCTCGGGCCGAACAGTCTGGCAACACAGTCCTGTCCACGCCTCCGACCGGCACCTCGCCAGCTGTGAGCATTTCGGCTCCGCTCCGAACCCGACCGACAAGCCCCGGCCGGACCACAATTGCTCGCTGGACCGCGCGGCAGGATCAGTGATGTTCATCACAGAAGGGCGCGGCTCCGATGGCTGCCTCCGGCGGCCACAGGGGGGTGTCATGCAAGGTCAGCGCGCCTTGTTGCGTTGTCGCGCGAGCCTCAGCCGCCTTCAGGGCGTCAGCCGTCCGAATTGACAGCGTCTTCGGCGTCTGATTGCGTGTCAATTGGCAGGCGGCTCGACAAGGATTCCGCCGGGGCCGTCAACCCGAACCAGGAGGTCGCTGTGAATCATTCCCTGTTTGCCCGCTTGATAGCTTGCGGCGCGCTTGCCTCGGTGGCGTTGGGCGTCAACATCCCGGCAGCGTCGGCTCAGGTCGGTACCGTGTTCGCTACGGACTGCGCTTCGGACTTCGTGGACACGTACTATTCCAACGAACCGGTTTGCGTCACCGGGGACCTGAACTACGTGGCGCCTGGGGGCTACTTCGCCCGCGCCGACATCTACGTGGCTGCCAACAAGACGTGGAAGGCGGGCGACCGGGCCAAGGATGTCACTGGTTCGGTGAATCGGTTCCAGGCCCCCTCCGGCACGTTCTACGACGTGTACGCCTGGCTGCCGAACCTCGAACCGGGCAGGTACGACATCCTCGTGGATGCCGACTTGAACGGCCGTTTCGACCCGTCCCACGACCTATTGCTCGGGGACGGTCCGGAAGAGGGCATCACCGTGTTGGGGCAGAGCCTAGCCGGTTACAGCTTCGACTCGGCTGCGATCAAGGCCGAGGCGGCATCTCAGGCGCTGGCGTGGTGGGCCGTCTCCAAGTCGCCGAAACTATTGCGCAAGATCGTTGACCGACACGCCTTCATCGGCATCAAGCAGAGCGCCGCTGAACTCGGAAAGCGCTTCTCAATCATTGAAAGCGCCGGGCTGAACAAGGTCTTGAGCGTGGCGGGCGATCATGGCCTCCCTTCTAGTCCGCTGGCTGTACCGGTCTTGCTCGGCGGTAAGGTCATCGAAGACGTGGCCGGCAGCCAGGCGCAGGGGTTCCAGAACCTGGCAGACGACCCGGCGGACCTTGCGTACGGCGTCCCGGCGGCCCTGGACGTGTCCGCGGTAAACGGACGTTTGGACGCCGAGTTGGGCGGCGGAGATATCGCTGTGGCCTACCCGTTCGAGACGTTGCCCGCGCAGGCGGCCGCGACCGCCGAGGTGGCGTTGGCGAGGCTGGCGGCCGAGCAAACGGCTCTGGTAGAGGCTCTCATACACGCCAATGAGCGTTACATGGGGGCCCAACAGGCCAACGACCGCCGCTGGGCGGTGGCACACGCGACATCGATCAGCGTTTACGCGGGCGAACTGGCGGACAACCAGACGGAGGCCGCCGCCGCGTTGCAGACGCTCCGCGACGAGGCGTCCGGGTTGCCGGGGTCAAGCGAACCATTCGACCTTGACATGTGGCAGGACCTGAAAGAGCGGGTCGCCGATGACGGGCTGACTGCGAAAGAGATCGAAGCCTTGGAGTCTGCCGGCTTCTCGGCCGCAGACGTCGCCTTGGTTATCGAGCAGATCGAAGCTCTTGAACTGCCAGAGGACGGGGCGACACTGCTTGGCGTCTACGACGCCGCCATCGACGCGACACTGGAGCTGGAGGCCGTGTTCGGGCAGGCCGCTGACGACGCGGCAGACTTGGCCCAGAGCCTGGTGGCGAACTTCGGGGCGGTGGCGATCCCGCAGGTGTCGGCTCCTGATGTGCTCGGCGAGGCCGGCTCCCCACTCCAGTTGTCGGCCACGGCGACCGGCGGCCAAGGCGCCTTGACGGTGGAGTGGGACTTCGACTTGGACGGAGAGTTCGATGACGCGACCGGCGCGGCGGCGTCGTTGACGCCGTCGGGGACCTCGACGCGGCTGGTCGGCGTGCTGGCCACGGACAGCCGAGGGATGAGCGGCGTCGCCTATGTGAAGGTCGAGGTGACCGAGGCGACCGGCTCCCCGGAGATATCCTCGGTGTCCCCCGCAGCCGCCCAAGTCGCGGTCACTGCGGGGGACTCGCAAGCGTTCAGCGTATCGGCGACCGCTTCGGCCGGGCAGACCCTTTCTTGCCAGTGGTACGTGGATGGCGAACTGACCGCGACCACGCAACCGAGTTTCACTTTGGAGACGGTCTCGGCGTCCGCTTCGCTGACGACCGTCGCGGTGGTGGTCTCCGATGGTGTGACTGGGCACGCGGAGCGCCACGCCCGTTGGGTTGTGGCGGCCGCGGTCTAGGATCGGCGTATGACTGCCTGGCGCGTGGGGACCGCCGAGGGGCGACCGTGGTGGAGGTCTTACATCCGCCCGGTGTTCCTGGTGTTGGCTGGCGTCTCAATGGTCGAGGCGGTCGGTTTGTGGAAGCCGGTGCGCTTCGGGTTCGTGGTGCCGGCGCTGCTGTGCGTGTACATGGTCTTCAAGGGGCCGTATCCGTTCCGCACCCGGCTCGGCACGGCTGTCGCCGGGCTGGCTCGCGTGGGGTGCGTGAGCGTGCCCTACACGGTGTTCACCTGGTTTGTGCATCCGCCGCTCTCCTTGCAGGGGCTGCGGCCCATTTGCGACGGCACAGATTTCGCCGATCCCGACCTCGAGGGTTGCATGACGTCTGAGAACTCGGCGGCATGGAATCACGAGTTGGTGGTGGCTTGCGTGGCCGGGCTGGTTGTGGCCGAAGCTGTGATCGCCCTGGTCGGATGGCGCCGTTCCCGCCGGACAGTCTTGCGTCCGCCTGGCGCCATGTGAGCAGACCCGACGAGCTGACCCCTCCGGCCCGGCAACCGCACGCCGGGCCTCGTCCCAGATCGACGGACCAGATCCGCGGACGCCGGCCGGGTGGCGCACGGCGCGCTCGAACCGCCGCGGTTCCGGTCGCCCAGACGGTGGTGTGCGCGGACCGGGCGCTGACGGTGGCCGAGGCCGGCGTTGAACGCGGCGAAGGGCCGACGGTTTTGACCATCGACGCGCTGTCCGAGATCTCGGATGCCTCGGGCGCCACCGTGGCGGCGTTTCCCGCTGGCGGGTTAGCGGCGCCCAGCGGCCGAGCGTCGCCTGGTCGCTCGCGCGCAGCCAGGGCGACGGGCACGAGCTGGAAGACCCCGGCGCCTTCGGGTCAGGTGCGGTCGTGGGCGCGGGCTTGCCCGCGTTCAGAGCATCGGGCGGGCTCGGCTCGCGTCGTCAAGCCGGACCTGGATCAAGCTCTGGTTGATCGGGTCGAGTTCCACGCCGACGCTGTCGGCGCCGGTCTCGCGGGCGGCTTCCAGAGTCGTTCCGGTGCCTGCGAACGGGTCGAGGACGGTCCCGCCGGGCGGGCAGAACAGGGCGCACAGCCACCGCATCAGCCCGAGCGGTTTGACGGTCTGGTGGGCGGCGCCGCCGACAACTGGGCGTTCGGCTTGGGTCGCTTTCTGGTGGTGCCGGAAGACTGGGAACAGCCCGGACCTGTCGCCGGGCCGCACGGCGCAGTCCCGGTCGAGCGACATGGCCGCGCCGTGGTCGAGGGCGGCGTTCTTCGGCCACCTCCCGCCGCCGCGCTCGGTGCCGGCGGCGGTGTTGACCGCCCCGGCCCCGTGGGCCAGGACGTTTGCGGCGACGGTCAGGCCGGTGGGGGCGCGGGCGACGATGATCGGCTCGAACGCGGGGGCGAGGGCGGTGCCCCACCCGGCCCAACGGCGGGCTTCCATCGTGGCGGGCTGGCCTTTGTCGGCGACCCGCCGGCCGCGGAGGAGCCCGTCCCTGGGTTTGCAGATCCGCCGGTCGGGCCTCGGGTGGCCGAGGTGCTGGTCGATGGCGTTGGACACGTCCAGGCTCTTCGGCACGCCGCTGGTGTAGAGCCAGGCGATCTGGTCTTTGACCTGGTATCCGGCTTGCTCGATGCCGAGCGCCGTGTGGTGCCAGGTGCGGGACCCGCCGAAGCACACCAGCCACCCGCCCGGCTTCAACACCCGCGACGCCTGCTCCGCCCACGCCCTGGTCCACGCGCGGAACCCTTCCAGGGCGCCGCCGTGCCCGTCCAGGGCGATGCCGCGCTCGCCGGCTATCCGGGTGAACGCGGCGGGCTCGTCCCAGGTGTCCATGCCGATGCCGTAGGGCGGGTCGGTGATGACCGCGTGGACGGACGCGGCGGCGAGGCGCGGCAGGACGTCCAACGCGTCGCCCGGGTGCAGGACGGCGTCGGGGTCTTCCGCGAGCCGGACCGGAGTCGCCAGCCCGCCGACCCCTTCCGCCGGGTCAGTGGCGGGGGCGGGTTGGGGTTCGGTCACAGTCGGAGCCCGGCCGGACCGGCCGGGTTGGGCGGGGTCGCGCCGAAGGCGTGGCGGGGCGCCAGGCGTGCCGTCCCCGCGTCAGGCTGATGGGCGGGTTCGGGGCGGCGGGCCGGGGCGGCGTGCGGCGGGGAGCCGTCGGGGCGGGTCGTGTCCACG
>JAISCU010000219.1 GCA_031265345.1 Bifidobacteriaceae bacterium
CCAGCCCCGACGCTGGTCGTCCCTACCGCCCCGCGACTGTCCGCGTGGACGGCTCGGCCCCGCTCGAGCCAACCCCCGCGGGAGCGTCCAAGCCGAGGTCCGCGTCAAGTCTGAGGCATGCGCCAAGTGTGAGGCCCGCGCCGGAGCAGACACCCGAGCCGGAACCGGCGTTCGCACCAGGTCTGACGCCAGCGCCCGATGGCGCGCCCGCGCCGGGCCCGGTGCCGGGTCCGACGTCCGCGCGAGGGCCCACGCCGACGGCCGCGCACAAGGGGCCGTCGGCCCGGCTCACGTCTCCTGAAGTGCGCTTCGAGCAAGTCGGCTTCCGTTACCCGAACGCCTCGCGGAGCTCCCCGGCCCTGGCCGACGTGACCTTGACCGCCGCGCCGGGACGGGTGAGCGGCATCGTCGGCGCGTCTGGCTCTGGCAAGTCGACCCTGGCGGCGCTGCTGACCCGTTCCTGGGACCCGCAGGCCGGGACCATCCTGCTCGGCGGCAATCCGCTGCGCGAACACCCGCTCGACCAATTGCGGGCTGAAGTGTCGGTGGCGACCCAGCGCCCGTACCTGTTCAACCTGTCGATCGAGGAGAACCTGCGCTTGGCGCGGCCGGAAGCGACGGCGGAGGAACTCGAGCGGGCGGCATCGGCGGCCTGCCTGGACGCCGTCGTGGCCCAGCGGGAGGCGGGCTGGTCGGCGCCGGTCGGGGAGATGGGCGAGCTCTTGTCAGGCGGTGAGCGCCAGCGTCTGGCCCTCGCGCGGGCGCTGCTGCGCGACCCGGCCGTGCTGGTCCTGGACGAGGCGACGTCCCAACTCGACCCGGCGGTCGAAGCCGAGGTGCTGCGACGGTTGGAGCGCGCGTGGCGGGGCAAGACGGTGATCGTGATCGCGCACCGGCTGAGCACGGTGAAGAACGCCGACCGCGTGTATGTCATGGATGGCGGACGGGTGGTCCAGCAGGGCGGCTACGCGGAACTGGCGGCGGCCCCGGGGCCGTTCGCTGACTTGCTGGCGAGGGAGGACCACTAGACGCGACCGGCCTGGCAACATTGATGGGATCATGAGCCATCCCGACACGATCTCCCCGGCCACTCGGCGTGCCCCGCGCGGCATGCCGCCGACCGTGGCCGGGCTGTTGGTGGGCGTGCAGGCGGCGCTGCTGAGCTGGATCTTGGTGGTCACGCCGGTCGTGGCCGCGTTCACCGCGACCGCCGGGCAGACGTTCAACGCCGGGGTCTCGTGGGCGGACGCCGCCCGTTTCGGGTCCGATCTGTGGGTGCTGGGGCACTTCGGCTGGACCGTGATCGGGGCCGATGCCGTGCGCGCGGTCGTGACCGTCAGCCCGCTCGGCCTGTGGTTGGTCTCCGCCTTGGCCTGCGCGGCTCTATCGCGGGCGACCTCGGCCCGTGGTTGGTCCCTGGTCGGCGGAGGGGTGATCGGTTTCGTGGCGGTCGATGCCGTGATCGGCTATCTGCTTGCCGACCAGGCGCGGCCCTCGGCCTGGCTGGCTTTGATCGGCGGGGCGGGTGCGGCCGCGGTCGGGCTCATGTGGGCGAACCGGCCTCGCAACGGCGAGTTGTTGGGACGGTTGCGATCCGTCTTGGCGGATCATTCGCCTGCGGAGATGCTGCTTGGTGTGAAGGCTGGTGCGATGGCCGCCGGTCTGGTCTTGGCTTGCGCCGTCGCCTTGGTGGTTGCCCTGGTCGTGGGGGGTTGGCGGCGGTTCGCGGAGTTGTTCGGGTCGCTCAGGCCGGACGTGATCGGCGGGGTGGCGCTGGCGTTGCTCTGCCTGGCTCTGCTGCCGAATCTGGTGGCTTGGCTGGTGGCGTACCTGGCGGGGCCGGGCTTCGCGGTCGGCTCGGGCACGTCGTTCTCTGCCTTCGACACCGTGGGCGGGGTCGAACCGGCTCTGCCGCTGCTGGGCCTCCTCCCCACTACCGCTCCGCCATCTGTTGCCGCAGGCCTCCTGGCAGTTCCAGTGGTCGCCGGGGCAGCGGCCGGATGGTGGCTGGAACGGCGACTGGGCGCGGTCTGGTGGCGGGGCCTGATCGCCGCCGTCTTGACTGGGTTGGTGGCCGGCGCGGGGCTGGCCGCGCTGGTGGCGCTGGCCGGGGGCGCGGGCGGCCCAGGCGATTTGGCGGTGGTCGGGACGCCGTTCTGGCCGTTGGCTGGTTGGCTGTGGCTGGAGATCGGCGGCGGCGCCGCCCTTGGCGCCTGTGTCCTGGCGCGCCCGTGGCGGCGCTAAGGTGAACTTTGGTCTGCGGCCACTAGGCCGAGCCAAGCCGAGCCGAGCGCAGGTAGGGTGATGCGGGCGGATTCGTGCGCGGCATGATGCAAGGTGGTTTGAGCGAAGGCCGACCTGAACGTGTGAGGAGAGAGCATGATCTTGCCGGGCGCCAAGACGGCGGTGATCCTGGTCAACCTGGGGACGCCGGACACCCCGACCCCGCGCGACGTGCGGCGCTACCTGCGCCAGTTCCTCTCCGACCGGCGAGTCGTGAACATGCACGCGTTCGTCTGGCGGGCGATCCTGGAGGGCTTCGTGCTGCCGTTCCGCGCGCGGCGATCGGCCGAGAAGTACCGCGCGATCTGGCTGGAGGAGGGCTCGCCGCTCGCGGTCTACACCAACGCGCAGGCCGACGGGGTGGCGAAGCGCCTGGCCGAGCGGCTCGACCATCCGGTGCGGGTGGAGGCGGCCATGCGGTACGGCTCGCCGGCGGTGCGGCCCATGCTGGAGACGCTGCGGTCCGAGGGCATCAGCCGGGTACTGGTGGTGCCGTTGTACCCGCAGTACTCCGTGCCGACCGTCGCCTCGATAGTGGACGAGGTGTCACGCTACGCCTTGCGCTCCATCCATCAGCTCGAGTACTCGCTGGTCCATTCGTATCCGACCCTGCCCGGCTACATCGAGGCCCTGGCGGCGCGGGCGGAGGAGGCTTGGGAGCGCCACGGGCGGCCCGATTTCGCGGCCGGCGACAAGATGCTGCTGTCCTTCCACGGCATCCCCGTCTCGTTGGATCGCGCCGGGGACCCGTATCGCGGCCAGTGCGAGGAGACCGCCACGGCGCTGCGCGAACGCCTCGGCCTGACCCCGGACCAGTGCCTGGTCACCTTCCAGTCGAAATTCGGGCCGATGCCGTGGCTCACCCCCGCCACCATCGACACGGTCGCCCGGCTCGGCTCCGAAGGCGTCAGACGGCTCGACGTGTCCTGTCCCGGCTTCGCCGCCGATTGCTTGGAGACGTTGGAGGAGATCGACTTGCTGAACAAAGGCACCTATCAGGCGGCCCGACCCGACGGGGTGTTCGTCCGTCACCAGTGCCTCAACGACCATCCGGTCTGGCTCGACGCGCTGACCGACCTAGTGGAGTCGCGCCTCAACCTCTGAACCCGGGGACGGAGGCCTACTGACGGAGATTCGCCTAACACTCGGGGACGGACGTCACGGCACGGCCGCTTTGGCCGGTCGTTCGAGGATGGCCCTCGTCGCGATCCTGCCAGGGGTCGTGTGACGCGAACGCGGTTCTGAACTCTGCGCGGTCCGAATCCCAGGCGGCTGTGCTGGGCTCGTTGATCAGCGCCAGCACTTCGATCAACGGCACGGCGGTCATGACCGCAGCCTACGCCGAAGAACGACCGTAGGGCAACGCCTCAGGTGTCCGGCCAGGGCGATGACTTGCGCGCCACGAAGGCTCGGAGGTCGCAGTTCGCCACGCTCGCGAAGCCAGACGCGGCGCGTGGCCGCTTGTGCCTCAGAATTCCCGCGCGCGGTAGAACTTCAAGGAGAGCGCGATCGAGGCGGCCACGCAACCGACCAGCAAGGCCAACCCCGCGGAGACCAAAGCCAATGCGGGAAGCGTGGACACGGCATCGGCCACTGTGCGCAGACCTGGAGCGACCGCGAGCAGCGGGCTCAACGCGTTGGCGGCAACTATGCCCAGGAACAGCGCCACCACGAGGCACACGGCCACGATCCTTTTGGCCTGGCCGTAGCCGAACTTGAAGTAGACCGGCAGCTGGACGCAGCCGATGATCAACGCGGTGACGAGCAGGGCCAGCACCTCCGCTCCGGACAGCGCAAGGCTCCGGTGGCGCCAGAGCAGGAATGGCAGATTGAGGGCGTACCCGGCCAGCACCGCCGCGACGTCAATCAGCGCGAGGAATGCGAAACGGCCCAGGACAACCGTCCTGCGGGACACGGACAACGTGACATAGAGCGCGTCCAGATTGGCGGACTCGTCGGCGGAGAAGGGGTACCCGGCGAAGGCGATGGCCACCACGATGAAGGCCAAGGCCGCGCCAGCGGGGAACGTGCCGATCACTGCGAAGAGCACGGCCAGGCCGAGCAGCGTCACCAGATATCTCGCCGTCAAGTGCGGCTTGACGGTGAGCAGGTCGAGTCGGACAAAGCGCCGGACACTAGACATGGACGGGCTCCTTGCTATTCGCCAGGTGAACAACGATTTCATCGAGGGTCGCAGGTTCCGCCAGCAGGCCGGGAGGCAGGTCCGAGGGCAGGCCAGACTGCAGACCAGACGGCAAGCCGCCGAATGCCGTGTCCCGCGCCAGACCCTCGAAGACGCCACCGCGTTCCCGGTAGCCGATCACTTCGGCCCGCCCGGCCGCGTCGAGGCCGTCCACGGCGCCGCTCACCCGCACGTAGGCACCGACCAACCCGTCCAACTCGCCGGTGAACGCGACCCGGCCGTCGATCAACACGGTGATGTAGTCGGCGGTCTTCTCCAGGTCTTGGGTGATGTGCGTGGAGAAGAGCACCGAATGGTCCTCGTCCAGGACGAACTCGCGCAGCAGGTCGCACAATTCGTCGCGGGCCACTGGATCGAGCCCGCTGGTGGGCTCGTCCAAGACCAGCAACTCGGCGTGGTGCGACAGCGCGACGGCCATTTGGAGCTTGACCTTCATGCCCCTGGACAATTCCCGCACGCGCTTGGCGGGGCTGAGGTCGAACCTGTCCAATTCGGCGGCGAACCGGGTCGGGTCCCATCCGCGGTAAAACAATGCGACGGCGCGGCCCACGTCTCGCACCGTCCAATCGCCAGGGTAGAGGGGCGTGTCCATCACCACCCCGACCCGTTGGTTCTCCTGGGCGCCGGGCTTGACGGGATCTTCGCCAAAGACGCGCACGGCGCCGCCGTCCGGCCGGATCAACCCCAGGATCGCCTTGATGGTGGTGGTCTTGCCGGACCCGTTGGGCCCCACGAAACCCATGATGTAGCCGGTCGGGAGCTCGAGGGACACGTCCCGCAGGGCGAACTCCCGGTATTCCTTCCGCAGCCCCACGACTTCCAGCGCGTTACTCAAAGCTCTCCTCCTGACACAGCACTTCCAGTGTTTCGATGACTTCCGCCCTGGTGACGCCGCCGGCGCGGGCGGCTCTCAGCGCGGTCGTCAAAGCGTCCTCCACCTTGCGGAGCGCGTTCTCACGGGCCAGTTGCTCGTCGCGCGGCAGCACGTAGCAGCCCTTCCCTTGGACGGAGACGATGAAGCCTTCGTCCTCCAGGTCGCGGTAGGCGCGGGTGGTGGTGATGACGCTGACCCGCAGGTCGCGGGCGAGCTGGCGGATGGACGGGAGGAGGTCGTCGGCCTGCGCTTGGCCGTCGAAGATGGCCTGCTTGATCTGGTCCTTGATTTGCTCATAGATAGGCGTCCCCGAGCGATTCGACACTACGATCCGCATTGGCGGCCCCTTCCCCCGTCTATGGACACGTATAGACAGTATACACAGTCCGGGCCGGGGATGGGCGCCGAGCCTTCAGGCGCACGATTCCGTCCGGACGAAAAAGCGCTGTGCCCGCAGGCGGGCGGCTGGCAAGGGGCGTTTGTGCAGGTCAGCGCGGGTTAGTCGCGGAGTTGGCGGAGGATGTTCTTCCAGTCAGCCTTCGTAGCCTTCTCGAACTCGGTCAAGCAGGCGTCTTGGCCTTCGATGGTCTGAGTCTGCTCGAGGCATTGCTGGTACTCCCACTGGTCGCCCCAGGTCAGCACTAGCGGGACCGAGTAGACGGCGAACATCGCCAACAGCCCCAGACCCATGCTCAGATAGATGACGGCGCCTCGAGTCAGCGGCAGGCGGTGCGCGAGGACTATCCCGCGCGCTCCCACAATCACCGAGACCACCAGCGCGACCAGGCCGAGGGCGGGCCACGGCAACGGCAGGGTGAGCCCGATCATCGCCGCCAAGGCACCGGCCCCGAAACCGAGCACGAACCGATTGACCCGCGTCAATTGCTGTTTCTGCTCCGGAGTCAGGGCTTTGAGGTCGCGCTCCAATTGGGCTCGCTTCGCGGCCCGATCCTGCGAGGCGGACCGGCGTCCCGAGGGGCCCTGAGGCGGGTCGGGACGGCCGTCCGGTTCGGCTTGGTCGTCGGGTCGGTCGTTGGGCTCGGGTGGCGTGTCGCGGTTGGGCACCATTCCATTGTCCCGTGGATGCGCTTCCCTCGCCAATCGAGCCGCCACCGGTAGGCTGTCGAAGTGACTTTTCGAGTGGTCATCCTCGCCTCGGGCGCCGGCACTCTGGCGGACGCCCTGATCCAAGCCTCCGCACAACCGACCTACCCGGCCACGGTGGTGGCGCTCGGCGCGGACCGCCCGGCCGAAGCGTTGAATGTGGCCCGGCGACACGGCATCGCCACCTTCACCGTCCGACCAGCAGATTTCGGCTCGCGCGACGAGTGGAACCGGGGCCTCGCGGCGGCGGTGGGGGCGTTCAATCCGGACCTGGTGGTCTCGGCCGGGTTCATGCGCATCCTGGGGGCGAACTTCCTCGCCCGATTCCAGGACCGCACCATCAACACCCATCCCGCCCTGCTCCCGGCCTTTCCCGGTGCTCACGCCGTGCGCGAGGCGCTGGCGGCCGGTGTCGAGGTGACCGGCTGCACAGTCCATCGGGTCGATTCAGGAGTCGACACCGGCCAGATCCTGGACCAGGCGCAGGTCCCCATCGAGCCGGGAGACGACGAGCCCACGCTGCACGAGCGCATCAAGACCCAGGAACGCGAACTCCTGATCAAGACGGTCGCCCGCCTGGCGCGCGCAGCCCCAGGCGACCGGGACGTGACGGGCGGGACCGGCCAGCCGCGCGGCATCGTCCAAGGTGAGCGGTAGACTGATAGGCGGTCGTGGCCGCGACTGGCGAAACCAGGTGGAGCACCACTGGGGAGCGGCCTGACCAGCCATAACGCCGTCTGCCGCTCGCCTGGGTGCACGGAACCGACCATCGCCGTAGGAGGTTCCACCGTGACCATCGACCGCCGCCCGATTCGCCGGGCACTGATATCCGTGTACGACAAGACCGGCCTCGAAGACCTGGCCAAAGCCCTGGGCGCGGCCAGGGTGGAGATAGTCAGCACCGGATCGACAGCCAAAGCCATCGCCGCGGCCGGGGTGGCCGTCACGCCCATCGAACAACTCACCGGCTTCCCGGAGTGCCTCGACGGTCGGGTCAAGACCCTGCACCCCAAAGTCCACGCCGGAATCCTGGCCGACCTGCGCAAACCCGCCCACGCCGAACAGCTCGCGGAGCTCGGCGTCGAAGCGTTCGATCTAGTTGTGGTGAACTTGTACCCGTTCTCCGCCACGGTCGCCAGCGGGGCGGCCCCCGACGAATGCGTGGAGCAAATCGACATCGGCGGCCCCACCATGGTTCGGGCGGCCGCCAAGAACCATCCCAGCGTCGGCGTCGTCACCTCGCCCGGCCGCTATGCGGAAGTCGTCGCGGCGCTCGCGTCAGGCGGGTTCACGCTGGCCGAACGCCGCGACCTGGCTCGTGACGCCTTCATCCGCACCGCCGATTACGACGTCGCGGTCGCCACCTGGATGACCGGCGTCCTGGCCCCAGGCGAGGGGCTGCCGACTTGGCGCGGCGCTACCCACCGGCGCTTGGACGCGCTCCGCTACGGCGAGAACCCGCACCAGGCTGCTGCGGTCTACGCCGAGGTCAGCGGGGGTTTGGGCACCACCGTGGTGGGCGCGGCGGGTCTGGCGGGCGCAGAGTTGCTGGGCGGCAAGGCTATGAGTTTCAACAACTACCAGGACGCCGATGCCGCTCGCCGGGCCGCGCTCGATTTCGCAGAGCCCGCCGTGGCGATTATCAAGCATGCCAATCCGTGCGGGATCGCCGTTGGCGCGGACATCGCCGAGGCCCATCGCAAGGCCCATGCTTGCGACCCGCTCTCCGCTTTTGGCGGCGTGATCGCCACGAACCGCCCGGTGACCTTGGCGATGGCCGAACAGGTCAAGCCGGTGTTCACCGAGGTGATAGTCGCGCCTGATTACGAACCGGCCGCCCTGGAATTGCTCCGCACCAAGAAGAATCTGCGCATCTTGCGGCTGGCGGTCGATCCACTTCCGGCTTTGGAAGTCAAACCCGTCAGCGGCGGCCTGCTGGTCCAAGAGCGCGACGCGTTCCAGGCCGAAGGCGACGACCCGGCGAACTGGGAGTTGGTCGCTGGCGCTCCGGCTGACGCGGCCACTCTGGCCGACCTCGCGTTCGCTTGGAAGGCGTGCCGGGCCGTCAAA
>JAISCU010000221.1 GCA_031265345.1 Bifidobacteriaceae bacterium
CGACCAGTTCGGCGGGCCGGTGGGCGACGAAGCCGGGCAGCAGGACGGTGGGCCGCCCCAACTTTTCGGGGGACGGCTCCGCGTCTCGCTCAGGCGGCGTCGATTTCCTCCAGCCAGACGTTGACTTGCGTCACAGCCTCGACAAGGCCCCTGTCGCGGCCAGCCGACCCGGCAGCCTTGTCGAAGCCTTCCCCCCAGTGCGGATACGCGGCTAGCCGGGCCGGCCACAGGCGCGGCGTCCTGCCGAACGCCTTGGCCTCGGCGCCGCGCGCGGCAAAGATGTCCAGGATCGCCGCCTTGATAGCAGCACTGGTGGGATGCCCTGTGGCACGCGATAGGTCACGTAAGAGCAGCAGGTCGACCACGTCCCTGGAGCGGTCGTTGACATACTCGGGCGGGTCGTGCGGATCCGTCGCGGCGTGGACCTTCTGCGCGATCTGGTAGTCCATCGACAAGCTCACCAAGCGCTCGGGAGTCGGAAGGCCGAAACCCGCCAGAGACGGCGGCTCGATCTCCTCCGGGCGCTGGCCCGCGGCTCCCTCGTCTGGCGAGATCTCGACCTGGACACGCCTCCACGTCACACCGCCGATCTCCACCACCACATCGACCCGCCTGGGCTTGATCGACTTGAAAGGCACATTGATCGTCTCGACTACGCCGTCCCGGCGTAGCGTCAACGGACCCCACGGTTGCGCGAGCACGTCGTCAAGCCTTGTGATGAAGTCGTCCAGGTCACCGCGCACCAGGCCGTCGAGGTCCTGCGTCGTGCGGGTGAGCGTCGGAAGACGGTGTAGCAGCATGGTGCCGCCCTTTAGGAGAAACCTCGTCCGGCCCGACTCGTCAACCGTCCGCTGGAGAGCGGCAGCAACAACAGTGGTGGCAACCAGCCAGCCCAGGCGCCCACTGTCGCTGTTCAGTTTGTCCTCGGCCTGGACGACCCAGGCGGTCAACACTCGGGCAGAACGCGGAGTCTTGTCCTTGGGTCTCAGCCTTGACACCGCGCGTGGCAGGGCCTCGGGAGCATCAGCCTCCATAGTCTCTCTCCCCCAATTTCCGGGCCAGTCGTTCCCGCTCATGCGGCGCCAGTCGGCTCGTGCCCGCTGTCCGTTCCAAAGCTTGCTTGACCAGATACGTAGGCGTCCCCGAGTCGATGCACTGCTCGACGGTGGTCGGGACGTCCGTGATCGGTATCTGTTCGAACCAGACCCGGCGTTCCGGGGCGAGGTCGTGGTGGTGGATTATGTAGCGCCCACCTCCAGCCCGGCGCAGGCGCCGGTTCTTGCCGACCAGAATGTGAATCCTGTCGGGGTTGATGTCGGTGATTCCCCACGCCGCCAGCGCGGTCTCGTGGCTCAGGCATGCTTCCGGAGCGCCGGTCCACAGCACGGCCTTGGCCCAGTTGTCGTATCGGTTGGCCGGAACCTGCGGCACCCTGTAGACGCCATGCGCGACCCGCTCCAGCCTTCCGCGCTTCACCATCATCGCCAACTGGGCGCTCCCCACGCCCTCGTCCGCCGCCTCGGCCGTCGTGACGAAGCCGTGCTGGTCCATCGCGATCTCGCGCAGCGCGTCGAGTTGGGTCACAACCTCTTGCATGCCAATACCTTATCGAAAAGTTAGGGTTTTGACACATGAGGGCCACGCCAAGGGATGCGCCGAGACTCACACCAACCTCCGGGCCGTCCACCCGGTGCGACACCGACATGGCGCCGGCCAGCGAATGGGCGGACCGTTCAGTCACCGGCCAGCGCGTCCGGAAAACCACCAGCCTGCGCGGGGACGGGCCGATCCGCAACAAGGGCACGAAGGCGCGCCCGGCGTGGGTGTTGGGCGATCCGATACTGTGACCAATTTGCAGCGCGCCGACGAAACCGCTCCGCTTAGCGCGCCCCGGACGGCGAACAGCGAGCGTCTGCGCTGGGGTGTGGCGCAGCTTGGTAGCGCGCTCCGTTCGGGACCAAGAGGTGCGGGCCCAAATCCCGCCACCCCGACTTTGTGAGGCTGTGGACCACCGGCGCGTCAGCACCGAACGGGCCTCAGGCGGCGCCGGGGGCGGGTGGAGCCATATCGGCCAGGAGCGCGGCGGTGCGGCGCAGCGCCGCGTGGACTTCCTCGCGGCGCTCGGCCGGCATCCGGACGGCCGGGGCGGAGCAGCTGATCGCGTCCTCGGCCGGTTCCGTGTAGGCCAGGGCCACGCCGACGCAGACCAGATCCGGCGTGCCCTCCCCGAGGTCGATGGCGTAACCGCGCCTGCGGGTTTGGTCGAGTTCGCGCGCCAAGTCCTCCGGGTCGGTGATGGTCTGCTCGGTCAACTTGGTCAGCGGACCCGCGGGAAGCTCTTGCCGGGCGGCCAGGACCGCCTTGCCCAGGGCGGTGGCATGGGCCGGCAGCCATCGCCCGACGCGTGAGAACTTGCGCGCCTCGCCTCGCGCCTCCTCGGTGATCAGATAGACGATCCGGCCCCGGTCGTACCGGGCCAGATGCACCGTCTCGCCCAGCTCGTCGCGCAAATCGGCCAGCGCCGGGCGGGCCAGGCGGACGAACGGGTCGGAGTCCAGGAAGGAAGTGCCGACCAGTAGTGACGGCAGTCCCAATCGATAGGCGTTGCCGACCGGTTCGGCCCGCACCCAACCTGCCGCGCTCAAGGTCCGCAGCAGTTCGTGGACGCTTGATCGCGGCGCGTCGAGCGCCTCGGCGACCTCGAACAGGCGGGCGGGGTTGCCTTGTCTGTCGGCCAGGAATTCGAGTAGTTGAACAGCCCGTGAGGCCGATTTCACGGCCTCGTTCCCGCCGGTGCCGACTTGGGGAGTCATGGTGCTCACAGTAACACGCTTCCCGATGGTTGTCCACGTATGCGAATCCATTCCGCACGCACGGCCTGAGTTCGGGTTGACATACGCTGATTAGCTGGCTAGTGTTCAGATAGTCGGGGGTAATCCGGAAATGCGAAGCAAGAACGCGTATCTGAACCCTCGCGGAAGGGGAGCGAGGATGCCTGAACACGCCAACGGACCGGTGGACGATGCCGCCCGCCCGGATCTCGGAGACGCTCAGGTTTGCCCCGCTCGACTCGGGAAACCCGCCAAAGCCGGCGGGGACCGGAGCAGAAAGGCAATATCAATGACGACTCTTGTTGACCCGGCCGCCCATGCGGCTGAACCGTTGACCGACAACCGGGCTTCCGCGCCTCGTGGAACGCCTCCAACCGGCCGCCGCCGAATCGACCAAGCGAGGAGGGGCGAGCGATGAAGACGACAGTGCTCATACCCGAGGACATCGCCGAAAAAGGCAAGCGCTTTCTGCGCCGGGCGGGGCATGAGGTCGTGGTCGGGGACGGGGCCGATCCCGCCACCATACTGCGCCAGGGCCGGCACGCCGATGCCGTCATCCTGCGGCTCTCCCCGTTCGGGGCCGACCTGATCGAACAACTGCCGAACCTCCGGGTGATCGCCCGCCATGGCGTCGGCTACGACAACGTGGACGTGGCGGCGGCCACCCGACACGGCGTCTGGGTCACGAACACCCCCTGGGCCAACGCCTCCTCGGTCGCGGAGACCGCGCTGACCCTCCTGCTGACGCTGGCCAAGCGCGTGGTCGAGAACGCCGACCAAATGCGCGACGGCAACTTCTATTGGAAGAACACGCACATGGGCGTGGACGTGGCGGGCAAGAAGGTGGGGATAGTCGGCTACGGCAAGATCGGCCGGGAACTGGCCGCCAAACTGAGCGGCCTGGGCGTGGAAATCCTGGTACACGATCCGCACGTTGACGAGGTCGCGCACGGCTCCCCGGTCGGCATCGACCAACTGCTGCGCGAATCGGACTTCGTCTCGCTGCACCTGCCCGCCGGTCCCGAGACCGACGGGTCCTTCGGCGCCGCCGCTTTCGCCGCCATGAAGTCGACAGCCTGCCTGATCAACCTGGCGCGCGGCTCGATCGTGGACCAACCGGCCCTGGCCGCAGCCATCCGCGAGGGGCAGATCGCGGGAGCCGCCCTCGACGTCTTCCAGACCGAGCCGCCCAGTCCGGACGACCCTCTGTTCGGGCTCGAGAACGTCCTGCTGACGCCGCACATCGCCTCGAACACGGTCGAAACCATGGAGCGCATGGCGCTGCACGCGGCTCAGGAGGTCGACCGCGTGCTGGCCGGGGACGCGCCCTCCTGGCCGGTCAACACCCCCGAACCATCGGTCCGGCCGGGCCAGGCCGGGCGGGTAGAGGAGGCGGACCGATGAGCCGCCTCAGCGCCCCGGTCAAGAAGTGGCTCTGCCTGGCCGTGATGGCGGCTGTCGGACTGGGGATCTGGTTCGTTCCCCGGCCCGACGGGTTCACCCAGGACGCCTGGCAGTTGTTCGCCATCTTTGTCGCGACGGCCCTCGGCTTCATGCTCCGCCCGCTGCCCTCGGGCGCGGTCACGGTCATGGCGATCGTGGTGGCGTTGCTCACCCAGACGATGGACATCGGGCAGGCCTTCAGCGGTTTGACTTCGAGCATCATCTGGCTGATCGTCTCGGCGTTCCTGTTTTCGCGGGGCTTGATCAAGACCGGGCTGGGCACCCGGATCGCCTATTACCTGATGGCCAAACTCGGCTCCAGCTCGCTCAGGCTGGGCTACGCCTTCTCCCTCGGCGACCTGGTGATCAGCACCTTCGTGCCCTCGAACACCGCCCGCTCGGGCGGGATCGTCTACCCGGTGGTGCGCTCCGTGGCCTCGGTGGCGGGCTCGACGCCTGAGAAGGACCCCCGCAAACTGGGTGGCTATCTGGTGATGTCCACCGTGCACAACGACAACCAGGCCAGCCT
>JAISCU010000222.1 GCA_031265345.1 Bifidobacteriaceae bacterium
GTGGGGAAAGCCGCCTATACCGCGGTGATCGACTGGGCCGACGGCTCAGGCCCGGAGGCTGCCGTGATCGACGGGGCGAACGCCGCCACCAACCGCGGTCCGACCCTGTTTACGGTCTCCGGGTCCCACACCTACGAGCCCGGCTCCGTCTACACGGGCACGGTGACCTTCGTGGAAGGCGCCAACACCTACCCGCTGCCTTTCCAGGTGGTGGTCGCGGCGGACAAGGCCGCACTGGTGGCGGCTGTGAACGATGCCGAACAGTTGGACCCGTCCGACTACACACCCGAGTCCTGGGTTGGTTTCGAAGCCGCTTTGAACGCCGCCCGCGGGGTGCTGGCCGATGCCGCCGCGACTCAGGGGGCCGTCGGCGGCGCCGTCAGCGCGTTGGCATCTGCAACTGACGACTTGGTCGAGGTCGCGGCTAGTCTCGACCTGTCTGTGTCGGTGGTGCCTCGTTGCATGGGCGGCAAGGCATATCTGAACACTTCGGTCAAGAACAACGGCGACCCGACAGCGGACATATCGACTGTGACGCCTTATGGCTCGAAAGCCAGTGCCGGGGTCACCTCCGGTCGGGCTGCCTCGGGTTCGTTCAACAGCCGTCTGGTGTCGATTCCCGCAGGACTCGTGACGGTGCAGGCCGTCTCGGCCCAGGATGACGCTGAGTTCTTGGACACTATCGCCTACGCGGCCCTCGATTGCGGGTAGGAGCGCGACGCCGGGTGGTCGGCTACCTTTGGGACGCGGACCGCCCGGCGACCAAGATCGGGGGTTGTTGTAGCCCAGGTCCTGCCCGCTCGAACCGTTCGAGCGGCATCGTGCGCCGAAATCGTTGCCAAAACGTGATGAACTGGGCGGCGTGAAGTGCTAGTTGCCGATGATAAACTCGCTGAGCCATCTGTGCGGTCTCAGGCCGCGGGGCGGCGTGTCCTGTCCATCTACAGTAAAACGAGTCCAATAATCTATGTCAACATCCTTAACCACAGCAGTCGCCGAAGCTCCGATGTCCGAGGTCGCCGTCAACGACATCGGAACCAGTGAGGACCTGCTAGCCGCCATCGACGGCACGATCAAGTATTTCAACGATGGCGACATCGTTGAGGGAACCGTGGTCAAAGTGGACCGCGACGAGGTCCTCCTCGACATCGGCTACAAGACAGAAGGCGTGATCCCGTCCCGCGAGCTGTCCATCAAACACGACATCGACCCGTCCCAGATTGTCTCTGTGGGCGAGAAGGTCGAAGCCCTGGTCCTCCAGAAGGAAGACAAGGAGGGGCGTCTGATCCTCTCCAAGAAGCGGGCTCAATACGAGCGCGCCTGGGGCGCGATTGAGAAGGTCAAAGAGGTCGATGGCATTGTCACCGGCACCGTGATCGAGGTCGTCAAGGGTGGGCTCATCGTTGACATCGGCCTGCGCGGATTCCTGCCGGCCTCGCTCGTGGAGATGCGCCGAGTGCGTGACCTGCAGCCCTACGTGGGCCAGGAGCTGGACGCCAAGATCATCGAACTCGACAAGTCCCGCAACAATGTGGTGTTGTCGCGCCGCTCCTGGCTGGAGCAGACGCAATCCGAGGTCCGCTCGACGTTCCTGTCCGGGCTCAAAGAGGGCCAGGTCCGCACCGGCGTGGTGTCCTCGATCGTCAACTTCGGCGCCTTCGTGGACCTGGGAGGCGTGGACGGGCTGGTGCACGTCTCCGAGCTCTCCTGGAAGCACATCGACTACCCGGACGAGGTCGTCAAGGTGGGCCAGGAGGTCACCGTCGAGGTGCTCTCGGTCGAATTGGACCGCGAACGCGTGTCGCTGTCGCTGAAAGCCACGCAAGAGGACCCGTGGCAGCTGTTCGCGCGCACCCACGCCATTGGGCAGGTCGTGCCGGGCAAGGTCACCAAGCTCGTGCCGTTCGGGGCTTTCGTCTCGGTCGAGGATGGGATCGAAGGCCTAGTCCACATCTCGGAATTGGCGGTCCGCCACGTCGAGCAGCCCGAGCAGGTCGTCAAGGTCGGCGAGATGGTGTTCGTCAAGGTGATCGACGTGGACCTGGACCGGCGTCGCATCTCGCTGTCGCTGAAGCAGGCCAACGAGGGCGTGGACCCGGAGGGCGACGATTCGACTTTCGACCCGGCCCTGTACGGGATGGCTGCCGAGTACGACGAGGACGGCAACTACAAGTATCCCGAGGGCTTCGATCCCGAGACGAACGAGTGGATGGACGGGTTCGAGGCCCAGCGCCAGGCCTGGGAGCAGGCTTACGCCGACGCCCTGGCCCGCTGGCAGGCCCACAAGGCGCAGGTCCAGTCGGCCCGCGCCGCCGACCAGACCGCCGCCGTCGAGGACGGATCCGCCACCAACTACCGGTCGGACCTGTCCGAGGCCGCCGAAGGCACTTTGGCCTCCGACGAGGCGCTGGCAGCCCTTCGGGAGAAGCTGACCTCGAACTAGGATTTCAGTCCTTCTTGGCGGCCGGGTGCGCCTCGGCTTCGGCTGGGGCTGCCCGCCCGCTCTGGGTTTCCTTGGGTCGGCGTGACGGTGCAGGATGCCGCGCGGTCGGCTTGGGTTGTCGGGCCGGTGTTGCGCCGGGCGCGGTTGGCAGCCCGCGTGATCGGTGCCACACTTTTGCTGTGACCACCGACCGTGACGATGAAGACGGCCTACAAGACCAGGCCGTGGCCCGGTTCCTTGAAATCGCTCGTGAATCGCATGCCTCGTCCGGGCCGGGTGGGATCACCTGGACGCGGGAAGACCTGTATGACCGGTCGAGTCCCCGGTGATACCGCCGTTCAGGCTTGCTGACCTGCCGCGTCGCACGTAACCCGCATTACGCTGATCCCGTGGCGAATGTGACCATGACGATCGACGACGAAGCTCTAAGGCGCGCCCGAATCAAGGCTGTTTCTGAGGGCACCTCTGTCAACGCGCTATTCAGGGAATTCATCGACCAGTATGTGGACGCGGAGGCTGAACGTCAACGGGCGCTGGAGCACATTATCGAAATCGCTGATCGAGCCGGCGCCTCATCTGGGCCGAATGGACGTACCTGGACACGGGAAGATCTGTATGACCGGCCGAGCCTTCGTTGACACGAACCCGCTGATCCGGCGGGCGGCTGCTCCACACGTAACCCGTGTTACACTGATCCCGTGACCAACATTACCCTAGCCATCGATGAAGACTCTCTGAGACGCGCTCGAATCAAGGCCGTTTCTGAGGGAACCTCTGTAAACGCTCTTGTCAGAGAATTCATTGCTCAGTACGGGGACGCTGCGATTGAACGGAGACGGGCGCTCGCCGACCTTCGCGCGCTGGCCGATGAGGCACACATGTCGTCTGGCGGTACTGGGTACACATGGACCAGGGAGGACCTTCACGACCGTGCGGGCCTTCGTTGACACTAACGTCCTGGTCTATTTCTTTGACCAGTCGGAGCCCGTGAAACGGGAGAGGTCAGATGCACTCTTGGAAGCCATTGAGCCCGTCTTGAGCGCCCAAGTCCTTTCTGAGTTCTACACGACGGTTACGCGCAAGGTTACGCCTCCCCTGACTCAAGAACAGGCGCTACGAGCCGTGCGCAACTGGTCCAGATTGGACATCGTCCCGATCACTTCGGCCCTGGTGGCGTCCGCCATCGAGACCAGCCAGCGCCACCAGCTGTCGTACTGGGACGGGCTCATAATCGAGGCGGCGGTGGCTGCGGGGTGCAATGATCTGTACACCGAGGACCTGAACGCGGGAGCCACTTTGCGCGGCGTCACCATCCGCAACCCCTTCGCCTAGCCGCTGTCAAGACCTTGGCATCTTGGCGAGGTATTGACATGGTCGCCATACGGACTCTGCTTGAACGACTGCGGGAAATCGCGACGGACCGGCGCGGGCGAAGACCCCCAATTCCGGCGCCGTAGTCCGTGATGGGCTATGCAGGTGGGAGGGCCGTCCAGCTGCCGCGCTTATGCTGGTGGGGTGTTGCGGATCGCGCTGACAGGTGGGATGGGGGCGGGCAAATCGGCGGCGTCGGCGTATCTGTCCGAACTCGGCTTCCCAGTGATCGACTCGGACGCGCTAGCCCGCGAGGTGGTGGCGCCGGACACACCCGGACTCGCGGCGGTGGCGGCCGAATTCGGCCCCAGGGTGATCGCCGCCGACGGTTCGCTCGACCGGGCCACCCTGGGACGAGCGGTGTTCGCTGAGCCGGGGGCGCGGCATCGTCTAGAGGCCGTATTGCACCCCTTGATCCGTGCGGAATCTGCGCGACGGGGAGAGGCGGCTCGTCTGGCTGGCCACGCTGCGGCGATCTTCGACATCCCCCTGCTGGTCGAGACGGGCCAAGCGCAGGATTTCGACCTGGTGGTGACCGTCTCGGTGCCGGAGTCGATGCGATTGGAGCGAGCCCAGGTTAGGGGACTCAGCGCCGAGCAGGCGAGAGCCCGGTTGGACGCCCAAGCCAGCGACGGAGAACGCGAAGCCGTCGCCGACGTGATCCTGGACGGCTCCGGCACGGTGGAGAATTTGCGCGCTCAGATCGACCGGTCGCTTCTGCGCCGAATCGGCCAGCGGTAGGGGCGGAGACGGCC
>JAISCU010000226.1 GCA_031265345.1 Bifidobacteriaceae bacterium
GCCTGGCCCGCCTGGCTGAGGCACGCGCGGAGTGGGACTGATGGCCAGTCGAGTCGCCGCCGTCGACGCCTCGGTGGTCGTGGCGTGGCAGAACCGAGACGAGCCGTCCCACGCCGAAGCCGTCCGACTGATAGCGGCGTGGCCCGACCTGGTGATGCACACCGTCAACCTGGCGGAGATCCTGGGCGGCGTGGACAAGGCCAGTTGGCCGATCCTCCTGGACACTCTGCGCGGCGACGGCTTCCGTTTCCGCGACACCAGCGCTGGGCAGCTGGCCGAGGCTAAACTCGACACCGGCCTGAAAATGCCGGACGCCTGCGTCGTCGCCGTGGCGCGGGCCGAAGGCGCGGACGCGATCGTGAGCCTCGACCGACGGCTCTCGCAAGCGGCACGGGCCGAAGGGTTGGTCGCCGACCAGTGACGGCGCCGCCGCGCACCGGCCCGAAGAATAGGGAGCAAGCCGGACGCTTCAGCGGGCCGTTCTCAGTCGCGGCGCAGCCGCCGGTAGGTGACGCGGTGCGGGCGGGCCGCCTCGGCGCCCAGGCGCTCGACCTTGTTGGCCTCGTAGCCGGCGAAGTTCCCCTCGAACCAGTACCAGTGGCTGGGGTCCTCATCGTTGCCCTCGTAGGCGAGGATGTGGGTGGCGACCCGGTCCAGGAACCAGCGGTCGTGCGACACCACGACGGCGCAGCCGGGGAAGTCCAGCAGCGCGTTCTCGAGCGAGGACAAGGTCTCCACGTCCAGGTCGTTGGTGGGCTCGTCCAGCAGCAGCAGGTTGCCGCCCTGTTTGAGGGTCAGCGCCAGGTTGAGCCGGTTGCGCTCCCCGCCGGACAGCACCCCGGTGGGTTTCTGCTGGTCAGGACCCTTGAAGCCGAAGGCCGAGACGTAGGCCCGCGAAGGCATCTCGACCTGGCCCACGTGGATGTAGTCCAGCCCGTCGGACACGACCTGCCAGACCGTCTTGTCCGGGTCGAGCCCGCTCCTCCCCTGGTCGACGTAGGAGATCTTGACCGTCTCGCCGATCTTCAGGTCCCCCGCGTCCAGCGGCTCCAGCCCCACTATGGTCTTGAACAAGGTCGTCTTACCCACGCCGTTGGGACCGATCACACCGACGATGCCGTTCTTCGGCAACGAGAAGGACAGCGCGTCTATCAGGATCCGGTCCCCAAAGCCCTTTCGCAGATCGGCGGCTTCGATCACGATGGAGCCCAGGCGCGGGCCGGGCGGTATCTGGATCTCGTCCAGGTCGAGCTTGCGGGTGCGCTCCGCCTCCGCGGCCATCTCCTCGTAGCGTTGCAGGCGGGCCTTCGACTTGGCCTGGCGGCCTTTGGCGTTCTGGCGCACCCAGGCCAGTTCGTCGGCCAGGCGCTTGGCCAGCTTGGCGTCTTTCTGGCCCTGGACCTGCAGCCGCTCCTGCTTCTTCTCCAAGTAGATGGAGTAATTGCCCTCATAGGCGTAGGCCCGGCCGCGGTCCAGTTCCAGTATCCATTGCGCCACGTTGTCCAAGAAGTAGCGGTCGTGCGTGACGGCCAGCACCGCTCCTGGGTAGGCCGAGAGATGCTGCTCCAGCCATTGCACCGATTCGGCGTCGAGATGGTTGGTCGGTTCGTCCAGCAGCAGCAGGTCGGGCTGTTCCAGCAGCAGTTTGCACAGCGCCACCCGGCGACGCTCGCCGCCGGACAGGATCGACACCGGAGTGTCCGGCGGCGGGCAACGCAAAGCGTCCATGGCCTGTTCGAGGCGCGAGTCGAGGTCCCAGGCCCCGGCATGGTCGAGCGCTTCCTGGAGCACTCCCATCTCCGCCAACAGCCGGTCGTAGTCCGCGTCTGGATCGGCCAGTTCCTCGCTGATCTGATTGAAGCGGTCCATCTTCGCCTTGATCTCAGCGACGCCGTCTTCGACGTTGCCGAGCACCGTCTTGGAATCGTCCAGCGGCGGCTCCTGCTGCAGCATCCCGACGGAGAAGCCGGGCGTGAGGATGGCTTCGCCGTTGGACGGCTGGTCCAGCCCCGCCATGATCTTCAAGACTGATGATTTGCCAGCCCCGTTGGGGCCGACCACGCCGATCTTGGCGCCTGGATAGAAAGCCAGCGTGACATCGTCCAAGATGACTTTGTCGCCATGCGCCTTGCGGGCGCGCTTCATTACATAGATGAACTCGGGCACCGCACTAGGGTACCCGCGCCGCGCCCGAACCGATTGCCATTGCCCACCCGCGGGCTTTGACCTTGTGCGGTCTCGGACCTATCCAGTGGCGCGCGTCCGGACGGCCCTGGAGATCGGGCCATCCGGAAGTACGCCCCGGCGTGCGTCCGCAACAGGATCAGAACGGCGCGTCGACCAGCGCCGGGGTCGCTTCGGTCAGGCTCGACGCCGAATCAACGTCATCGCCGTCCGCGTCATCGCCTGCGGCCCCGGCCTGCGCCGCCAGAGCATCGGCCTCGGCGAACGCCCGCGCCTGGATCTCCTCGGCGCTCAGGGCCTCATCATTGCAGTCGGGGCTGACCTGGTCGCCCGCTGGCGGCGCTGAGTCGGCCCCGGTCACACCGGTCGAGGCCGAGGATTCCGCCGCCGGCCCGTTCGCGCGGCGGTGGAAGACGGCTTTGCCCCAGCGCAGGTTCGGCCCCACGGATCGGGCCGTGACCTGCATCGATGTGCGCTCGCGCCCTTCCCGGTCGGTCCAGTAGTGCTGGGAGAGGCGGCCTTTGACGATCACGGCGTCGCCGTTCTTGAGGGACAGCAGGACGTTGTCGGCCAGGTCCTTCTGGCTGACCCGCACGTCGAACCAGGTGGTCGGGGCGTCGCGGCGCTCGCCCTGCGAATCCCACCACCAAGCAGTCGACCCGACCCGGAAGGTCACCCAGGTCGCGTCATCCTGGCCATGGCGCTGCGGAGGGCGGGCCACCCAGCCTTCAACCGTCAGCGTGATCTCGTTGTTCATTGCTAGTGCTCCTTAGGTTGATCGTGGAGCGGCCCACCCCGCCGCTTGCACAAGATCGCCCTGAAAAGCCTCAGATCATCCCTGGAGCTTTCCGCGCCGACCTCTAGGCAGCATCATGCCGCCAATCGGCCCCCCAAGGAGCGGAGAAAAATCATGCCTGTGGATAAAGGGGATTACTCGGCGCAGGCGCGGGCACAGGAGTGGCCGCCGACTCGGCCACGACGCAGACCTCGACCACCAGGTCGGCCAGTTGACGGCGGTCGTCCAGCACTTGCCGGGTGGGCCGCACCATGGTCCTATCGACCACCGCGGCGACCGCCGCCCGCACCGAGGCCTCCAGAGCGGCACGCCGCTCGCGCTCCACCTTCGCGCCCCGGAACAGCCGCGCCCAGAATCCGCCCGGAGGCGGGACCTCGACCGAGCCGAGGGCTTCCTTCAGACGCGCGACAGTGTTCGGCGCCGACGCCAGCGAATACCCCACCGCCAAGGCCCATTGATCGGGCAGCGCGTAGGCCGCCGCGGCGACCCAGACGGCCGACGCCTGGCGAACCCGGGCGGCATCGGGCACCACTGGAGGCGCTATCCCCTCCGGCCCAATGGCGGCGCCGACCAGCGCGGCCACGACCTCCCCCGCCGCCTGGCCGAGCCAACCTGGCTGCGCCGTCAAGTCGGCCGCCACACCGCCCCCCGGCCCGGTCACCTCGGCGGCGGCCCCCAACTCGCGGACGGCAGCCTCGAGATCAGCCGCCGTGCGCGCCAGCGCCATTGTGCGATGAGCGGTCCGCTCCATCAGGGCCGATCGCAGAGCATCGACGCCCGCCCCAGTCTTAGCCGAGGTCAAAGCCACCACCGGGTCGGTCAAACCACCTTCTACCAGGAGAGCGGTCAAAGCCTCGCCGAGTTGTTCGGCGGCGCTCGGGGCGACCGTGTCGGTCTGGTTCAACACCACCATGGCGGCGCGCCCCTGATGCGCCTTGGCGGTGGCCACGAAACGTTCGTGCAGGGCCGGGTCGGCGTACTTCTGGGGGTCGGTGACCCACACCAGGACGTCGGCCAGCGGCAGCGCGCGGTCGGCGATCAGGTGGTTGGCTTGGCTGGCCGAATCGTAATCCGGCAGGTCGAGCAGGATCATGCCGCGCAGTTCCCCGATATGCGATTCCAGCACCGAGTCGCGTTTGATCCACGCGCCGCGCTCCACGCCCAGCCACTCCAGCAATTCCTCGGCGCCGCTCCCCCAGACGCAGGCGGTCGCCTTGCAAGTGGTGGGACGCACCACGCCGACTTCCGAGAAACTCATCTCGGCAATCGAGTTGAACAACGAGGACTTGCCCGAACCGGTGCCGCCGCTCAGGGCCACGATGGTGTGGTCCACCCCCCGGTCGAGCCGCTCGGTCAGCAATTCGGCCGCCGCCAGCGCGATCTCCGACGGCCCGGCGTCCAGCCGCCGGGCGCTCAATTCGGCGGCTTGGCGCAGTTGGTCGATCGCCTTGCGCAGCCGTTCCACTTGTTGGCCCGTCATTGGTCCACCTTCTTCGCCGCGTAGGCCAGGCGGTCAGCCGCCCGGCTCAGGGTGCCCGATGCCGTCCGCTCGAGTTCCCGCACCGTGTCAGCGAACACCGCCAGGGCCAGGCGGATGGAGCCGGCGCGGGCTTCGCGCAGCGCCTCGCGGGCGTCCTCCATCACCGCGCCGTATTGGCCGCCCAACAGTTGGGCAGCCAGCCCAGCGGGACCCTCCGCGCCCAGCACGGCGGCCTGGACCAGCGACACCAGGCCGGTCCGGGTCAGGACCTCGGTCGCCGTCCTGGTCGCGGGATCGTCGCGTTTGCGCAGGCGAGCGGCCAAACCTTCGACCCAGAGCCCGTATCCAGCGCTCCCCGCCAGGTCCTCGGCCAAGTCCGCCTCGGCCAAGCCGCGGCGTTGCAGCAGGGCGCGGGTCCCCTCGGGAACGTCCTCGCCTTGCCAAAGCGACGCCATAGCCGCCCGAGCGTCGGTCATGATGTCGCGGAAACCCGACTGGACGGCATCGGACACGGCCCTTCCCAACGCCGCCAACGCCTGGCCGATCCGCGCGCGGCGCTCGGGGCTGGAATCCTGGGCCGGGTCGACGCTGGCCAGCGGCCCGTCCGGCCCGATCTGGTCGAGCCAGGCCTCGGTCAGGCGGGGGTCCACCGGCCCGGGCTCGAATTCGCCCGCGGCTTCGGCGGCGCCGGCCAACTGCGCCTCGGTGGCGGTCCGCAGAAGATCGACCGAAGCCCGATGGACCGCCTGCGCGTTGGCCAGGTCGGCCGCCGCTGTGGCCAGATGGCCCAGCGCGACCCGCAGGTCGGGACTGTCCGGCTGGCGGTCCGGGACGGGAAAACGACTGGTCAGCCACTCCCTCAGCGGCGCCAGGGCCGACTCGGGCAGAACCTCCGGCTGGCCGTCGGCCTCCGCCACTTCGAACAGTTCGACTCGGTCCAGTCCGGCCTTGGCGATCCGATCCTCGATATCGGCCGAGATGGCCTCCCAGGCGCCCTCCGGCACGCGATTGACCACCAGCGCGACGGGCTGGGGCCTTTCCGCCAGCGTGCGCAGCAAGTCCCACACCGTCCCGTCGCCGTACCGCAGCGCGGAGGTCACCACCAGCCAGGCCGACACGTCGAGATCCGGCTGGGCTGTCGGAGGGTCGTTGCCAGCCGCGAAGGGATCGCCGCAGTCCAGCACGGCCCAGGTCGCGGGAGCGTCCCAGAAGGTCGCCAAGCGTGCCACGGAGCGGACCGGGTGGTCGCCCTGCAACGCGATGGTGTCGGGATGGGCCAACAGTTGCGGGTAGGTGGTGGTCGGGCGGAGCGCGCCGACGGCGCTGAAGGGACCGCCGATCAGGGTGTTGGCCAGGACGGACTTGCCGACGCCGGTGGGACCGGCCAGGGCGATCAGCGCCGGGTCGCCGATCCGGTCCAGCATGGGGATCACTTCCTGGTCCAGCTCGGTTATCAGAGCGGCGCGTTTCGATTCGGCCGTGGCCGAGGCGGGCGCCGGGAAGGGGAACTCGATTCCATCCAGTTCCTCCCTCAATAGGCGCGCTAGCTCACGCGACGAATGGGCGACGGACCGGCTTTGCATGATACATACCTTCTTACGTCCGGGCGCTTTAGACAAACTGCCACGCTCGGCTTGTCTCGTAATTCAGACGCCGCTGGTCGCATCCTGGGCACGATCCGGGGCCTGATTCGCCCTAGTTTACTGGGTTGGAGGAAGCCCTGGGCTTCGCTGTCCGATGCCGTCCAGTCAGCGCCGCTCGCCGCCCTCGGCCTGCCGCTCGTTCGGCACCCCGGCCGTCCATTGCGCCGTCTGGCGTGGCTGCCCCATCGGAGCAGGCCGGCTGGCTGTGCCGAAAGCACCGCGTGGCCGCTGGTCAACAGGTCCGGGTTGGCGGCTCCCTCCCCGTCACGAAGCCGCGGAGCAGGCCGGTCGACCGACTCGGGCGTGAATTGCGCCTTGACGGGGTTCGTGGCACGAATGCGGCGACAACGAACGCGTTTGACCCGCATTTCGGCGCCCGCGGCCGTCCCTCGCAGTCGGCTCGGACATGAATTGCGCCTTGACGGGGTTCGTGGCACGAAAGCGGCGACCACGAACACGTTTCACCTGCATTTCGGGTCCCCACGCGGTCGGCCCGGACGCGAATTGCGCCTTGACGAGGTTCGTGGCACGACCCCGGCGACCACGAACACGTTTGACCCGCATTTCGGCGCCCGCGGCCGTCCCGCGCCGCCGGTCCGGGCGTGAATTGCGCCCTGACGAGGTTCGTGGCACGACCCCGGCGACCACGAACGGCGTCAGCCTGCATTTCGGGTCCCGCGGCCGTCCCGCGCCGCTGCCGCTCCGAAAGCCGAGGCGGCCTCCCCCCATCACGGAGCCGCGTAGCAGGCTGGGCAGCTGTTCCGCACGTCCAACCTCGCCGAGACCGCTGATTCGCATGCCCTTCTTCGCCGAGACCGAGGCGGGGCGCGGGCGTGCCGGGTCACCGGGACCTGCGCGGGCGGCATCGTGCGTATTGTCACGACGTCCTGCCCAATCGCAGTCGGGGGTGATCGTTCGAGGTGGCGCGTGGCCAGGCGTCCGGGCGGCCGGCCATGCCGCTGCCCTAGCCGAGCCGAGTGCCCGCTTTTGCACCCTCGTTTGCGTCGAGTGGCCGCAAATGCACTCGATTCGGAATCGAGTCCGGGGTTTTGCGCGGCCGACTTCATCGAGTCCGCTGTTCTCCATGGCCCCTCGACTCGAGTCCGGGGTTTTGCGCGCATCTCCGCCCACCCGGAACGCGCTGACCAGGCAGAACGCGAAAGGGCCGGAGCCAAAACAGCGGACTCGACGAACGACCGCATGGGAAACAGCGGACTCGACGCGTTCCCGCACGCAGAACAGCGGGCTCGGCGAGCCCGAGGCCGCGGAACAGCTACCCAGCCCGCTCGGCGCGCCAAGAGGGCCGCCTCGCCGACCGATTCGGACGCCTGACTGCTGACCCTCACGTAATCGGCCCATCTCGCGCCACGGGATCGGTCCACTGACAAGATTCGCGAGGAGGACGCGGATGGAGGCGCAATGCCTTGTCAGGGCGGCACGGCCTCGCTGCTGAGTGGGCCAATCGCGCGGCAGGCACTGGACCAATTGCGAGGGAAGCGCCACGCGCTGCCATCCGCCATGACCCGATATGAACGGGGAGCGTTCCCGCGGATCAGAGAGTTCGCGCCCAGCACCGCCTCCTGGCATCGAGGTGAGCAGGAGGCTGCTGGGCGCTGAACAGTCGCGACTGGTGGACGCCTCCAAAATGCCGGGGCAACTGGCGGGGTCGGCCCAGGGCCGGACACTGGCGAGGAGCCCGCGAGTTACGGTGTCCTCACTCGTGGCGGCGTTCGCGTCCTGGGCGCGGGCGCTGCCGGAGTCCATTCGTATTCGGGGGAAGGCGCGTGAGATGAACAAGTCTCGGGGGCCGGGCGCGATCCAGGTTCTGGTCGCGGCGGCTGGCATTGTGATGTTGCTGGTGGCGGGCTGCACCGGGGAGCCGCGAGACGACCCGTCAGGTGGGGCTGGGGCAGCGGCATCGGCGGGGCAAGGCTCGAAGGGCGGCGAGGGCGCGCCGGGGCAGACGTGGGTCGCGCTGGCCGACGACACCCCGCTCGGCCCCTACCGGCAGTACACCGACGGACCGGAGGCGGACCTCGCGGCGGATGCCCAAGCCAGGGCGGAGGCCCAAGGCGAGCGCGAGGCGATCGTCGCGGAGTGCATGAAGCAGGCGGGGTTCGACTACTACCCAGTCCCCTACGGCGGCTCCATGACCGGCGAGGGCGAGAGATGGGTGGCCCAGGCCCTCTCGACTTTGACGATCCCGGAATTGAGCGAGGACCGCGCCGAGGTCGCGAAGTGGGGCTACGGGATCGACCCTGACGATTACTACACCCAGGACGACCAGGACCGCGATCCGGAGTTCCAGCGGATCAGCCAGAAGAACTCGGACCACTTGAACTCCCTGAGCGAGGACGGCCAGCGCGCCTACCAGATGGCTCTCAGCGGCGCGGCCCAGGGCGAAGGGGTGCCCGCGGAGAGCATGGGCGGGTGCTCGGGGGAAGCCTACGCACGGGTTCTGGAGATCGTGCCCGCGAGCTCCGACTTCTCGGAGCGGCACCATGATGTGATCTCGGCGCTGATCGACCTGGCCAGGATGGACGTCGCGATGGACCCCGCCACCGTCGCAGCGCACCGGGAATGGGACGCCTGCATGTTGGAGGCGGGTGTGGACCTCGCGCCCCACGTGGCTGTCGACGCGCAGGGCAACGGCCTCACGGATTCCGGCTACGCCAACCAGGCCACGCCCGTAGTCGCGCTCGAGTTCGCGCGCGCGATGGGACCCGACGGCGCGCTCCTCGACGACGAGCCCGGCTTCCTGCGAGCCTATCCGGCGCAGCTCGAGGTCGCGCTGGCGGACTATGACTGCCGCCAGAAGGTGGACTACACCGGCCGGATCATCGCCGCGCAACGTGACGTGGAGCAGCGGTTCTTGGACCAGAACCGGGCGGCGTTGGAGGCGATGAAGGCCGATGCCGCCGACCACATTTGACAACGCCCGGTGGGGCCCTGCCGAGGGCGGCAGCCCGCCATCGCCCTGGCGGGAGCCCGGCGCCGCCAACCAGGACTGACCATGCACGGTTGGCCGCGACGCGGGGAGGGCTGCCATCGCGTTGGCGGAAACCCGAGCCCCGGCGGCTCGGCGGGTGGAGGGGACTGGGTGAGCGGCATCGGGCATAGTGGTCAAAGCGCCCCCGAAAGGATTCGAACCTTCGACCGGCTGCTTAGAAGGCAGATGCTCTATCCACTGAGCTACGGGGGCCGGGTGTCCCCAGCCTACGCCAGCGGGCGATGTAGGCTTAGCCGGTGAGTGTTCCGGAGAATGGTGTGAGCGACCCGATCGTCTGGGCCGACTGCGAGATGACGGGACTTGACCTGGTCAAAGACGCGTTGATCGAGATCGCCGTCGTGGTGACGGATTCTTTGCTCAATCCCCTGGGCGAGGGCGTGGATCTGGTCATAAAGCCCCCGGCGGCGGCGCTCGACCAGATGACGGACTTTGTGCGGCAGATGCACGCTTCCTCGGGCCTGTTGGACCAGTTGGACTCCGGAGTGACCCTGGCCGAGGCCGAGTCCGAGGTCATGTCGTATGTGCGCCGGTATGCGCCGGTCGCGGGCAAGGCGCCGCTGGCGGGGAACTCGGTCAGCACCGACCGCGGGTTCATCGACCGCGACATGCCCGCCTTGGGGGGCTATCTGCATTACCGGACCATCGACGTGTCCTCGATCAAGGAGCTGGCGCGGCGCTGGTACCCCCGGTTGTATTTCGCCGCCCCCGAGAAGCTGGGCGGGCACCGGGCTCTCGCCGACATCTACGATTCGATCGATGAGCTCCGCTACTACCGGGCATGCATGTTCGTGCCCGAACCCGGCCCGGATTCCGACACGGCGCGGGCGGCGGCTTTGGCCGTTCAGGAATCGACTGTGCGCGCGGGTTCCTCCGTCTGACCGTTGGACGATGCCGCGGGGTCGGGTTTCGGCGCAGGGCGGGCTCTTGCGTGGGCGGGTTTCGGAGTTGTCGGGTTCCGGCGCCGGGCGGCCTCCTGCGCTAAGCGGCCTTCGGGGTTATCGAGCCTGGGCTTGGGCGGCATCTTTGGTGGTGACCAGGCCGGGCGGCGCGAAGACATGGCGCCCCGGTTGACGACTCCTCGGCATCGTGAAGCTCGTGGGAGGCGTGAGGGCACCTCGCAGGCGCTTGTTGAGGTAAGATTCTGCGGGTCCTTGCCGCCGCGTCCCCCCGACGCGGCGAGCGAGGCATGGTGGCTGTAGCTCAGTTGGTAGAGCACCTGGTTGTGGTCCAGGTGGCCGCGGGTTCGAGTCCCGTCAGCCACCCTAAACGGGTCAAACTCAAACATGCGACAGCTGAACCACGGTCTGCTTTTGCCTGTTGAGCAGCGGTTTCGTTGGCGACCGCCCACTCCTCGGCTTCGTGGACGATCTCCGGGTCGTAGAACTTGTCATACGGGAACTCGAAGACGACGCGGACCTCGCGGCAGGGCTTGGGCGGTCTGCCGGTCACATGCTCGTCTACGTAGATCCGTTTGAAGAACACTTGGTTGGCGATCCTGCGGGTGGAGGCGTTCGACCGCAGGTACAACGCCTGGCAGTCGGCCACCAGCGCGAGCGAGTCGTCCACGAACCGCCGGTTGGCGGCATAGTCCTCGGACAGGACCTTGACGTGGTCCTCGACGGCTTCGAGCCGGTCCTGGAGTTCTCCCTGTTTGCGTTTCAGCATGTCGAGTGTGACCGCGCCGGCCAGGTGCGCGTCCAACAAACGGTCCTGTTCGGTCCGAATCTTCGCCGCCTGCCCGAGCCGGGCCTCTAGCTCCGGGCGGGCCGAGGCCGTCGCCTGGTCGTAGCGGGCGTTGATCGCGCCGCGCAGCGCGCCGCGCCGGTCAGCGGGGATGACCAGGTTGGCGTAGTGGTCCTCGACCAGCCGCTCGACCGTGTCGATGGGTATGGCCTGCAGCTTGCAGTCGGTGCGCTTCTCGTGCCGCCCGGCGCACACGAAGTACGGATAGACGCGGCCTTTCGAGTTTTTCGCCTTGGTGATGATGAGCCGCGACCCGCAGCCACCGCAGAAGACGGTCCCCTTCAGGTAGTGGTCGTGGACGTGGGTGCGGTCGGCGGCGGTCGAATGCGCCTGGAGCACCAACTGCGCCTGGTGGAAGACCTCGGGCGGGACCAGCGGGTCGTGGACCCCTCGGTAGGTGGCGTCTTTGAACACGACCGAACCCTTGTAATACGGGTTCGTCAAGATCCGGTGGACCTGGGTTTTGGAGACCGGCTTCGACGGGCGTTTCGGGGTCGGCACCGTCGCCAAACCCCGGCTCGTCAACTCCCGCCGAAGCTGCGACTCGGTCCAGTCCCCGGTCGCGTACGCCTTGAACGCCCAAGCGATCAGCGGCCCGCGCTCCGGGTCCACCTCGACGGTGCGGACTTCCCGGCCTTGCTCGTCGCGCACCCCGACGTTCAGGTAGCCGATAGGCGCCTTGGTCGGCGTGCCGCCCGACAACGCCTTCTGGGTCATGCCCTTGATCGACTCGGTCGCGAGGTTGCGGGAGTAGAACTCCGCGATGGTCGACATGATCCCGTGGAGGAGCATCCCTGACGGGGTCTCGTCGATGTTCTCGCTGGCCGACACCAGTGTGACTCCGGCCTCCTGCAACGCCAGATGGATAGACACGTCATCGGCCCGGTTCCGGGCCAGCCGGTCGACCTTGTGGACGATGCAATACGACACCTGGTGGTCCTTGACGTAGGCCAGCATCCGGAGCAATGCCGGGCGGTCGGCCTTGCGCGCAGACTCTCCGGCGTCCACGAACTCCTGGACGATCACCGCGTCGATCTGCTCTGCCTTCTTGTAGTTGGCGGCCCGCTGCGCCGGGATCGAATAGCCCTCGTCCTGGCCGCCCTTCTCAGCCTGCTCCTTGGTGGAGACACGCAGATAGGTGACGGCTCTGGCCGTGGCCGTGGTCTTCGAGCCCGACGCGGGGACCTCTGGTGCGGTGATGGTCATGACGCGACCGCCTTTCCTGAGCACATAAGGAACTGGTTGGTCAGGATCGCGTCATATGGTCCGGAGGCTCTGAGACCTCCGGCTATACCGCGCGGCCAAGACAGCGCGGCGCTCGTTTTGGGAATCACCCGACCAGTCCCAATCTTACCGAAGCTCCGCCCGCAGCAGGTCCGGCGCACCGGATTGGCCCGGCAAGTGGCGGCGCAAGAACTCGACCTCGCCCGAGTCCTCCCCGCAGCGCGCGGCCGCGCCGAAAGCGTGCATCAGGAACATGTCGACCAGCCGTTCCATGTCCACCGGATCGTTGGCGACGGTACGCACCGTCAGGCGGCGCTCCTCTTGTGGCACACGGTCGGTCTTGCGTCGGTAGCGGCGCGCCATGATGCCGGCCCTTTCACCGGCCGATGCCGCCGGGTTCGGCGGCCTTGGCGGGTTCGGGCAGGCCGACCGCCTGCTCGGGTGCCGTGGTTTGGTGGCGGGCGCGGTTGACGGTGTAGCGGGTACGGGCCAGGTCGTGGCCGATGGCGGTGGCGACGAACTCCTCGCGTCGTTCGACTGTGCCGTCCGGGCCTTCGGCGTCGTAGGTGCGCAGGTAGCCCTGGGCGACGAACCGGTCTCCTTTCTTGAGCCGTTCCAGCGCCCGCTCGGCGGTCTTGCGGTAGATCGCGAGGTCGTGGAACGACGTCTCGCCCTTCGCGAAGCCGCCGTCTTCTTGGCGGACGTGGTGCTCTTGGCCGATCCGCGCCCAGAGCCGGACGTCGCCGTTCTCGGTGACGGTCAGACGAGGCGTGGACACGATGAACCCGCGCAGCGAGTCCTGGATGTGGATGGCGGACAACGGCCTCTCCCTCCTGGTCGCGCGGCCCTCCGGTTCGGGACCGCTCGTCCCCGGCAAGGTGCGCGCGCCGGCCCCGTCGGCGGCCGAGGCGGGCCGCCCGCACCTGGTCGGCGGGCGCCGCCCGGCGCCCGCCAACCAGACGGAAGGGGAAAATGTGGCTGACATCGACCATGAGCCGGACACGACGATGTACCTGTCGGCGATCATCTGGAACGGGTCGCACGGCGCCGTCCCGGAGGTAATGGCCGGAGACGACGACAACGAGTTGGCCTACCGCACCGTGATGCGCCTGCGGGAGCGGATCGCCCGCCAACCGGGATCCGGGAAGGCCAAGCGTTTCGTCGAATCCCAGCCTGAGCCGTCCCAATGGCAGTCCATCGAGGACATCTTGGGATGGCTCGACGCGTTCGAGGCCGCAAGTCCCGGCCCGGCGCTGGTGTCCGGCGAGGTGACGATACGCGACGAGGGTCCCGGCGTCCACCATGCCTTGACGGTCGGGTTGGTCCGTTCCTCGGACGACGATCCGGCCGCGTCGGAGATCCTGGCCGGACTCGACCCGGTCGGCCTCGAGCGCCGCCTGGCGACCAGGGTTCTGGAAGTGGCCGCCGCCCGGCTCGGCGCGGGCGCGCCCGTGCTCGACCCTCCCGATCTGGACGACCCGAGGTCGGTCTACATCTGGCTGCAACGCGCCCGCGAGGACCTTCCCGGCGTGGTGTTCTCGGTCCAGGAAGTGGCCCTGCCCGGCCGGGCCGCGCCGCCCGCGCGGCCGGCCACGCCGGGTTTGGGCGAGGCGAGCAGGACGCACCTGGTCGGCGGGCGCCGCCCGGCGCCCGCCAATCCGAAGGAGAGGGAAACAATGACCGACGCCGACCGCCTCAGCCCGTTGCGACAGTGGACGAGGATAGCCCGCGATCCGGGTTCCTCCGACGGCAGGCTCCAAGACCAGCGCGGCGGCCCCGCACCGCCGGACGGCGCCCGATTGTCCGCGTGGCTCACCCCGGCGCCCGGCGACCCGGCGTTCCCCGACGAGCGCGCCCGCGCCGGCGTCGCCTTGCCCGCCGGCGCGGCGGGGACGCGCGGAGACGCCGGCCGGACCGGCCCCGCCTCCGCGCGGCGCGGGCCCGCCGGTCGGATGGCGGGACCCCAGGGGGCGCCGCCGGTCTTCGGGGCCGCCGGGACGCGGCCGCCGGGCCGCTCGATCTGACCCCGGCGTCCGCGCCGCCTTGCGTGAGACGGCCGGCCCGGAGCCTCCTCGCGGAGTGCGCCGGGCCGGCCGTCTCGTCGCCCCGTGCCGGCGCTCAACCGCCGTGCCCGAGCGCCGGGTCTGGGCCTCCGGCGTCCGGGGCCTGGTGTTCTTCGAGCCGGGAGGCCAACGCTTCGAGCCGGGCGCCGTCCACGGCGCGGCGGCGGGCGACCCGCCAGGCCAGGACTGCGTGGAAGTCGCGGCGCCGGTCGGACAGGTCGACGGGCGGCATCTGCTCGCCGGCGGCGGACGGCGGCTGGCCTGGCCACAGGACCGCCCGGTCGGGGCGGTCCTGGTCGGCGCGGGTGCCGGTGGCCGCGACCTGTTCGCGCATGCGGTGTTTCCATTCCTCGAAGTCGCGCCAGAACCCGAACGGCGCGGAGGCGTGCTGGTCCGGGTCGAACGCCGCCATACGGTGCTGCCACAGCGACGCCAGCAGCCAGACCAGCGAGTCGTGGCGGTGCCAATATGGCGGGACCACGGCGACCGGCAGCGACCATACGGCCCGGAATCCCTCGACCCACGAGTCCAGGGCCGTCAGCGTGTCTCCCAACGCGTCGGCGTCCAACGCGTCCAGATCCAACGCGTCCGGCGCCTCCGCCGGCCCGAGGCCGTCTGGGTACAGGTCGCCCGCTGCCAGCGCCGCCGCGGCGGCGACCTCCAGCTCGGTCAGCGGTTCCGGCAGCGGGCCGTCGGTTCGAATAGAGGCGGTCATCGGCCGACTCCCTCGCCTCGGCGTCCCTTGCCCGGTCCCGGCGCGCCCGGCGCGAGCGGGGCGGGCGGAGGTCCCGCGGGCCGCGCGCGGCGCGGGCGCGGCCCCGGTTCGCGGCCCTCCACGGGCGTGGCCGCGATGTGGCGGTCTATGGCGCGGCGGACCGCCCCGGACGGCGGGTGGCCGGGCTGGTCGGTCAGGGCGGCGTCCGCCCATTCGCCCGCCAACCGGGTGTCGCCGGCCAGCAACAGCGCGGAGGCGACCACGCTCATCGGCGCGGCCCGGCGCCCGGCGCCCGCGACCTGGGCGACCAGCGCCAGTTGGGACAGACGGAGGTTCACGGTCCCGGCGTGGCGTGGGTCCGGGGCCTGCGCGGACGCGAGCCGCGTCAGGTCGGCCCGGCCGCCGCGCGCGAGCGCGCCCCAGGCGGCCCGCAGCGCGCGCGCCTCGCGCGGCGATGCGGCCGTGACCCGGTTGAACGCATATTCGCGGAACGACTCGTCGTCGCCGAGCGCGGCGGCCAGGTAGAGGTGCTGGCCGGCCGGGCGCGCCGGGGCCGGCCCGCGGTCGAGGATCTCCTCCAACGCGTCGGCGTCCTGGCGGAACAGCTCGCGGCCGTGCGCGACCGGGTCGACGCCCATCCGGTCCCTCGAGAAGCGGGCGACGCGGGCGTCCGCCTCGGCGGCATCCTCGCCGGCCCACGGCTCGGGGACCCTCGGCGGCGGGACGGGTCCGGGGCCGATCTGCGGGTTCGGTCGGCGGGCGGGCTGCGCCATGGTGGTGTCTCCTCGGGTCGCGGCGGGTGTGGGCGTTCAGATCATTGGCTCGGGCGACGCGTCCGCGTGGGCGAGCCTGGCCTGGATCAGCGGTATGTGGGCGGGGTCGATTTCGATCCCGACGGCGGCCATCCCGGACTGGCGGGCGGCCAGGAGGGTCGTGCCGGTGCCCGCGAACGGGTCCAGCACGGTCCCGCCGGGCGGGCAGAACAGCCGGCACAGCCACCGCATCAACCCCAGCGGTTTGACGGTCTGGTGGAACACGCCGTCCACGACGGGCCGTTCCGACGCGGGCGCTTTCGGATGGTGCCGGAAAGCGGGGAACACTGGGAACATGCCCGACCGGTCGCCGGGCCGGGCGGCGCAGTGCCGGTCCAATATCGCGGCCGCCCGGTCGTCCAGGGCGGCGTTCTTCGGCCACCGCCCGTCCGGGCCGCGTCCCGCGTCGATGTTGATCGCGCCGACCCCGTGGGCGAGCAGGTTCGCGGCGACCGTCGACCGGGTCGGGTTCCGGGCGACGATGACCGGCTCGAACGCGGGCGCCAGGGCCGTCCCCCACCCGTCCCACCGTCCGGCCTCTGGTGTGACGGGCCTTCCCCGTTCCGACACTTTCCTGCTGCCGAGCACTCCGGCGGCCGGCTTGCCGACGCGCCGGTCCGCCCGGGCGCGGCCCAGGTGTTGGTCTACGGCGTTGGACATGTCCAGGCTCTTCGGCACCCCAGACGTGTACAGCCAGGCGATCTGGTCGCGGATCTCGAGCCCGGCCTGTTCGATCCCCAGCGCCGCGTGGTGCCAGGTACGCGCCCCGCCGAAGCACACCAGCCACCCGCCGGGCCGCAGCACGCGCCGGCACTCGCCCGCCCACGCCTCGGTCCAGGCGCGGAACGGCGCCATCCGCCCTCCCGCGCCGTCCAGGACCAGGCCGTGCCGTTCCGCGGCGCCAGCGAACCAGGCGGGCGTGTCCCACCGGTCCATGCCCACCGCGTAGGGAGGGTCGGTGATCACCGCGTCCGCCGAGCCCTCGGGCAGGGTGGCGAGCACGTCCAACGCGTCCCCGACGCGGAGGGCCACCATCGGCTCCGCGGCGAGGACCAGCCGCGCGCCGCCGTGCGGGGCCGGGCCGGTCACAGGCCGCGCGCTTCCGGCGCCGACCAGCGGGGGAAGTCCTCGGCGGTGGCCAACAGCCCGACCCGGTCCGCGAGCGACCGGATCTTGCCGATCCGCGCCCGCAGGATCTTGTCCTGCGCCAACAGTTCCGGCAGCCGGGGAGCCTGGACCGCCAGGTCGAAGCACGCCCCGGTCCAAGACTGGAGCGCCTCCTGGTAGGCGGCGCGGTCGAACCTGCCGTCCGGGAACCAGTAGGCCGCCTCGTCCGGGGCCGGCGGGAACGTCTGCGCCAGCACCTCCAACACCGGCGTGCCGATGAAGTCCGTCCAGTCCGCGGTGTCATGGCCGCGCTCTCGGACGTCCCGGACCTCGGCCACGTCCCACGACCCGATCCCCGCCCCGGCGTCGGCGGCGGCCAGCGCCGCGTCGACCGCCCCGCGGGCGTCGCCCTCGGCGGCCGCGTCGACTCTGAGCGTCACCACCACGTCGTACCTGCGCCTGTGTTTGCCGTCGCCAACCTGGCGGCCGGGCTGATCGTCCATCGCGTCCTCCTGTGAAGTCGGGGCCGGCCCTCCGGTCGGGACCGGTCTGCCGACGTGCAGGTGCGCCGCGCCGACCCGGAGGGCGCCGCGCGGCCCTCCGCCGGACCGGCCGGCGCGGTCCCACGTCCATCGGGGGCGCGTCATGGCGCCGGCGGGCGGCCCGCCGTTTGGAGGCGCCGCTCGAGGGCGGCCCGGTCGGCGCGGAGCCGGTCGGCGTCGGGCCGGCCGGTCCAGGGCCGCAGCCGGGTGATGATGGGCGGCGCGGAGCGGAGCATCGTCACGGCCGTGCCGAACGGCATCGTCCTGACGGCCTCCGGGGGCAGGACCGGGACGCGGCGGGTCGACGTCTGGACCGAGCGGCGGCCGGTCTCCCCGGTGGTGTCGGAGCGGGCGGTCTCCTCGCGTTCGCCGATCAGGGTCGAGATGTCCCGCAGGTCGGACGTCGCGGACGCGCCGCCCAGGATGACCTTGACGATGGCGGCGTCCCAGATCGCGGCGGCGGCGTGCTCGCCCCACTTCGCCCTGGCCTGCGCCAACGATTGGAGGACCGGCATGGTGGTGATCCCGTTGCCGCCGCCGTCCGCCATCAGCGTCGGCAGGGACGGCAGGGGGGCGAGGTTCCCGATCTCGTCCAGCGCCAGCAGCAGCGGCGGGTCCAGCCGCGCGCCCGGGGAGCGGGCCGCGATCCGGCGGGCGGTCTCCGTCAGGTCCTCGACGAGCGCGGACACCAGCGCCGCCGACGCGCCCGCGCCGGCGCCGGTCGCCAACAGGTACAGCGTGCCGCTGTCCCGCAGGAACGCCTCCGGGTCGAAGCCCTCGCCGTCGCGGGGCGTGACCGCGTCGAGGACGCGCGGGTCGGCGAGGGAACCCAGCGACAGGGACACGCCCTGCCAGATCGAGTCGCGGGTGCGCGGGTCGGAGTTGATCGCGGCGTCCAGGCTGTCCGCCCACCCCTCGGCCGCGCCGGCGCTGGTCCGCAGGACCGTCACCGCGTCGACCGCGGCCTGGGGATCCAGCGTCCAGGCGAACAGGTCGCGGGCCGAGCGCCCGTCGAGGGCGGCGGCGTGCAGCAGCGATTGCAGCGCGGTGCGGGTCTTGCCCTCCCAGAACCCGCCGTCCTCGACGCCTTTCCCGCCGATCCCGGTGCCTGCGGCCAGGCCGGCGGCGCGGACCATGGCGGTCTGGGGCTGTTCGCAGCCGCGGACCGGCGACCAGCGCAGCCCGGCGGGCAGCCCCTCGGCCAGCCGCTGCGGGTCGAACACCGCCACCGGGCCGGCCTCCCGCCTGGCCTGGAGGGTGGCGGTCAGGTTGTCGGGGCGCGTCGAGGTGGCGACGACCGGGCCGGGCGCGTCCAGGATCGCGTTGACGACTATGTGGAGGCCTTTGCCGGACCGGGGCGGCCCGAGGACCAGCATCGAGTCCTC
>JAISCU010000330.1 GCA_031265345.1 Bifidobacteriaceae bacterium
ATCAACGCCGCGGCCCGCGATGCCCAAGGCAGCTCGACCGGCGCGCCAGCGTTGACGACCACCACGGTGCGCCGATTGGCGCTCAGGACTGCCTGGGCCAATCGGTCTTGATGGCCGGGCAGACGCAGGTCGGTGCGGTCATGGCCCTCCGACTCGACCTGCGCATTGGTGCCGACAACCAACACCACCAGGTCCGCTTCACGGGCAGCCGCCTCGGCTTGCTCGATCAACTCGTCGGGGTTCGAGTCCTCCGTTTCCAAGCCCAGAGTGAGGCTGAGGGCTCCCGCCAAAGCGCCGCCAGCCGTCGCGCGTTCTAACTCGAACGTGACGCGAAGCGGTACACCGGCCTCGACGTCGATGTGCGCCGACTGGCTCGGCGGCGTGAGGATGGCCGCTCCCAGATCGGTGCCGACAGGGACCGTGACGCAGTCGAGCAAGACGGCACCTCTGACCCTTATGATTCCGTGGCCGACCCCCGAGAAACCCAATCGCACGGTTCTGGTCTCGCTCGGTGTCCAGTCAGTCGTGAGCTCCACGATCTGACTGGACTCGAGCGGAACGTCGGAGCCCAACCAGGTCAACGAACTGGCGAAACGGTCTTCCTCGAAAATCACCTCACCGGTCGCGTCGAGGAAACGGACCCGTGCGCCGGCACCCCCGGTGGAAGGATTGCGAAGTTGCCCCAGGGGCAGGGCGCTGACGCCGGACTGAACCACCGCGCCGAGGGCGAAACGGATCGCGGCATCGGGAAACGCTTCTTGGATGCCTTCGAGGGGGGAGACGACCCTTTCGGGCACCACGGTCGCGCTGCCTCCGCCCTGAGACCGCGCCACGAGAGCATTGTGACCGATCACGGCGATCATCTTCGGCTTCGTGGTCACTGGCAGGATGCCGTCGTTGGCGAGGAGGACGGTGCCCTCGGCGGCTGCTCGCCGGGCGAACGAGGGACCATCGACATGTTGTGGCGCGGGCGGCGGCTCGAATCCTTCCAAAGCGCCGACCCTGGCGGCTAGCTGGAGCAATCGACGGACCTTGCGGTCGACAGCCTGCCGCGGGACATCGCCCGATTCGACGGCCTCCACGAGCGCGCTTCCCCAAGGACCGTCTGGCCCAGGCATGGCCAAGTCTTGCTCGTGACGGGCGGCGTTGATCGAGCGCACCGCGCCCCAGTCGCTCACGACCACCCCGTCGAACTCCCATTCTTCGTTCAGCGGCACCGCGAGCAAGGCGTTCTCGGTCGCGGTGGCGCCGTTGATCGCGTTGTAGGCACTCATCACGAGCCAGGCGTCAGCGTCGACCACTGCCTCCTCGAACGGCAAGAGGTACAGTTCGCGCAACGCCCGGGCGCTGACCTCGGCATCGAGAGTGAAACGCTCGGTCTCGGAATCGTTGGCGACATAGTGCTTGGGTGTGGCGCCGACCCCGTTGGTCTGGAGGCCCGTGATGTACGCGGCGGCGAGCTGCGCAGTGAGGACCGGATCCTCGCTGAAGGCCTCGAAATGTCGGCCGCCCAGGGGCGAGCGATGAAGGTTGATGGTCGGACCAAGCACCACATCCACGCCTTTGCGGCGTGCCTCGGCAGCCGCGACAGCCCCGTAGGCGCGAGCCAAGTCTGGGTCCCAGGCCGAGGCCAGGGCGGACGCCGAGGGCAGGTTGAGCGACGGCGAGCGCTCATCCCAGACCGGGCCGCGCACGCCGGAGGGACCGTCTGACATGACCATCGAACGCAGCCCGATCTCGGGCAGCGGCCAGGTGCTCCAGAAGTCCCTGCCGGTCAACACGAGCACTTTGCGGGTCAGGTCGAGGCGAGCGATCAGGTCGTCGAAACTGGGGCCGGAGGGTTTCATGGGTATCCTTTCGTTGGTGAGAATCTACCACCCCAACGGTGCGAACGAGCGTCGATGGTGCGCTTGACCGGCAATATGACTCGCTATTCAATACTGGCTGAACGTGCACTATTGGCGCTACGCTGGTAAAGTTCGAGGCGGCTCCCGTTGAGCTGCCCCACTACGACGAGGTAAGGACGAATATGCGCAAACGCAATTTGAGGCTCATCGCCACTTCGGCGGCACTGGCTGTCGCCGTCTTGGGCATGGGCGCGTGCTCCAACAATGATTCGCCATCAACCAAGCCTTCCACAGGCCAAACGGGCGAAGCGGCGGAAGCCGCCGTGCTAACGCTCGGCAGCACCGTTGTCCCGCAGTCATGGGACCCGGCCCAGGTCGGCGACGCGAACTACAAACCGTACGCGCAAGCCGCCTACGATTCGCTGCTGCGCCGCGAGCCAGGCGGTGAGTATGTTCCGATGTTGGCGACGGCCTGGGAACTGAGCGACGACAACAAGACCTTGTCGCTGACGTTGCGCGACGACGTCACATTCTCCGATGGCGCGCCTTTCAACGCCGAAGCCGTGAAGGCGAATTTTGAGCACTTCGCCCAGGCCAACGGCCCGCTGGCGGTGCAACTCGCGGGCTTCGAGTCTGCGGAAGCCACCGACGATACCCACGTCACGGTGACGTTCGCCGAGGCTATTCCCGATATCGTCTACAACTTGTCCGATGCCGCTGGCCGCATGGCCAGTCCCGCCGCGCTGGGCGACTCCAAGCTCGAGACGGTGCCGGTCGGGTCCGGCCCCTACGTCATGGACGAGTCGGCCACCGTTCAGGGGTCCACCTACACTCTGACCGCCCGCGACGACTATTGGGCCAAGGACCTCCAGAAATACGGCCAAGTGGTGTTCAAGATCTTCGCCGATGAGACGGCCTTGGTCAATGCGCTCAAGAGCGGGCAAGTCGATGCGGGCAACTTGTCGGCAGCCGATAACGTGGCGTCGGTTCAGGCGGATGGCATGGCCGTGCTGCACCCCGAATACCATGTCTCGTGGTGGGGCCTGATCATGTTCGACCGCTCTGGCGCGCTGGTTCCTGAACTGGCCGACGTCAGGGTCCGCCAGGCGATGGCCTGCGCGATCGATCGAGCAGCCCTGGGCAGCGCTGTCCTGGGCATTGATGACGGAGCCCTTGACACTCAAGTGTTTTCCGAGGCCTCACCGGCCTATCTGCCCGAGCTGACCGACTACTACAGCTACGACCTGGACAAGGCCAAGAGCTTGATGGCCCAGGCCGGGGTCACCGGCTTCACATTGCCAATGCCTTCGGTCACCGGGTTGATGATCCCGGCGGTGACGACCGGCATGTCCCAGCAGTTCGCCGAGATCGGCATCACGGTGGAGTACACCGAGGTTCCGATCACCTCCTATCTCGACGAACTCATGCAAGGAAAATGGGCAGTTGGATACATGGTGCTGGGTGCCGTGCCGACGGATTGGTCAGTCGTCCAGAACTACATCACATCGAGCTCTCCCTGGAACCCGTTGAAGGATTCGGCCCCCGAGCTCCAAGGTTACATTGACGCGATTCCGGGCCAAAGCGATTCGGAGCGGACGGCCTCGTATCAGGCCATCAACCGTTTCATGGTGGAAAACGCGTGGTTCGAGCCCTGGTTCTGGGCCGAGGAGAACTACGCGGTCAACGAGGACGTGGTCCAGGTCGAACTGCAACTCGAGCAGAACATCCCGTCCATCTACAACTACTCGCCAGTGTCATAATCGTCGCATCGAACGAGGGGGAGTTCCGGCCGAACTCCCCCTCGTGACGCGATCAGCCTGATCATGTTGAAGTTCATCGCCAAGCGCGCAGTTGCGGGAGCGGGACTCCTGTTCCTGATCCCGTCGCTCGCCTTCGCCCTGATGCATCTGTCCTCGGATGGTGTGGCCCGTCAGCTTCTCGGGCGGATGGCGACCCAGGAACAGATCGCTGCCAAGACGGCCGAACTCGGGCTCGACAAGCCGTTCTTCGAGCAGTACATCAATTGGCTCGGTCACGCGCTTCAAGGCGATCTGGGCGCGTCCTGGTACACCAGCGAACCAGTCTTCCAAGCCTTGACGACCCGGCTCCCGGTGACGCTGAGCCTGGTCGGTCTGACCACGATCATCGCTGCCGTGGTGTCAATCATCCTGGGCTTGACTTCCGCCATCTTCCGCGGCTGGCTGGACAAGCTGGTCCAGATCGTCGCGATTGTCGGATTCGCCCTGCCGGGATTTTGGCTCGCCCTAGTGTTGGTGACGGCACTGGCGGTCCGTCTGGGCTGGTTCCCCGCAACTGGGTACGTGCCGTTCGGAGTATCGCTGTCAGGTTGGGCTGAATCGTTGACTCTGCCGGTGCTGTCGCTCTCGCTGGGCGCGGTGGCGGCGGCGGCCCAGCAAATCCGTAGCGCCGTGATCGATGTGCTGCGTCAAGATTGGGTGAGGACGCTGCGCTCGCGGGGCCTGCCGAGACGTTCAGTGATCTTCAAACATGTGCTGCGCAGCGCGGGCGTCTCAGGGCTGACCGTGCTGGGGCTTCAATTCGTCGGACTTATCGGCGGCGCCGTGTTCGTCGAACGGATTTTCGCATTGCCCGGAATAGGGCAGATGATTGTGCAATCCACCAGTCAAGGCGATGTGCCATTTGTGCTCGGTGTCGTGGTCGTCACAACGATTATTGTGGTGGTGGTCAATTTGCTGATCGATTTGGGTATCGGGTTCCTCAACCCGAAAGCGCGGTTGACATGAGCGATCCTGAACTCGTCGAATTGTCCTCGCCCAGCGCTCCTGGAGGCGGTCTGCTAAGGCGGACCTTGAGCAATCCGGCCGGGGCGGCATCGGTGCTGATTCTGCTCACGATCATCGTGATGGCGATCATCGCTCCGCTGGTCGCGCCCCAGGGTCCGAATTATGGTGATCTCCACGAGGTCCTCAAACCCGGCTCTGCCGACCATGTGCTCGGCACTGACGGCGCCGGCCGCGACGTTTTCGCGCGGTTGGTGTTCGGTGCACGAGCCTCGCTGACAGGGGCGTTGTTGTCAGTCGGAATCGCGGCCGTCGTCGGCATTCCTTTCGGCATGATGGCCGGATTCTATGGCGGGTGGTTTGACACGGTTGGTCTCTGGATCTCGAGTCTGCTGATGGCGCTGCCCGGGATCGTCGTCTTGTTGGCTTTCCGGGCATCGGTGAGCCCATCAATGTGGGCCGCGATGGCCGTGTTCGGCGTCCTTCTGGCCCCGTCTTTCTTCAATCTGGTCCGCGCCGGGGTCGCATCGGTTCGCAACGAGCTGTACGTGGACGCCGCCCGCGTGTCCGGGGTGAGCGACGTCCGGATCATCAGCCGTCACGTTCTGCGAGTCGTGAGGGCACCGATAATCATTCAGGCCGCGATGGTGATGGCCATCGCCTTGATGATCCAATCGGGCTTGGAGTTCCTTGGCTTGGGCGATCTGAGCACTCCAAGTTGGGGATCGATGCTGAACGAGGGCTTCCAGAATATTTTCCGGGCCGAGCACCTGGTGATGTGGCCGGGCCTCACTCTAACGGTCACCATCGGCGCGCTGGCGCTGCTGGCCAACGCCCTGCGAGACGCGCTCGACGGATCGGGTGGAGGACCGGGCAAGGGGAAGGCGCGGAAGAAGGAGTCTCCTGCCACCGCGCGCCGTGCCGTGAAGGACGCTCCGGAACCCCTGGATCCTCCGGACCCGGCGGAACCCGGTTCCCTGGTCAGCG
>JAISCU010000379.1 GCA_031265345.1 Bifidobacteriaceae bacterium
TTCGGGAGGCAGAGACGTACTGGCGGACAGGCCGTCATCGTCCACTTGAATCTGTTCCAGCGCGGCAACTTGGGCTTCCCGGGGAGCGGCCGTTGGCGCCGTTGGGACCGCGGCCTCCAGAGTCAAAGCTGTTGCGGCGAAGGCAGCGGCGAACAAGACCGGCATTGCGAGTGCAGGTGCGCGCGAAGCGCGGCTGGCATGACGAGGCGCAGCAGGACGGTTCACGATCATGGGGAAGAAGTCCAATCGAGTTGGGATCAAGATCGCTGTGGGGGCGTCACGGCTCTGTCCACGCTAGCCCCGAGCACGAACGAACGCCAGGGACTCGCCCAGCGGTTCGCAAATGTGGGTGTCGCGGTTCAGCGATTCCGTCCCTCTGGCCGGCTTGATAGCGTCGAACGGTGGCCCATCTAGAAGCATCGCGCCAGCCCAGCGAGCCCGATCGACCCAACCGGCCCAGCGGGCCCAGCCGGCGGCCCATCTGGCTGCGTGTCGCCCGGATCGGCTCAATGGTTGCGGTGGGCCTCGCCGCGACCGTATTGGCCGCCACGCTGGGGTTGAACGCCTGGGTGGAGGCCACGGCCCGCCGTCACATCATCGACATCGGCCAGGCAGCGCAGGGCGGTTATGACTGTATCGCCGTACTCGGCGCCGGCCTGGCACCCGATGGGACGCCCAGCCCGATCCTGGCGGCGCGCCTCGACACCGCGGCCGAGTTGTACCGGGCCGGCGCGTCGGATGTTGTCTTGGTCACGGGCGACAACTCGCGCTTGGACTACGACGAGGTAGGCGCCATGGAACGCTACGCCATAGCCAAGGGTGTTCCGCCAGGCGCGATCATCCGCGACCACGCCGGATTCTCCACCTATGAGTCGATGTACCGGTTGCGGGACGTGTTCGGCGCAGACCGTGTGCTGGTGGTGACGCAGCGGTACCACCTGTACCGAGCGTTGTTCGATGCCCGGAAGTTGGGGCTCGCCGCCGATGGCGTTCCCGCCGCCCTGCCCAGCCGTTCGGGCCAGCGGTCCCGCGACGCCCGCGAGGTGCTCGCGTCCGTCAAGGATGTCTTCTACGTGCTCTTCGACAAGAAGCCCACCTTCTTGGGCGATCCGATCCAGCTTGTCCCGGCGCCCGAATAGTGCCGCACCGGCGAATAGTGCAGGAGGGGGGAGGCCCTACCCTCGGTTCGGTGGGTAGCAGGCTAGGCCGAGGCGCGCCGGGCGGGTGAGATGGACGTTATGGAACCGAACACTGGCGCTGCAACGACTGGCGCTGCACAACCCGACCCCAGCCTGTCGCCCGCTCCGGGCCCCGACTGTCCATCCCACCCCGCTGCCCGGCCCGGTGCGCCACCACGCCCCGATAGCCTGCCCCAGCCGGCCCCGCCGGGTTACGCCCGTCAACCCTCGGCGCTGTCGCACTCGGCAGGAGGGCAGGCGCCCGGCCACCCGGCTTTCCACCCCGAGCCGTCCAATCCCGCCTGGTGGCGGGTTACCACGCGCCAGCTGTTCCGGGATTCGGGCTACCTGTTGGCCTCGTTCCCGCTGGGATTGGTGGGTGGCATCGCCGTGGTTGTCGGGCTTGGCGTGGGAGCCGCGACATCGATCATTTGGGTGGGCGTGCCTCTACTGGCCTTGACTTTGTTGGCCGCGCATGGCATGACCAGGGCAAACATCGGCTTGCTGCGGATGCGCCGCACCTACCTGACCCCGCTGCCGTTCGACCGGGCCCAAGTGTCCGCATCGGTCTGGCGCCGGCTCCTGGCGCAGATCGCCAATCCAGACCGTTGGCGCGAGGCCGGGTATCTGGCGATCATGGGTCCGCTGACGGCCGTGTCCTTCGCGTTGACGATTTGCGCGTGGCTGCACGCGGTGCTCGGCACCACCGAGTGGCTGTGGCGGGGTGTTATGGGCGTGAACCAGAGCGTGGTGGACCTGTTCGGCCAGGCGATTGTCGGCAACCCCTCCCTCGGCGGTTCGCATTGGGTTCGCCTGCCTGCATTCGTCTGGGACCTGGTCATCGGTGTGTTCTGTGTGCTCGTCCTACCTGCTTTGACCGCAGCTTTGGCGAATTGCCAGGCACTGGTCACTCTTTATACCGCCACGGGTTCCCCGCGCTACCATTCCCGGCGTCTTGCCCGGCTCGCCGAGTCCCGTTCCCGGGCCGCCAACGCCGAGTCCCAGTCGCTGCGCCGGCTTGAGCGCGACCTCCACGACGGCCCCCAACAGCGTCTGGTCCGCGTCGGCCTGGACCTGGCGGCGGCCGGACGCCGCTTGGACGATGGCGATCCGGCCACTGCCGCCTCCATCGTCGCTGGCGCGCGGCGTCAGACCGAAGCCGCCTTGGCCGATCTGAGGGGCCTGGTTCGCGGGCTCGCCCCGCCCGTCTTGGCCGATCGCGGACTGGTGCCGGCGTTGACCGCGGTGGCAGCGGCATCGTCCATCCCTGCGACCTTGAGCAGCGAGTTTGCGGAGACTGTCCGGTTCGGCGAACCGGTCGAACGAGCCGTCTACTTCGCTGTCAGCGAGGCCGTCGCCAACGCTGCAAAGCACTCCGGCGCCGCCCGTCTAGCGATCGGTCTCGCGTTGGAAGGTGGGCTCCTGATCGCTTCGGTCCGCGACAACGGTGCCGGTGGGGCGATGATTCTTCCCGGTCATGGGCTCGCCGGACTGGCCGACCGGGCAGCGGGAGTGGACGGAAGCCTGACTGTGGCCAGCGAGGCGGGTGCCGGCACCACCGTGGTGATCGCGGTGCCGTTCGCCTGAGCCGAGTTTGGGTCGAGGCCCTGCCGGCCGGGCCACCTGAGGAGACTAGGCTCCTCGGACGTGCAGATTGTGCTGGCAGAGGACCACGTTCTGCTGCGGGAGGGCCTGATCCGGCTGCTCACGGAGGCGGGCCATGAGGTTGTGGCCGGCGTGGGTAGCGCGCCCGGACTCGTCGAGGCGGTGCGTGGGCTCGTCGGTGAAGGCAGTGGCGACCGGATCGTGGTGATAACCGACGTGCGGATGCCGCCGGGCATGTCCGACGACGGTCTGCGCGCAGCCGCACACCTGCGCCGGGAGTATCCCGAGCTGGGCGTGTTGGTCCTGACCCAGTACGTCGAGGAGGCTTACGCTCGCGAGCTGTTGGCGGACGGTCGCGGCGGCACCGGCTACCTGCTCAAGGACCGGATCCAGGACTTGGCGGCGCTGCGGGACGCGTTGGACCGGATAGCCGCCGGCGGATCGGTGATCGACCCCGAGGTGGTGGCCCAGCTGATGGTGCGCCGTCCCGCCTCGCCGCTCGAACGGTTGACCCCGCGGGAACGGGAAGTGTTGGCGTTGATGGCGCAGGGCCGGGCAAATGCCGCCATCGGCCGGGAATTGGTGGTGGGGGAAGGTGCAGTGGAGAAACACATCTCGGCGATCTTCGCCAAACTCGGCCTGCCGCCATCGCCGGACGATCACCGCCGTGTCCTGGCGGTCCTCGCTTGGCTGGCGGACGGTCGGTGAACGGTGGGTGCGGTAACGTCGCCGGTATGCGGGTCCTGCCGGACACACTATGGCTGTGTCGGTGAACGGTGGGTGCGGTAACGTCGCCGGTATGGCATCCAGCGAACGAACCCTTGTCCTGGTCAAGCCCGATGGCGTCAGCCGTGGACTGATCGGCCGCATCCTGACCCGAATCGAGGAACGCGGCTTCGCGTTCGAGGCGATCGAACTGCGCGAAGCGACGCGCTCGGTGCTTGACGCCCATTACGCCGAGCACACCTCGAAGCCTTTCTATCCGGGATTGGTCGCCTACATGACCGGAGGCCCGGTTCTCGCAGTCGTGGTGGCAGGGGCCCAAGCGGTGGCATCGTTCCGGCAGGCGGCCGGGGCGACCGATCCGGTAAAGGCGGCGCCGGGGACCATCCGGGGTGATTTCGGCCGCGACTGGGGCGACGGCGAAATCCGCAACCTGGTCCACGGTTCGGATTCCCCGGCTAGCGCCGAACGCGAGATCGCCATCTGGTTCCCCTCCCTGGCACGTTAGGAGCACCGAAAGCTGCATGCGCGCCTATTTGGCGATCCTGTCCGTTCCGGGCGCTTGGCGGTTCAGCGCGGCCGCCCTGCTGACCCGGTCCGGTGGGGCCATGACGGGGATCGGCACGGTCCTCATGGTTCGGGCTATCTATGGGGAATATGCGCTGGCGGGACTGGTTTCTGCTGCCCACATGATCTGCTGGGCCGCCGGTTCCCCGGTGATCGCCCGTCTGGTGGACCGCTACGGCCAGCGCCGCATCATGTTGCCGACGATGACGGCCTCAGCCATCGCGTTCACCGGCCTCGTGATCGCGGCCGCCTGCCGGGCGCCGGGACCGGTGTTGGCGATTCCGTCGGCACTGGCCGGGCTGACCGCCGGGTCGATCGGACCGCTGGTCCGCGCTCGCTGGTCTCATGTCTTGGACGATCCCGGGAAGCTGCACACGGCGTTTTCGCTGGAAGGTGCTCTAGATGAGGTCACCTTCATCATTGGCCCGGTGCTTGCGACGCTGCTTGCGACACAGGTGGCGCCGACAGCCGGGCTGATCGTTCCCATTGTCTTGTCCATGGCGGGTGCGTTGGTCTTCTTCGCGCAGCGCCGGACCGAGCCACCCGTACGCCTGCCCGCTCGAAGGCTGCCCGGCGCTGCCCGTCCGCGGCGGTCCGGGCTCGCGCTCCTCATCCCCGGTGTCGCCCCAGTTGCCGGCGTCTGCCTGGGTCTTGGTTGGCTGTTCGGCGCCTGCGATCTCACGGTGGTGGCGGCTGTCGAGGCATGGGGATCGAAGGGCAGCGCCGGATTGGTGTTGGCTGCGTTCTCGGCCTCCTCCGCGCTGGCTGGCCTGACCTATGGCGCCCGCGCGTGGACAGCGCCCCTGTGGCGCCGCTACGTGCTCGGTACGTATCTGCTGGTGCTGATGGGGTCGCTGCTGCTCGCAACCTCGCCCTTGACCTTGGCGGTGTGCGGGCTGGTCGCGGGCTTGGCGGTCGGTCCCACGCTGATCAACGCCACCGCGTTGATTCAGCGTCTGGTTCCTGCTGATCGCCTCACCGAGGGATTGACCTGGGTGAACACGGCAATCGGGGTGGGTGTAGCGGCCGGGTCGAGCCTGAGTGGCGGTGCCGTCGACAGGTTCGGGCCCACGGCTGGATTCTTGACCGTCGCCGGAGTTGGGCTACTGGTGATCGTGACGGCTACGGCGTCGGCCCCGGGGTTGCGCCGGGCGTACGAAGCAGCGGCCGGGGGGCCTGCCCATCTGTGAGGCGCTGTGAGATTACCTGAGTGACGCCATCGTCCCTCATGGTTACGCCATACAGGGCGTCGGCAATCTCCATGGTCCGCTTTTGGTGGGTGACTATCAGGATCTGAGAGGTCGAGCGCAGTTCGGCCACGATGTCCAGCAGCCGGCTCAGGTTGACCTCGTCCAACGCGGCCTCGACCTCGTCCATGACGTAGAAAGGGCTCGGCCGGGCCATGAAGATGGCCAGCACGAACGCCACGGCGACCAGCGCCCGCTCGCCCCCGGATAGCAGCGACAGGCGTTTGACGGACTTGCCGGCCGGTCGGGCCTCGACATCCACGCCTGTTGTCAGCATGTTCTGCGGGTCGGTGGCGATCAACCGGCCCTGGCCACCCGGGAAAAGACGAGCAAATGCCACCGCGAAGGCGTCTGCCGTGTCGCGGTACGCCTCGGCGAACACCGCCTCAACGCGAGCGTCGACCTCCCGCACCACACGGAGTAGGTCCTCGCGGGACTTACGCAGATCGGCCAGCTGGTCGGTGAGGAACCGGTGGCGTTCTTCGAGCGCTTGGTACTCCTCCAGCGCCAAGGGGTTCACCCGCCCGAGCAACGCCAGCGCCCGTTCCGCCGCCCGCAGCCGTTTCTCCTGTTCGGCGCGTACATAGGGGATCGTTGCGGCTGCCGCGCCGTCGGGGCCGCCGGCCGGATCATCGGCCACCGATACGTCGCGATCGGGGCCGTATTCGGAGATGAGGTTCTCCGGTTCCATCCCCAATTCGTCGACCGACCTGTTGCCTATCGCCTCGATCCTCAGGCGAATGGTCTGGCGGGCCATCTCGTCGCGGTGGGCAGCGTCGGTCAGATCGGCCAATTCGCTGCGAGTCTCCTCGACGGTCCGCCTGAGCTGAGAGATTTCTGTCTCACGGGCGTCCCTGGCCGCCTCAAGTTGGTCGCGGCGCGCGCCAACGCTGGTCGCGGCCGCGCCTACGAGTTCCGCCAACTGACCGAGACCCACCTCGACGGCC
>JAISCU010000427.1 GCA_031265345.1 Bifidobacteriaceae bacterium
CCCAACTCGGTGGCCTCGTCACGCAGGAGGTCCAGCTGGACAACCGAGTTCTTCTCGCCCAACGAATACAGGTAACCGATGGTCTTGACGTTGTCCTTGCCCATGATCTCTTGGATCAAGGCGGCCGGCCGTCCCTCAGGGTTCAGGTCCGAGGTGCCGGTGACGTTGGTCCCGGACGGCTCCCAGGACGGGACCAGGGACGCCGCCACCGGGTCGGTCACTCCGGCGAACAGCACCGGCCGGTCCGTGATCTGGTTGACCACGGCCTGGGCGGAGGGAGTGGCCACGGCCAGGATCAAGTCGTACTTCGCGTCGGCGGCGTACTTCCCGGCGATGGTGGCGGTGTTCGCTTGATCGCCTTGGGCGTCGTCGTAGGTGAATTCGGCCTGGACGCCCTTCTCCTTCAAGCCGTCTTTGAAGCCCTCGGTGATCAGGTCGAGCGATGGGTGCGCCAGAAATTGGGTGATGGCGATGTTATAGGTCTTGTCCCCAGCCGCGGCGCTGGCACCACTGGAGGCACCAGAGTCATCAGAGGCGCCGGGTGTCGAGTTGTTGCCGGTGCCGCAGGCAGCGGTCAAGGCGAGGCCCGCGACGGCCACCGCCGCCAAGGCAAAGCGAGAGCGGATTTTCACTGTTCTGTCAACCTCTCCAGGTGGGCGAAGCCGGACAGCCGAGCGCTGCCCGCGCATTACTCCCGGCAGTTTACCCGAATCTCACCTTATGGACAGTTCAGTTCAATAGCTGGACCCGCACAATGCCGCCCGCGCGTCTTCCCGCATGGGCCCAGGCCGCCCCAGGGCAGGGTTCAGGCCCCAAGGCCGCTGAGTTTCGGGGGCGTGACCGCCGTCCCGATCGGATGCGCCGAGAAAAGACAGGATCTCTGACAGCCGCGCGCGAGTGTCAGAGATTGTGTCTTTCTTCGGGGCGGGATTTCATCGAGTGTTAGGGATCGTGTCTTTTCTTGTCCGGCCCCCCACTCTGTCGGCTGTGGAACCGCAGGTTAGCGGGCCGTTCCCAAAAGGGCACGATTGACAAAAGACACGATCCCTAACAGTCGCGAAAACGGGCACGGGAGAAAAGACACGATCCCTGACAGTCGGCACCGAGGGCCAGCGATCCTGCCTATTTCACGGGCCATCCACCGGTCGGCGGCACCCGCCGACCGGGCCACCCGAACCCCACACCAAGTCAACGGCATTGGGGACAGGCCCCCGTTCCGGATTGGGCGGGGGCGGCAGCGTGTCGGGCGGGATGTGGCGGGAAAAGACAGGATCCGTGGTTGTCGCGCGCGAGCGTCAGGGATCCTGCGTTTCTCCGGCGCCGGTCTTCGTCGAGAGTCAGGGATCCTGCGTTTTCGCCTCCGGCCTCCCGCCCGGCCGGGAGCGGAACCGCAGGTCAGCGGGCCGCGCCCAAAAGGGCACGAAACTGAAAACGCAGGATCCATGGAAGTCGCGGAAACGGTGCCCCGGGAAAACGCAGGATCCATGGTTGTCGGCGCCGAGTATCAGGGATCCTGCGTTTTCGACCGCCCGCCCGCGGGCCGGCGGCACACGCCGACCGGGCCAGGGAGCCACCGCCGCAAACCAAACGGTATTGGGATGAGTCCCCGTCCCGGGCGGCGGGGGCGGCGTCAGTTCGTCTGGGCGGGATTCGGGCCGATCCTCGGCTGGTCCTGGATCGAGTTCATCCGCTCCATCTGGGTGGGGTCAAGAACGAAATCGTCGATCGCCAGGTTTTCGGCCAAGCGCTCGGGCTTGACCGTCTTCGGGAACGCCACAATGCCGAGTTGGATCAACCAGCGCAGCACCACCTGGGCGGCGGTTCGGCCGGTCTCGCGGGCCAGCGAACGGATGGTCGGGTTGCCCAGGTCAGCGCCTCGGCCTAGGGGTCCCCAGGCTTCGGTGACGATCCCCAGATCGGTGTCCACCGCCCGCAGATCGCGCTGCTGGAACAGCGGATGCAACTCGATCTGGTTGACAGCCGGCACCACCCCGGTGGCGTCGATGATGACCGCCAGGTCCCCGGCTCGGAAATTCGACACGCCGATGGAGCGGGCCTTGCCGGTCCCGTTGATCTCGACCAACGTCTGCCAGGCCTCGACCATCAACCCGTTGGCCGGAGCCGGCCAATGGATCAAGTAGAGATCCACATAGTCCAGCCCGAGCAGCCCCAGGGAATGGTCGAAAGCCGACCAAGCGGCATCGTGCGCGTGCTTGTCGTTCCAAAGCTTGGTGGTGACGAAGATTTCTTCGCGCGGAACCCCCGAGCGGCGGATGCCCTCACCGACCTCAGCCTCGTTGCCGTACAACGCGGCCGTGTCGATATGCCGGTAGCCCAGCGCGAGGGCCTGGCTGACCAGATCGGCCGTGAGGCCGGGCTCCATCTTGTAAGTGCCCAGCCCGAGCGCCGGGATGCTGTGGCCCGAATTGAGCCGGAAAGTTGGGATCGTCATGCGTTCACCATAGCCCTCGCCCGCTCAGTACTGCGGGAAGGCGTGGACCGCGAACATCTCCTTGACGAACGGGCCGACCGTGTTCTGGCGGTTCCAGTCGCGCTGCAACTCGCACAGCACCTGCACCACCGATGTGAGCTGGGCTCCGGCGTGCTGGACTCGCCGCAGGGCTGTGTCGTGGGCGACCAGGGAGGTCCCGGCCACCGCGTCGACCACTGGGTAGACCTCGAAGCCTTCGGCCAAGGCGTCGAGGGTCGGGAAGGTCAGGCAGGCCTCCGTCCAGAGCGCCCCGATCAGGAGCTTCTTGCGGCCGGTGGCGTGGACCGCTTCGTTGAACTGCTCGTCCTCCCAGGAGTTGATGGAGGTGCGGTCGTAGCTGGTGACACCCTCGAGGACGCTGGCGAGGCGTGGGACGGTCGGCTGCTCGCGGCCGGTCGCCACGTTGACGGTGCTGAGGACAATCGGCAGGCCGTAGATGACGGCTGTCTGGGCCAGGCCGACCACCTTCTCGAGGACCTGCTCGGTCGGATGGGAACGCAGCGAGTCGAGTTGGGTCGGCTGGTAGTCGATCAGCAACAGGGCGGCGTTGGATGGGCTTAGCAATCGATCCTTGGCCGGATCGCGTGGCGGATAGCTAGTCATGGGTTCGAGGTTAGGCGGG
>JAISCU010000436.1 GCA_031265345.1 Bifidobacteriaceae bacterium
CTTCAGAACCGACGCCGGAGCCGACCAAACCTCCCGCAGCCCGCCAGGCGCCGACCGCAGTAGCGCCCTTTGTGGCGGGGGTAACCTGAAATGAAGAGGCAACCCCCGATGCGTCGGGCCCGTCACGGCAGGCGTTCCGAGGTCCACGCAGGACAAACGAAGGGACCGCTGGACGCCAACGGCACACAAGGCCTCCGACCAACAACGGTGGTCTCCACCCGCAGGGGAATATGGGATCCATGAGGGCGGGCCAAGAGCATGCAGGCGTGCCGGGAGCACTGGCCGCTCGATTTGACAGATGCGATTTCATAGCACACGATTGAAGGATGGTCAAAGGCTGACCATGAAGATCTCAAAAATCTGAAGGATTCGGGGGAACCTTATGTTAGGAAAACGCACAGCAAGAACGCTGGCGGCGACCGTATTCACGGTCGCAATCACGCTCACTGCCGCAGGGGGGGCGGTGGCAGCTGACTCTCAGGGCACGGTTGTGACGCCGCAGTCCGCATCGGTATGCGCGTGGTCTCATGGAGCCGGAGGCTCAACATGCCTGGCGGTCAATGGCACAGGCCTGAAAGTCGACAGCACACGCGTGTCGCACGGCGACGGCGTCGGAGGCATCAACCTCTGCAACTACAAGGCACAGAACCGGGGAACCCGCTCCGGCGGCTCCTGGTCGAAGACCAGTTCTCAGACTAGTGGGTGCGTCCCGGTCACAGCCTACGTCGACATGACCGTCAATCTGAGCTTCGACAACAACTCGCAGTTCTACGGTCAGATGTACCATGACGGCGCTTGGGCACCGGGTTCGCCCGCAGCCAAGATCAAGAAGTGAGTCTTCCTTGAGGCGTGTCTACGCTTTGGTCGCGGCCATCACTTTGGTGGCCGCGACCGCTGCTTGTTCGCAAGGCAACGGCGACCCGGTAGACGAATTGGACTTCGACCAGTTGAGAGCGGACACGACCGATTTCCAAAGGGAGATTCTCTCGGATGGCGAGGTCGGCACCGATGAATACGAACGAGCCGTCCTCGCGCGATGGGAGTGCGTCAAGGAGAGCGGATTCAGCCCCGACCAGCCCGAATGGTCCCATGGCGAGTTCGGCTTCGGCAACGAGATGGTGGCCGACACCGACGAGCAGATGGACGCGCTGCTGGCCAAGTACGATGCCGAGCACGAGCGGTGCGACCAAGAATTCACTTCAGAAATCACCCTGGTCTGGGTGGCTCAGATGACGATGTCCCCGGCCGAGCGCGACGCGACCAGAAGTGACGTCATTTCATGCCTGCGATCCGTTGGAATCGAGGTCCCGGACAAAGCCGACGACGACCAGATTTACGCGGCCATGACGCCCGAGACCTTAGACCAATGGAAGGACTGCTCCGAGCAGTTCCCGGGCTTCTTCACCGTGATGCCCGCAAATGACTGACACGGCCTCGCTGCCCAGGCGCCCACGCCAGGCGGGTTTCCGGGCGTCCGAGGCCGTGGCGGCCGCGACGCTGTTAGTTTTGGCGGCGGTGCCGCTGGGCGCGGCCATATGGATCGCCAGCTTGGATGATCCGCTGAGCCAGGCCGCCAACGCCGTTGAGGCGGTCTACGGCTATCCCGACGCGACGACCTTGGCCGGGAAGACAGAGGCAGTCTTGGCGCTGGAATGGGCGCCGGGACCCGACGTGGTGGCACCAAGCTGGCAAGGGACCATCACCGCGCTTGAAGTCGACCCCGGCGACACGCTGACCAATGGCCAGGCGGTGCTGCGGGTCGATGGGCTCCCACGGCTCGGGCTAGTTACCGGCCAGCCGTTCTGGCGGTCGTTGGGACCGGACGACACAGGTGCGGACGTGCGGATGCTCCATGACGCGCTGGCAAGCCTCGGAATCAGCGCGGGCGCGGGCGAGGCTTGGAGCGCCGCAACCACTCGCGGAGTGCGGGAACTTCAGACCGACCGACTGGGTATCCGCAAAGAGGGATTGGTGGACGGGTTCGACCCGTCCTGGGTGGTCTGGCTTCCAGAGGCCGACCTCCGTGTTGGCACAATCGAGGCCGCTATCGGCTCGCCCGCTCCGGCGGCTGGCGAACCAGTGCTCACCGGCGAGCAAGTACTGATCAGCGCTGGCCTACAGGATCTCCAGGGCAACGCCCTCTTTCTCGATGCCGGACAAGTCTGGGTGTTCGAAACCGCAGATTGGGAGGGCGATCTCGACGCCGAGGCCGGTGCGATGCTCCCGGAAGACCTCGAATTGTTCCGGCAGCAAGTGGCGCCCGGCACCGAGTCAGCGCTAGGGTCGGTGCGCTATCGCGAGCCGCGCGACGTGACCAGCGTCCCGACCACCGCCGTTCTCTCCCAGGGCGGCGCGACCTGCGTCTGGGTCGAATCCAGCAGCGGGCCAAGGGGCCAGCCTGAGGCCACGCCGGTCGAGGTCATCTCGGGAGACGCCACAGCCACCTTCTTGGCCACACCGCTGGACGCACGGACCAGGGTATTGGTCAATCCGGCGGCGCTGCCGCACCTGCCATCATGCGTTTGAACATCAACGGCGTCACGCACCGCTACGACCGCTCGGCGGACCGCGACGCCTTAGCAGGCGTCGATCTGACGCTGGCAGGTGACACCGTCACCGCGATCATGGGTCCTTCCGGCTCCGGCAAATCGACGCTCCTGTCAATCGCGGCTGGCCTTTTCGAGCCGTCTGAGGGAGCCGCTCGGCTGGAAGTCGTGCCGGACGGTCCGGATGGTGCTGAAATGGGCACTAAGGCGGGTGCCCCGGCCGGGCCGCCCGCCCGCGAGGCCGTTTCCGGACGCGGCCTGCGAGCCGAAACGGCCTGGGTCTTCCAAGCCGTTCACATGCTCGCCAAGCGAACCGTGGTGGACAACGTCATGCTGGGGTGCATACGCCACACTGGTTCCATCCGCCAGGCTCGCACCCGCTCGCTGGCCGAAATCGAGAAGGTGGGGCTGGCCAGCCGCGCCACCGCGCGGATAGAGGAACTGTCCGGTGGTGAGGTCCAACGCATCGCTGTGGCCAGGGCTTTCGCTCAAGACCGCCCACTGATCATCGCTGACGAGCCCACAGCGCAACTCGACCGCGCCAACACCCTGTTGGTGGCAGCCGCTCTCAGATCGGCGGCCGTCGGGGGCCGAATCGTCCTGGTGGCCACACACGACACGTTCCTGGCCAGTCAATTCGACCGCATCATCCATCTGCTGGACGGCGCCGTCGCCTTGGACCAAGTCCGGGCTGGAGCATCGCCGTGACAGTCCTGCTGCGCGAAGCGGCGCAAACCTGCCGGGCTCTGCTGGGCCGTTCGCTGTTGCTCATGGCAACGGTGGCGTTCCTCGCGAGCGCGGCCTGCTTTCTCGAGGGTGCTTCGGCGACACGCTTCCACGAGCAGTACCGGCAAGCCGTCAATTCGGGATCCGAGGTCCTGGTGGTCAAGGACCCCGACCTTGCGAAGCTGTCCGCGAGGTTGTGCCAGGCAATCGGTCAAGCCCACGGCGTCAAGGCGGCTGGGGGCATACGGTTCAGAGACGCCCTGCACTTGACGCAAGCACCGGGCGTGGCGATTCAGACCGCATCCGCATCGCCCGGATTCTTCCAGGTCATCGCGCCCGACGCGGCTCCCCCGGAGACCGGCCAGATCGCGGCGCTGGCCGGTGCCTCAGTGGCCAGGGAGGTTGGGCTCCTGGTGGGAGACACTTTGGTGACGACCGAGGACGAACCACTCGTCGTGGACCAGATCGCAGACTTGTCCGCCCGCGCTCCGCAGCAGAACCGCTGGATCATTTGGACAGCTGCCGACGAGCAGATCGACCAATGCTGGATCGAAGCCCAGGTCGGCGCGAAGGAGGACGTGGCGGCGCTCGCGCGCTCCTACTATCTTCCCGGCAATCCTCGCATCCAGGTCTCCGCAGTGGCGGCCCATGACGCTCGATCCGCGCTCGACGGTTGGGACCAGCGACTCGACCGGTTCGCGTGGGCCGCCGGAGCGGGGATCGCGTTGGTGATGGCGATGATCCTCTGGATCTCGCGTCGGAGCGAACTCGCCCTGCGTAGGGTACTTGGCTTCTCACGTCTTGATGTGGCGTCGCAACTGCTCATGGAGATGTTGCTGATCACCCTGGTGGCTCTGGCGCTTGTCGCACCGTGGCTGGTGTTATGGGCCATCCAGTCCGATCAGCCCGGGCTGATCGCGTTCTACTCCGCCCGCGTCCTGCTGCAGTTCTTCGGAGTCCTGATGGCCGCGACAGGGTGCCTGGCCTTCCTGTTCGCGGGCGGCAACCTGGCTAAGCGCCTGCGCGACCGCTAGCCTCCGGCAAAGCGGCCCCTTCGGTTCAACTCGTCCCAGCAACCCTAGCGGTCTTGATGCCGGGGGTAACCTGAAATGGAGAGGCAACCCCCGATGCGTCTGGCCGGAGGCGAACATGAGCGGACCGAAGTGCTACTCCTACTCCGTGGAGTCGGAGGCCGAGCGCCTGGCCCGGCAGACGCGCGCAGCGACGGCCCGGTGCGACCAGTTGGCCCACGAGTTGGAGTCCGCGAACCGCGAGTGCGTCGCCAACGGCGTGGCCATCCGCACAGTCCCCGAGGCTCAGGACGAGTCGCTCGAAGCCCTGGAAGCCCGCGCGAAGGCGCTGGACACAGCAGTCAGCCAGGCCAGGGAGGCGGTCCGCGAGGCCAGAGCCGCCAAGGCCTGGGCCTCCATGCGCCAAGCCGTCGCGAACGTCGGGGTAGGCAAGCTGGAGTTGGGCCTGGGCGCCCGACCCGCCCCAGCGCTGTCCTCGCGCCGGAGTCCGGAACCAGTGTCCGGCCAGTCCGAGGACTCGACGGCGGCGCCCCGGTCATCGATGCAGGCCGCGGACCAGGCATCGGATCGACTACCGGACCGACCACCGAAGCAAGCTGCGCGGCGCGAGTCCAGCCAGCCGCTTGGACCGGACCAGCGCCGCTGGGGACAGCTGGCGGCCTCGGTCGAGCGCGCCCTCGAATCCGCCAGCCGCCTGGAGGATCCAGCAGTCCGCGACGCCCTCGCGGCCCAAGCGGCGGCCGCCCTCGAAGCCAGCGAGTTGTCCGTCGCCGAGTCGCGCCGCACCCAGTTGGTCCTGGCCGTCGGCGAAGAGGCACGCCGCCAAGAAACCGCCGCACGATGCCGCCGGGAGGCCCAGCGCCACATCCTCGGCCTGGCGCACATCGTCTCGGCAGCGGCCGATGAGTTGCGGCAAGAGGCCCGGGCCGTCACCAGCCCGGACCAGGTCCAAGCCATCGAGTACCAGGCGGCCAGGCTCTTGGAGGCCGAACGCGCCCGCGAGGACGCCGCCTTCGTCGCGGACCAGACCAGAGCCGTCTTGGAGTCGATGGGGTACGCGGTGGACGCTCCGCCGACCGCCGGGCCGCACCAAGACACGGCCCTGTTCGCCTACCGCGACGACCTCCCGGACCATGTCCTGACTTTGAGGGTCGATGGGGCCAGCGCCAGCGTCGCGACACAAGTGATCGCCTGCGGCGCGACCACTGGACGCCAAGACATCGACGCCGAAGAGGCGACCTGCGAGGACCTCGACGCGCTCAGCGGCGCGTTGTGGCAGCGGGGCGTCGCGGCGGAACGGGTCTCTGCGCTGGGGGTCGGCGCCGTGCCGTTGGAGCGCGATGACAGCTTGCGGCGGGCCGACGCGCCCGCGTCCGCATCCGTATCAGCCAGGACCGGGTACGCCGCGACCGCCCAACCAGGCGCGCAGCGACCCGCCCAACCCATGGCCCGTGAACGGAGGAATCCGAGATGACCAGTCTGCCCCTGAGCGCCTTCGCTCCGGACAACGACGACACCCCGCTCTGGCTCCGCGCCATGCACTCGGCGTTGCCGATAGCCCCGCAGTTCGTGGTCCACGGCGGCATCCGGGACCGCCACCGCCTGCGGACCGCCGCTGGCGCCCTCGACTTCCCGCCCACCGAGGACGCCATCGCCCGCTTGCTGGCCGCCAACGGATTCGACGCCCTGGTCCGCTACGACCTGCTGGGCGGTCTGCGGATCGCCTGGGCCAAGGACGAGCAGACCGCCCAGCAGGTCACCGATTGGCTGAGCAAAGCCGCCGACCAGAACCAGCGCCGCGCCCGGCCCGGCCGCCAGTTCGAGGCCTTCGAGGACGTGGACAGGGTGATCGGGCTGGTCGCTGCCGCCGCCGAACCACGGGCCGCGATCCTGATCGACTACGTCTCGCAAGAGCAGCAGGGCCAGGGCTCGTTCCCGGAGCCGGTGCGCCGCGCCATGCTGGCGTCGCTCATGAACGCCCACGCCGCCCGCTCGCACCTGCACCAGGGAATCCGGGACAAGGCCCTGATGCACCCGGCGATCTGGCTGGTGGACCGCCCCAACGACCTGCCGCATTGGATGCTCACGGGAGACGGCATCCGACAGATCCCGATCACGGCGCCGGACCTGGACACGCGGCGACGGGTGGCGCGGGTGCTGACTGGGACGGCGGCATCGGACACGGAACCCGACGCGGCGGACACGACCGGACAGGACACGACCGGCGGCCCGGAGCACTTCGCGGACGTGACCGAGGGCTTCTCGGTGCGCGGCATGATGGAGGCGCGCCAAATGGTGGACGGCCCCAACACCGGGGTGGACGCCATCGACGCGGCCATCCGCGCCTACCGCGTGGGCGTCTCGCAGAACCCGTGGCAGGGGCGCGAACTGCGGGCCAAGCTCCTCAGCGGCAAGGAACTGCTGACGCGCAGGGTGAAGGGGCAGCCGCGCGCCACCCAGAAGGTGCTCGACGCGATTGTGCGCTCGGCCATGGGCCTGACGTCTGCCCACCAGGCCAAGCCCGGCGCGGGCATCCGGGGCGTGCTGTTCTTCGCCGGGCCGACCGGCGTGGGCAAGACCGAGATGGCCAAAGCGATAGCCGAATTGGTGTTCGGGCAGGAGACGGCTCTGATCCGGTTCGACATGAGCGAGTTCCGCGACGAGGCCTCGGACGCACGGCTGATCGGCGCCCCGCCCGGCTACGTGGGGCACGGCGCCGGTGGCGAGTTGACCAACGCGGTGCGTCGCCAGCCGTTCTCGGTGCTGCTGTTCGACGAGATCGAGAAGGCCAACGCTGGCATCCTCGACAAGTTCCTGCAGATCCTGTCCGACGGACGGTTGACGGACGGCTCCGGCGACACGGTCTATTTCACCGACGCGCTGATCGTGTTCACGTCCAACAAGGGCGTCGAGGGCACCGAGGCGCTGTCCGTCGACACCCCTGAGGAGGCCGCCCGCTACGAGGCCGAGGTCAGGGGCGCGATCGAGCGCTATTTCGCCAGGCCGCCAAGCGAGGGAGGCCTGGGCCGCCCGGAACTGCTGGGACGGATCGGCGACAACATAGTGGTCTTCCGACCCATCAGAGGGGCTGTCGCGGACTTGCTGGCGCGCCAGTTCATCGAGAACATCCGGCGCCGGGTCGGCCAGGACACCGGCACGCGCCTGGAGTTGGCTCCCGACGCGCTCGAGGACCTGGTGGCCATGGTCACCACGCCGGGGGTCCTGGAACGGGGCGGACGGGAGATCGCCAACGAGCTCCAATCGCTCCTCACGGACCCGGTGGCTCGGGCCCTGTTCGCCGCCGAATCGACCAACCGGCTGGTGGTGACCGGATTCGGCCGCGACGCCGAGGGCACGCCCACGGTGGTGACCGCATGACCGCGTCAACACACAGTTGCACGATGCCGTCCCCCGGCCCCGGCGCTTCCGGCGAGTCCGCTCCCCAGCGCCGCCCGCCAGCCGCGCCGCCGACCAGCGTGGAGGTCAACCGCATCCTCGCGCCGGTGACGGCGCTGGGGCCGGGCCGACGCCTGGGGCTGTGGGTGCAGGGCTGTTCGCTGCGCTGCCCCGGCTGCGCCTCGCGCGACACCTGGGCACCCGGCGAAGGCACCCGGATCGGGGTGGAGCAACTGGCCCAGGAACTGGCCGCCCGCATCAAGGCGGACTCGCTCACCGGCCTGACCATCACCGGGGGCGAGCCGCTGGACCAGGCCGAGGCCTTGGCCGGCGTCGTGTCCAGACTCCGAAGCCTAATGAGCCCCGAGAGGCCGGAGCCCACGGGGCCTCCTGCCCCGGGCGGGGTCTCTTTCGGGGACCGCCAAGAGCCAGAACCTCGTGAACTGGATGTGTTGCTGTTCACTGGGTACGCGGCATCGTCCCCGTCTTCGCCCAGGGACCAGGCGCGGCGCCGCGCGGGAGCGTTGTGGGACCTGCTCGACGCCGTGGTGGCAGGCCCCTACCGCCGCGACCTGCCCTCCGACCAGCCATTGGTGGCAAGTTCGAACCAGAGACTCATTGTGCTCACACCCGGCTGGACACCAGGGCCGGGCGGATCGATGCAGGTCATGGTGGCCGATGGCGAGCTCACCATGGTCGGGCTGCCCCGACCCGGCGATCTGGACCGGCTGGAAGCCCACCTGTGCGAGCGCGGCGTCTATCTGGGGGGTGCGTCGTGGCGGAGTTGACCAGGGCCGCCTGCGGCTGCGAGCTGGACACGTTGCCGGGCTTCTGCACGGTCCACGGGGAATGGCAAGCCACCGCTTGGACGGAACCGTCAATCGAATCGGGGACAGGCCCAAATTCGGTAGGTCCGGGAGCGGCTGCTGGCGCCGAGGACCCGTCAATCGAATCGGCGACAGGCCCCAATTCGG
>JAISCU010000121.1 GCA_031265345.1 Bifidobacteriaceae bacterium
CCGGATTGCCGGGTGGTCGGCCCCTTGTCCGTCGGCACGCTCAGCTGTTTCGCGTTCGTGGCCGCCACACCGTCGGTGTTCGACACGTTCTTCTGGCTGTCTTCGGCGATTCACTATTCGCCGCCGGTTGCGCTGCTGTTGTTGAACGCTGTGCTGGTGGCAAGACTGCTGGTGGCCTGGCGCGCGCGGTCGCGTCTGTTTCGGGGGGTCGTCGCCGGTTTGGCTTGCCTGAGCGTGTTCTTCGCCGCCGGTTTCAACGAGATAGTCACCGCTATTGGGATCGGTCTTCTTGCCATCGCACTGGTCTTCGACCTGGTGACGAGGCGTTGGCGGTGCCGCTCCCTGCTCGGGCTGTTGACGGTGGCGGCGGTCGCTGGCTTGGTGATCAGCTATTTTGCCCCCGGCTCGTCGAATCGACGGGCACTGACCATGGCGGGCGATCCGATCAAGAACGGACTGGAGTCCGTCGGCTCGTACTTCACCACTTTGGGCGAGACTTCGTTGGGGTTGGTTGTGGGGCTCTGGTTCGTGGTGGCTCTGGCGACGGTGGCGGCGACGGTTCGGCCGTCCAAGCGGCTGGCCGCCTGGACGGCGATCGGGGCGGTCTGCCTCGGCGCGGGCGGACCGGTCGTGACGAGCTTCGGCGTCGGTTTCGCGGCTGGCGGCATTGAGTTGCGGGCGCAGCTTGTGCCGACCACCCTTTTGGGACTGGGCTTGGCGCTCGTCCTGGTGGCGTGCGCTTGGCTGGTGTGGGGGGACCGGGCGGGTCTCGCCAGCCGGTGGCTGTCGATCGCCGCCTGCCTCGCGGCGGCCATCGGATTGGGGGCGACCGCCACTGACACCCTCGGACTGATCAGGGCCGAGGCGTTGCGCGGGCAAATGGTGCTGCAACGAGATCTGGCGGTCGCGGACGCGGTCGCGGCCGGGGAAACCGACATAACTGTGCTGCCGGCCCCGATTCTGTTCGCGCCCGCGGGGGCGACAGACATTTCGTTCCACCCCGGCGCGAGCAACCATATGGAAGCCGGCTACCGAGCCTATATGCGAGTTCCTGAGACAACGACGTTCGTCGTGACGCAGCAGCCCATGGGCTATTGCCTCGCCACGCCCCCGCCGCCAAGGGCGGGCGCGGCGACCTGCCAGCAGTTGGGCCGGGCGAATTAGGTCCGGATCGGCAGGCGGAGCCGCGCAGCGCTGTCCGCGCCATCTGGTGGCAGGCCGCGCCGGGCCGACCTGGTTGCAGGCCGGGCCTGACGGGGCCGGGCAGCCCGCGCCGGGCCGGGACGGCGGCATCGTCCAACCGCGGCCGGGCGGCCCGACGGCGCCAGTGTAGCCTTGCCGGGTGATGCTGACTGTGGTGCTGCCGGTGTACAACGAAGCGGTCGCACTCGAAGGGTTCCACCGCCGGTTGGGGGAAGCGCTCGCGGGGGCTCTGGGAGCTGAGGACACCTGGGAGGCGCTCTATGTCGACGACGGCTCGAACGACCAGTCGGTCTCGGTGATCGGCCGTCTGGCGGAGAATGACAAGCACGTGCGTCTCTTGGCCTTGTCGCGTAATTTCGGCAAGGAGATAGCCACCACCGCCGGCATCCACCACGCCGCCGGCGACGCCATCGTCGTGATGGATTCGGACGGGCAACATCCGCCGGAAATCATTGGGGATTTCCTCGACGCCTGGCGCGAAGGCGCACAGGTCGTCATCGGGGTGAGGAAAGACAACCACAGCGCTTCGATATTGAAATCGATCAGTTCGCGGTTGTTCTATCGGATCTCGAAGTCCGTGTCGGACGGCAATTTGCTGCGCAACTCCACCGACTACTGCCTTGTCGACAGTTCCGCTGCCCAGGCATTTCGCGAGTATCGTCAGCAGACCAGAATGACGCGAGCCATCATTCAGTCGATGGGCTACGAGCGGGCCGTCGTGGAGTTCTCAGCGGGCCCCCGCATGGCCGGCGAGGCGACCTATTCGGCCAAGAAGCTGATCGGCTTGGCCGTTGACGCGCTGGTCGCCGACTCGAGGAAACCGCTGACCTGGTCAGTCGTCATCGGCCTCGTCTTCGCTCTGCTCGGTCTGGCGATGGGTTCCATCGTGTTCGTGGAGGATCTCATCTTGAAGGATCCGCTCGGATGGGATTTCACCGGATCGGCGATGCTCGGAATTCTGATCCTGTTCGTCACCGGGCTAATACTGTGTTCCCAGGGACTTATCGGCTTGTATTTGGCCGCCGTCCACCGCGAGGTGCTGGGCAGGCCGCTTTACCTTGTGAACGCGGCGCGATCAATCGGAAGCCGGGATTGATGACCGGGCTCAGGATACCGAATCGGGTCGCGCGGTATTTGGTCGCCGGAATCGTTTGCTACGGGGTGGAGGTGGCCGTGTTGTTGGGGCTGGGACGCCTCCACGTCTCCAACGCCATCGCGGTCACGGCCAGCTTCTGGCTCGGTTTGGTGGCGTCGTTCTTGGCGCAGAAGCTCTTCTCGTTCGGCGACAAGCGAGTCGGCCGGGTGGTCGCCGGGCAGGTCCTGCGCTACCTGGCCCTGGTGGGGTTCAACTATCTGTTCACTTTGCTGGTCGTGGTCGCGGTGGGGACGGCCTGGCCGGTCATTTGGACGCGAACGGGCTGCCTCGCGGTCACCACGGTCTGGAACTACTTCGTCTACGGGCGGATCATCTTCGACCGTGGGCGCGAGCCTGGGCCCCAACTGTCGCGCGACTGACCGCGCCGACCAGCCGGCGGACGGCATCGCGCAAGGGCAGTCCAGCTTCCTCGGCTTCGGACTCGGCTTGGGGCTCGGCTTCGGACGGACTCAGGAGGGCTTGGGCCACAACTCCGCCACCCGCCAGGGCGTGTATCCGGGCATGTCGCTGGCCAGCGCCAGCCCCCATTGGCCGAAGGCCGCCTCGCCGGTGATCGCTTGGAGCAGACCCAACTGGGCTATGTGGATCTTTTGGTAATTGGTGTTCTGCCACTTGCCCTCGACGCACCTTTCGGGCTCCGTGCAATACAGTGAGACCTCGCCGGGCAGCCGGATCTCGGCGACGGCGGCTAGCGCGGTCGTGGCGCCCCCGTCGAACAAGTCGATCGCCCGCTGGTCGCCGGTCATCAGGGCGTACTCGTAGATCCCGAACAGGGCGAAGACGTGGCCGTTGAAGACCTCGAAGGAATCCGCGTCGACGTACTCCTCGAACCAGACGTAACCGTCCACCACGTCGGTGGCCCACGGTTTGTCCTCGCTGACGGGTTGCAGGAACGACTCGAAGGTCTTGTCGGCCGCCTCGCGCCATTGGGGTTCGTCCGGGAACTCGTCCGCCATCTGGACGAATACTGACAATGCCTCGCCCTGGGCCATGGCGGAATACCACGGCGGCTGGAAGGCGAAGGACCGCTCGGGGCTGGTCCATTCGTACAGGTAGGGGAAGTAGAAGGCGCCATCGGACTCGACCTTGCCGTCCAGAACCTTCTGGGCCGACGCGCGGGCCAGGTCCAGCCACATTCCCTCGCCGGTCAGCCAGTGCTGGGTGTGCGCGCCGATGGCCCATTGGAGCGTGGTGACGGGCTGGTAGACGGCTTCGCCGGTCTCTGGCAGCCGGTAGACCAGACCGCCGTCGCCGTCCAACTCCAGGGTCCGGTCGGTCACCTCGTTGCGAGTGATGAAGGGCAGGTCCAGCAGTTGGGGCGTGTAGCCGGAGACCCGGTAGCCGAGTTCGGGGTCGATGGGTGGCGGCTCGGGCTTGGCCGGGTCCGGAAGCGGTTCCGGGGCGTCAGCCGTGGACGATGCCGCTGGGTCGGCAGTGGCGCCGGTCGTGGTCCCGTCGGTCGGCGACGCCGCCAGCGGGGCGGGTGTGGCGCCCGAGCGCGGGCCGCCGAAGAAATCGAGCCCGCCCGGCTTGCCCACCCAGTAGCCGAAGGCGGCGCTGGCGGCCATCGCGACGCAGACGGCCGCGACCAGCGCCAGAGTGCGACGGGTCGGTTTGCGGGCCATGCGCAGCGATCCTAGCAGCCGGATCGGCGGCGGGACGTCGCCGCGTCCGGTCCGGGACGAGTGCTGAGAGCTAGACTGCACCAGGCCGGGCGCACGACCCGACCCGAGAGGTTGGCAAGGCCATGACCAGAATCGCCGTTGTGGGATCCATCAATCTTGACTTGATTGTCGCCACGGACAGGATCCCTCGACCGGGGGAGACGGTCCTGGGCGGCCCGCTCAGTTACCGAACTGGTGGCAAGGGGGCCAACCAAGCCGTCGCGGCTGCCCGGTACGGCGCCGAGGTCGCGTTGCTCGGCGCCACCGGCGATGACGATTTCGGCCTCCAGCTACGCGCGGCGATCGAACAAGCGGGCGTTTCGACGAGCTACGTGCGCGTCGCCGCCGGCACTCCGAGCGGCGTGGCGCTGATCGCGGTGGACGCCGATGGCGACAACGCGATCACAGTGTCGCCTGGAGCCAATGCCGTCTTGGGCGTTGGCGATGTCGCGTCTTTCGGCCACGAAATCGAGGCCGCGGACGCCGTCCAGATGCAATTGGAGATCGCGCCCGCGGTCGTGGAGGCGGTCGCTGCGACGGCGCGCGCCGCCGGGGCGACCGTTGTCTTGAACGCGGCGCCGTTCGCGCGCGCGGCGGATGCGGCGTTCTCCGCCGTCGTGGCGCAGACCGACGTGCTGGTGGTCAACGAGACCGAGGCGCTGGGCCTGGGGGCAGCCGGGTCGACTTGGCTGGACAGGGCGGAATCGTTGCGCAGGCTCGGCCCCACGACCGTGGTGGTGACGCTCGGGGCGCAGGGCGCGGTGGCGGTCGACCAGCGCACTCGCGTGGTCCAGCCGGCGTTTCCCGTGCAAGTGGTTGACGCGATCGGGGCGGGAGACGCCTTTTGCGCGGCGCTCACGGCGGAAATCGCCGTCGGTAGCGCATTGGCCGATGCCGTCCGGTTGGCCTGCGCGGTTGGCGCTCTGGCTGCGACATCGCCGGGAGCCCAGGCCGGAGTCCAGCCGCGCTCCGCAGTCGCGGATTGGGTGCGTGGCCAAGGCGGTTGACAGCATGCGCAAAGTGCTTCATAATTCCTAGTGAACCGTTGCAAAGCGCTTTGCAGAAGGGGCAATGATGCCGTCGATCGATGACGTGGCCAGGGCCGCAGGAGTGTCCGCCACCACTGTGTCCCATGTCATATCGGGCAGGCGCAGAGTCAGCGCGGAGAGGTCGCGGGCCGTGCGAGCTGCCATGGCGCGACTCAACTACACACCGTCCAGGGCGGCTCAGTCGCTGGCCCGCGGTTCGACCAACATTCTGGGGCTGATGGTCCCGGACATAGCCAACGGATTCTTCGCTGGACTCGCCAAGGGCGCCGAGGCGGCCGCCCGCGAGGCCGGCTTCAACTTGCTCTTGGCGAACACCGGCTTCGATCACCGCCAGGAGCGAACGTACCTCGAGATGATCTCCTCGCGAGTGGTCGACGGGGTCGTGTACGCCGCAGGGCTCCCGCCCAAGGCGTCCGAACTCGGCGAACTGCTCGCGGGACTGCCAACGGTGCTAGCCGACGAGTCGATCCCGGGAAGTCGCCTCGACACGGTGGTTTCGGACAACGCGGACGGCGGCCGGTCGGTGGCGCGCCATCTGACGGACCTCGGCCATTCCCGATGCCTGATCATCGACGCGCCCTCGGCGCCCGCCTCGAGTGAGGATCGCGTAGGCGGCTTCTTATCCGCTTGGCGGGCGGCGGGCGGCCAATGGTGGACGCAATCAGGCGATTTCACCTACCAGTCGGGACGCGACGCCTTGGTCGCCGGGGCGGCCATGATCCAAGCGAACCGCATCAGCTGTGTCTTCGCCACCAATGATCTGATGGCGCTCGGAGCGTTGCGGGAACTGCTCGCGATGGGACTGCGTGTGCCCAAGGACGTGTCCGTCGTGGGCTTCGACGACATTTTCGACTGTGTCCTGTCCACACCCGAACTCACCAGCGTTCACCAAGGAGTGGACCAACTCGGCCGAATGGCGGTGGAAACGCTCATCCGGCGGATTTCCGACCCGTGGTCGGCGCCCTCGAACGCGATGGTCCCAGTGAGCCTGGTGCCCCGCGGGTCCAGCGGTCCAGCCCGTCAAGGCAATGCGAACACCTGAATGAAGGAGGACTCCCATGTCCGAGACCCTAGCTAGTTCGACCCTCAGACGAGGACCGTTCTTCGGCCTCACGCTGTACCTGATTCCAATCGGAGTCGCCATCAACTTTGTCGGCGGCCAGTTGGCTCTGCTGCTGAAACTGCCTGTCTATTTGGACGCGATCGGCACTATCTTGGTCGGCGCGATCTGCGGTCCTTGGGCCGGGATGCTGACGGGATTCCTGTCCAACGCGGTCAACGCGATCACCTCGCCGCCCACTTTCGCCTATGTCCTGTGCTCGCTCGGGTTCGGCCTGCTGGCTGGTCTTCTCGGGAAACGCGGTTGGTTCCGTTCCTGGTGGAAGACACTGATCAGCGCCTTGGGTTTCGCCATCATCGGCGGGATCGGCGGAGCTTGCATCGCCATCGTGCTGTTCGACGGATTGGCTGTGGGCGGGGCTGGGATCGTGGTCGGCGGGCTCACCGCCCTGGGTATGGACACTTCGACGGCCAACTTCGTGGCCCAGTTCCCGCTCGATCTGATAGACAAGATCCCCTCGACGTTGATCGTCTACCTAGTGATCAAGGGATTGCCGCGTCGCATCTTGGCCAAGGTTCCGCTGGGTCATGTGTATCTGGACCCGCCGAGGCCGCCTTCGCCGGAGAAGGCCTGATGGCACAGGCCATCGCGGACCGTCTGTGGCGGCCCATCGACACCGGCAACTGGATCGGCAATCAGCGTCCAGGGTTGATCGCGGTGGTGAGCCTGGAGTTGTGTTTACTGGGCGTCTTGATGCCCACTTGGCATTGGGCGTTCGGCGTCTTCGTCGGATTCGCCGTCTTGGCCGTCGCCAGCGGGATCGGCCGCCGCTACCTGAGCACCATCGTGAAGCTGCTCGCTATCGTGGGGCTTCTGCTATTCGTTCTGAGGGCGCTGCTGACACCCGGATCGAAGATGTTCTCCGTTGGCCCTGTGACCGTGAGCCAGGAAGGCTTTTGGAGGGGCGTGGACTTCTCGCTCCGCGTCATGGTGATCTGCGCCGCGGTGACGTTCTTCTTCCAGCGCGTCACCATGACACGGGTGACGCTGGCGCTGGAGAGAATCGGCATCAGCCCGAGGGCGTCCTATGTGGTCTTGGCGTCGTTCCAATCCATCATCGATCTGGCCAAGAACGCGACAGTGGTTCTGGACGCCCAGAAGGCCAGGGGAATTGAAGCCGAGAAAGGCCTGATGAACCGCGTGCGAGCCTTCTTCCCGGTGCTGGCCCCCGTCTTCTTGGTCGCGCTCACTCAGACAGAGGAACGGGCGATCGCGCTGGACGCGCGGGCGTTCGGAACCCGGAAGCCGAAGACCACGGTTCTCCTGGAACGCCCGGCCTCACTGGCGACATGGGTCGCGGTCGGCCTCTGCAGCGCGGGCTGCCTGGCGGCGGCGCTGGGAGCGGTATTGCGATGGATCTAGCCAAGCTGACCGATGTCACTTTCACCTACGCCTACAGCGAGGAGCCGGCGCTGCGAGGAGTCAGCGCGAGCCTGGAGCGCGGCCTGATCTACGGAGTGGTGGGCGCGAACGGCGCCGGCAAGACGACCTTCACGCAACTGCTCCGGGGGATCGTGCCGTTCTTCCATGAGGGCGAGCTATCCGGAAGGGTCGAGGTCCTGGGCAAGGACCTGGCCGCCTGGGACCGGACGGAACTGTCGACCACCGTGGGGTGCGTCTTCGACAATCCGTTCACGCAGATCTCGGGGATCAAAGAGACCGTGTTCGAAGAGATCGCTTTCGGACTGGAGAACCTTGGCTGGTCTCGCACGGACATCTTCCAAAGAGTGCAAGAGGTCACCGCCATGCTCTCGCTGGAGCCGCTCGGAGCGAAGAACCCGCGCCAGCTATCCGGAGGCCAGCGTCAGAAAGTGGCGTTCGCGGCCATCGTCGCCATGGATCCGTCGGTCTACGTCATAGACGAGCCGACCTCCCAGTTGGATCCGGCGACCACTGAGGATGTGTTCGACATAATCCTCGGATTGCGGAAGCGGGGGAAATCGGTCGTCCTGGCCGAGAACAACATCGACCAACTCGCCCGAGTGGCGGACCGGATAATCGTCTTGGAACGCGGCACTGTGGTTGCCGAGGGGACAGTCGCCGACGTGCTAGCCGGCCCGATCCCAGCTGCGGCCTCGATTCCTTATCCAGAGCTGGCGGAGATCTGGCGGACGGCAGGGCTCGAAGGAGCGGCGCCTCTGACGAAGCAGGAGTACATCGACCGGTGCCCGATCCTCGGGGATTCGAAGGGCGGCGGCGATGAGCATTGAACTGGACCATGTGGCGTTCTCCTATCCGGATGGGACGCGGGTGTTCGACGATCTCACGGCGAGCATCGAAGCCGGCAGCCGGGTCGCGGTGGTCGGCCAGAACGGCGCAGGCAAGACCACTCTCGCCAAGCTCATGAACGGCCTGCTCAAACCCACCAAAGGCACGGTGGTCGTGGATGGGATGGAAACGAGGAAGGCCACCACGGCCCAGATCGCGCGGCAGGTGGCTTATGTCTATCAGAATCCGGATGACCAGCTCTTCAAGCCGAAAGTGCGTGATGAGATCACCTACCTGAGCCGTGTGCTGCGGCGCCCGTCAGACGAGGTCGAGGAGCAACTCGGAATCAACGCAGAGTTGGCGGGCGTCGCCGCGTACCTCGACGCCAATCCGAAGGATCTGCCGTTGGCCATCAGGAGGTTCGTGGCCGTGGCCTCGCTGTTGATGGGCCAGGCGAACTACTTCATTCTCGACGAGCCGACCGGCGGAATCGACCTGCCGGGCACAGTGAGGCTCTTGAGAATCATGGACTCGCTCAGCGCGCGTGGGATTGGCGTCATAACGATCTCGCACGATATGCGGTTCGTGGTCGAACACTTCGACCGGATAATCGCCGTTAGCGAGGGCCAGATCGTGGCGGATGGCGCGGCATCGACGGTGTTCGGTGACGACGATGTGTTGCGACGGTGCGCGCTGTACCGCCCGAAGGCCACCCAGTTCGCCCGTGACGTTCGATTGCCGGGCGATCCGTACCGTCTGGAGGAAATCGCGACGGCGCTGCGTGTGAGGATCGCCGGCCACAAAGGTCGCCGCGACCATCGGACAGTTGAGAAGGAGGATCAGTTGTGAGGGTTCTGTTGGCCGGAGAGTCGTGGACCACGACCAGTTACCACACGAAGGGCTTTGACACCTTTGTGACGTCGAAGTACGAAGAAGGAGCGGGCCCGTTCTTGACGGCGCTGAGAGGTGGCGGCATCGAAACGGACTACCTGCCGAACCACCTGGCCATGAACAGCTTCCCGGACTCGGTGGAAGGCCTCGCCCGCTACGACGTCTGCGTGTTGAGCGACATCGGCGCCAACACATTGAGCCTGCCGGCGGCGGTCTTCGAATCCAGTCAAATCCGGCCGAGTCGCCTGGCGGCCATCGCGGATTGGGTCGCCCAGGGCGGATCGCTCTTGATGGTGGGCGGATATCTGTCCTTCCAGGGGTTCAACGCCATGGCCAACTACCGCAACACGGTCTTGGCGGACGTGCTGCCGGTCGAGTTGGAGCCCGGCGACGATCGCGAGGAGTGCGCCTACGGCCCGCGGCCGACAGTGGTCGATCCGGGGCATCCGATAGTCCGGAGCCTCCCCGTCGAGTGGCCCCCGATTCTCGGCTTCCAGCGCCTCAGGCCGAAGGCCGGGGCTGGGGTGGTCGCAGAAGTCGAGGGCCATCCCCTGATCGTGATCGGGCGTCACGGAGCCGGCAGGACGGCCGCCTTGGCGACTGATATGTCCTCCCACTGGCTGCCGGCGGCCTTCCTCGAATGGGACGGCTACCCCAAGCTGTTCAGGCAATTGATTCAATGGTTGGGAAGTGGTGATAGCGATGAATGACAAAGGGCGCGCCGAGTTGGCCGAAGCGCCGCCCGAAGGGCTGATCAGGGCACAGCGCATGGCCATCGAGGTGGCCGAGCAGGCCTGCCGGGCGGCCGAGCCTGGGCAAAGCGAGAAGGATCTGCACGCCTATGTCGAGGGTCTGGTCCTGGAACGCGGCGGGGTCGGGGTGTGGACGCCGACGGTGGTGGGCTTCGGTGCGGGCACGCTCAGTTGCTGGCCCACCGACAAGCCGAGCGACAGGCCCCTTTGGAACCTGGACTTGGGCACGGTGGATGTTCATCCGGTGACCGCCGACGGCTGGTGGGGGGATTGCACGCGATCTTTCCAGAGGGGAGCCAATCCTGCCCAGGTCGCGGCGCTCGATGCCGTGCGGAGGATCCACGATGTGCTGCTGGACGCGGCGCAGCCCGGCATGCGCGCCTGCGACTGGTATGCGGTCTTCCGGCGCGAGTTGGACACCACCCCGTATGTGCCTCTGGACCGGTTGTCGAATATCGGCCATTCGTTGACCGCCGATTCGGCCTACGACGACGGGTACATAGATCCCTGGAACCAGACCGTCATGCGTGGCGCCTGGGCGGTCGAGCCGTTCATCGGGAACCACCTGTACGGCACCAAGCGTGAGGATGTCGTCTGGTTCGGCGAGCATAGCTGCACGGTAGTGGCTTGAGGCCGGAGTCCGGGCTCAAGCAGGCGGGGCGTCCACGGTAGAGTTTCAGTCTGTGGCGGCCAAGTCGAAACGCAAGTCGAGACGGATCCTCTATATCAGTTGGAACTTCCCGCCCTACCGCGGTTCCGGCATGGCCAATCCGTTGGCGGCGGTCAACGCGTTGGCGCGGCGCGTCCATGAGGTGACGGTGCTGGCGGCCGGGCCGGATTCGTACCGGTTGTACATGGGAGCGGATCAGGCTCTGGCGGACCGAATCCACCCGTCCGTCCGGGTGGTCCGGGTGGAGCAGCCCGGCGGGGTCGAGGAGACCCTGGTCAACCGGTGGGCCGACTTGCGGATGCGCTATGCCGTGACCCCGGAATGGATGCGGGACATAGTGCGCAAGCAGTTCCCAGAGCCGCCCAACGACGCCTGGTACCCGGATTGGCTTCCCGCGGCCACGGCGACGGCCCGCGCGTTGCATGAACAGTCCGACTTCGATCTGGTGATCGCCACGGTGCTGCCCGCGGTGGCCGCCGGGGTGGCGCTGAGGCTGCACGGCGACACGGGACTGCCCTTCGTTCTGTACGAACGCGATTCGTGGGTCTTCGACACCTTCGCCAATCCGTATCCGAACGCTGAACGGAGCCGGCCGCTGCTGGAGCATGTGATGGCCCAGGCCCACCAGGTCTGGTACATCAACCAGCCGTGGACGGATTTCCACCGCCGCGAGTTCGCGCCCTGGGCGGACAAGATCTTCCAAGCGCCGAACGGCTGGGACCCGGAGTTTCTGCCGCACGGGCTGGTGCCCCCGAAGCGGCGCGGCCACGGCGGGCTGACCTTCCGCTACGTCGGGACGGTCTACCCCGATTTCCCCGTCGACTCGGTGACCGAGGCGTGGCGCGCGGCCCGGAGGGCGAACGGTCTTCTCCGCGAGTCGACGCTGGAACTGGTCGGCAAGGCGTATGTCGAGTGGCGGCCCGACCCGGCCGACCGGATAGTCCAGGCGAGCCCGGTCGCCAAAGCCGAGTTGCCCGCCCTCTACGCCCGGACCGACGCCCTGGTGTTCATCCCGGCCCCCGGCCCGATGGTCACCTCGGGCAAGATCTACGAGTACACGGCCACCGGCCTACCGATAGTTTCGGCCCTGCCGCCGGGGCACGATGCCGCCCGCGTGTTACGGGACCGCCCGCTCTGGTTCGATTTCGGCGCGGCCGGGGAGCCAGGCATGGCCGCGCCACCAGGCGCGACCGGACCGGCTGGCGTGCCGGGCGCTCTCGACGTCGAAGCCCTGACTAGGGCCTTTGTCGCCGTCGCGGAGCATTGGCCGACTCCCGCCGAGGCGGCCGCCGCCCGCGAGCACGCCGAGCGGTTCCGGCGCGATCGCGTCTTCGACGCCACTTTCGCTCAATTGGAGGAATCGTTGGGATGGTGAGTTGGCGATGGTGAGGACCAAACCGCGTCCGGTCCAACCGGAGATCGCGATTTGGGCGGTGACGGTGGATGTCGAGAACGATTCCGGCGCGCCCAGCGAGCTGTCCGGCCTGCCGGTCGAGCCCGTGCGCCTGAAAGAGGCGGAACGGGACGCCTGGGCCGAGCAGTTGGCGCGTCGGCTCGAGGCGGCACACGGGAAGACCGTGATCGCATGGCTGTCCCATTACCGGGCTGTCGCCCCGCTGCGGGCGCTCACCGACCAAGTGTCCAACCTGTTGGTGGCACGTACCCCCACGGCGGTCGAGGGCGCCGTGGAGTTGCTGCGCGAGGGGCGCTCCTTGGCCTCGCTGGTGCACCCGCCGCTCCCGATCCCGGATCGAGTATTCGAGCGGTCCGGACTCGAGCCGGAAGACGCAGGGGACACGAAGGATCCCAAACGCTGGCGAGTCGAACTGGTGGAAGGCCCCGGCGGGTCCGACCGGGCGGCAGCCGAGGATGCCACGGGCACGGATTGGCTGGCGCTCACTCCCGACGGCGTCCGTGTCCGCACCGACGCCCTGAGGCCGGTCGAGCGCGCCGCGGTGGCCGAACGGGTCGGGTTGCACCGCGCGCGTCTCAGCGGCGACGGCAGCGACGCAGCACACGACAGCAGCGACCCAGCACACGACGGCCGCGACGCAGCACACCACGGCCGCAACGCACCAAGCCAGGGCAGCAACCCGGGACGCAGGGACCAAGCGCCGACCGGCAACCTGGTCATCGGGTCCGCCAACTACGCCGGCCAGGGCCGTGCCTGGGCGCAGGCCGTGAGCGACCATGTGCCGGGGTTCCGGGCCTCCAACCTGCAACTGAGGACGCCCAGCTCGCTGGTGTTCGACGCGGACTGCCTGGTGCCCTCGGAGATCTTCGCCGATCCGGTGGCGCGCCTCGACCTGGCGCTCGACTTGTTCGCTCCCGCCACGCACGTCCTGGTCGAGGACATGCGCGGGCTGATGGGGCTCGGCAGCGTTCGGAATCCGGTGGTCGGACCCGAGGAGGGGCGGCGCGAGTGCGAACGCATATTGGAGTCGGGACGCCGCGTCGCCTGCCTGGTTCACGGCACCGCGGGCCGCACGCCCGCCACCCACCGTTCGATGTACCCCTGGTCTCCGTACCACGACCTCGGCGCCGAGTTCGCGGCCACGCGAGTGGACGTGGTGGAACGAGTCGTGGCCGCGCTGGACGGCCTGGTCGGCTCGGACGTGCCGGTGTTCACGGCCACGCCGGACATGCTCGACTTCCTGCCCGGCGCCGTCTGGTTGCCGATCGTCGCCAGCCGGGCCGATTTCGCGCCTTCGCCGCCTTGGGCTCCTGGCGGCAAGCTGCGAGTCGCCCATGCGCCTTCCTCCGATGTGCTGAAGGGCTCGGAGTTCGTCGATGCCGCGCTGACCGACTTGGCCGACCGCGGCGTGATCGATTACGTGTCGGTCCGGGGCGTCGCGCCGATCCTGATGCCGCGACTGTTGCGCCAGGTCGACGTGGTGGTCGATCAAGTCGTCCTGGGCAACCCCGCCACGCTGCTGATCCAGACCATGGCGGCGGGTCGGCTGGCGGTGGCCCACGCCGCGCCGTCCGCTCGGCGGCGCTACGGCGAGCCGCTGCCGGTGGTGGAGGCCGATCCGTCGTCGATCGCGGAGGCCGTGGCGGACATCGCCGCCGACCCGGACAGGTATCGCGGATTGGCCCAGGCCGGACCCGATTTCGCGCGCCGCTTCCACGACGGCCGCCTGAGCGCGGAAATCCTGGAGAGCCACTTTCTGAGGAGCGGGTCGGGAGAGCGTTGACGGAATTGTTCGTCCAGGGCCGCCGGGCCGGGTTCGAGTTCGACCTGCGGCCTAGTGCTCCCGCCTATTTGCACGATGCCGCCGCGTGGGCCGCGGACGCGACTCGTCTTCCGCTCCTGCCGGACACGGAGCCTGCCGACCCGTCGCCCGGCCCGGCCGGAGTCGACCTCGTGGGCGCGGAGGGGACCGCGCCCGGCGCGTCCGTCCGTTTGCACGATGCCGCCGCATGGGC
>JAISCU010000154.1 GCA_031265345.1 Bifidobacteriaceae bacterium
CACGGACTGACCCGCGCGAATCGGCCGGGCAGGCCGCGCCCGGCCAACCGAGCCGTGACCGCCTTCCCGGCCAAGCGGCATCGGCGGCGTGGTCGTTTTGGCGTCAACGAACCGGGGGACGGAGCTTCGTCTCAAACTCGGGGACAGACATTGAGACGCACGATGCCGCTCGGCCAGCCCCGCGCGGCGGCGCGTCGTCAATTCGGGTCGGGTTTGGCAGGCGCGGCCGCCCCCGCCATGAGGCCTCCGGCCGCCGCCACCAACGCCACTCCGGCCACGCCGCTGAGCGGCACATGCTGGCCCAGGGCCAGCCAGCCGATCAACAGCCCCATCACCGGGTCGATGGCGAATAGCGTGCCCACGACACGGGCCGAGGAGACGCGGGCGGCCAAGGTGTCGACCGCGTACGGCATGACGATCCCAACCACGGCCGAGGCGACGACCAGGCCGATCACCCGCCAGTCGTAGATCTGGGCCGAGCGCGGGATCAGAGCGGCCGAGGCGAGCGCGGCGACCGCCACCGACAGGGCCAACTCCCCCATCGGCTGATCCGACTTGCCGACGCGTTCCGTCAGCACCGTGTACAGGCCGAAGCACCCGGCCGCCCCCAGGCCGCCCAGGTAGCCGATCAGATCGAAGGTGCCACCGGGACCGGCGATCAGCGCCACGCCGGCCAGCGCCATCACAGCGCAGGCGCCCTCGACCAGGCGGCGCGAACGGATCAGGGCCACCGTGCAGGGGCCGAGGAACTCCAGCGTCACCGCCACGCCCAGAGGCAACCGGCTCACGGCCAGGTAGAGGCACAGCGTCATGGCGGCCATCGACAGGCCGTAGATCACGATCCTGGTCCAATCCCGCCGCCCGCGACCGCGAAACGCGGGCCGGAAGATCACCAGGAGCACAACGGCCCCGATCAGGAAGCGGAGCGCCGTGGTCCCGGCCACGCCGAGGGCTGGGAACAACTGCGCTGAGATCGCCGAGGAGGCCTGCACGCCCAACGACCCCGCCCCGACCAGGGCCGCCGCCGTAGCCACGCCCCGTCGGTCGGTGTCCCGCCCATCCACCGTGGTCACGATTCCGCTCCCTGGATTGACAACAGCATGGCGGCGGCTCCTTGTGGCTGGTGGAAAGAGGACTGATTGGACTCAGGCAGACGCAAGGCTATCAAACCGGCGCTCCCCGAACCGGGCGCCCGGGACGAGTTCCGCTGTGGCCTGTGGGACGGCATCGGACACCCGGGAGAGGTTTTGGGCCGTCAGACTGCGTTCAATTTGGAAAACATACTTTCCAAACTCTCCCAAGAACGGCATAGTGGTAACTGTGTTTTCCACTTTCGAGGCCCGTGATGCGTGCGGTTGAGCGACCGACCTACATGAACTGGCTCGCCAGCCACATCGGCACGCCGGTCGTCAAAGTGCTGACCGGGATCCGACGGGCGGGCAAGTCCACGCTGCTCACTGCTCTGGCCGAACAGCTCCGGACCAGTCCCGACACGGGCCCGGTTGTCCATCTCGATTTCGACCTGTTCGAGAACTTCCACTTGGCGACGGCGCCAGCGCTTCATTCGTACCTGCGAGCCGCCGCGCCGAATGGCCGCTACCACTTGTTGCTGGACGAAGTGCAGGAGGTGGACGGATGGGAGCGACTGGTCAACTCGCTGGTGGCCGAGGGGCGCGCCGACATCTACTTGACGGGGTCGAACTCCAGACTCCTCTCATCCGAGCTCGGCACGTACTTGACCGGTCGATATGTCTCGATCGAGGTAGCCACGCTGTCCTTCCGTGAGCACCTCGAGTTTGCCTCGACCCTTCGCGGGCGCGACCCGGAAGCGATCCAAACCGAGTTTCAAGCCTATCTTCGACGGGGCGGATTCCCGGGCCTCTATCTAGCCGATTACTCCGACTCCCAGGCAGCGCAAATCACTTCGGACATTTTCAATTCGATTCTCACCCGAGATGTGCTGACCCGCCACCCCGTTCGTCAGCCGGAAATGTTCGAGCGAGTCTGCCGATTCGCGCTGGACAGCGTCGGCAGCCCCTTGTCGGCGCGTTCCATCGCGCGGTACATGAAGGCCCAACAACGACCGATCAGTCACCCGACCGTGGCGGAATACTTCGACTACCTGACCGAGGCCTACCTGCTCACCCGAGTTCCCCGCTATGACTTGCGGGGCCGTGATCTGCTTGCCACAAACGAGAAGTACTACGCCGGCGACCACGGCATGATCACAGCCCTCTTGGGCGCGGACGATTCTCGATTGCCCGGTCTGCTCGAGAACGTGGTGGCGGCCGAGTTGGCCCGCCGAGGCTACCGGGTGGCCGTGGGCAAACAAGGCGAGGCAGAGGTCGATTTCGTGGCGGACCGGCGCGCCGAGCGGATTTACGTGCAAGTGGCGACGAGCATTCTGGACCAGACGACGCGCACGCGCGAGTTCGCGCCCCTCGCAGCGATCAGCGACGCGCACCCAAAATACGTCGTCTCCTTGGACACCCTCGAGCCCAGCAACACTGACGGCATCAGGCGGATGCCTGTGCCCGACTTCCTCCTGGCCGATACCTGGTGACCGCAGGCAAGAAGGCCCGTCGATCGCGCTCCAGCTCCCGCGAGAGCGAGTGGACAAGGAGCCGTCGCGGCGTTTAGAGGGGCGCGATGTCGATGCCGCGCGCGGACAGTTCCGCGGCGCCGCCGTCCGGTTCGGTCAGCACCCAGACGCCTTTCTCGGTGCGGGCGACGGTGTGCTCCCAGTGGGCGGCTCGCGCGCCATCGACCGTGCGCACGGTCCAGCCGTCGGTGTCCGTGGACGTGGCGATCGAACCCTCGACCACCATCGGTTCTATCGCCAGCACCATGCCCGGTTGGACGCGCGGCCCGCGGTCCCGCGAGGCGAAGTTCACCACTTCCGGCGCCATGTGCATCGAAGTGCCTATCCCGTGGCCCACATACTCCCGCAGAACGCCGAAGGACGGCTCGGCACCGTTCACGGAGGCCTCGATGGCACGGCCGATCTCCCCCACGAACGAGGCTCGCGCGAACGCCGCGATCCCGTCCCACAGAGCGGTGCGTGTCACTTGGACCAGCAACTCGGAGCGAGGATCGACCGCCCCGGACTCCGCGCCCACGCCCACAGTGATGGCCGAATCAGAATGCCAGCCGTCCAGGACGCAACCGCAATCGACGGACGCCACGTCGCCCGGCCGCAGCACCTGGGCGTCCGGGATGCCATGGACCACCACATCGTTGATGGACAAGCAGATCGAGGCCGGGTAGCCGTCGTAGCCCAGGAAGTTCGGTTCCGCCCCGGCCTCACGAATGGCCGACCGGGCCAAGGCGTCCACCGAGCCGGCGACCGCGCCGGCCACCAGCGCCGACCGCACCGAGGACAAAGCCGAGGCTGTCACCAGCCCGGAGGCCCGCATGGAACGAATCTGGTCCGGCGTCTTCAACTCGACGCGTTCGCGCCGCAACAAACTCAACCCGCGGCCCCCAAGTCGCCTGTCGCCCCCAACTCCAGCACATGACGGATCCGCGCCGCGACCTCCTCCACCGAGCCGATGGCGTCGACTGGAAGCAGCAGCCCCGCCGAACGGTAGACCTCGATGATGGGTTCGGTCTCGCGGTGGTACACGGCCAAGCGTTCGCGGATGACTGGTTCCGTGTCGTCAGCGCGCCCCTCGATCGAAGCCCGCTTCAACAGCCGGTCCACGATCAGGTCCTCGGGCAATTCCAGCGACACCGCGCCCTCGATGGCCAGACCTTGCGCGGCCAGGATCGAGGACAAGACTCCCACCTGGGGGACGTTGCGGGGATAACCGTCCAAGATGAACCCCCCGGCGGCATCGGCGTCCGCCAAGCGAGCGGAGACCATCGCGTTCGTGACACGATCCGGGACCAGGTGGCCCTGCGCGATGTAGGTCTGGGCCTCGACGCCCAAGGCGGTGCCGCGCGCCATCTGGTCGCGGAACAGGGCGCCGGTGGAGACGGTGGGAACGCCCAGGAAGGAGGACAACAATTCGCCTTGCGTGCCTTTGCCGGAGCCAGGTGGCCCCAGCAGCACCAGCCGGCGTTTCACCTCAAGAAGCCCTCATAGTGCCGCTGTTGGAGTTGCGATTCGATCTGTTTGACGGTGTCCAGGCCGACGCCCACGATGATCAGCAGGGTGGTGCCCCCGAAGGGCAGGTTCTGGTTCACTCCCAGCAGGCCGAACAAGACCTGCGGCACCAGCGCGACCACCGCCAGGTAGATCGAGCCGGGCGTGGTGATCCGGTTGATGACGTAGTTGAGGTATTCGGCGGTGGGCCGTCCCGCCCGGATGCCGGGGATGAAGCCGCCGTACTTCTTCATGTTGTCCGCCACCTCTTCGGGGTTGAAGGTGATGGCGGTGTAGAAGAAGCAGAAGAAGATGGTCAGCGCGGCGTACAGGATCATGTACAGCGCGTCGGTCTGGCCCAGGTTGTTGGCGATCCATTGGACCACCACGTTCGACTGGTTGTTGACGAACTGCGTGATCATCGACGGCATGGCCAACAGCGAGGAGGAGAAGATGATCGGGATCACGCCTGCGGTGTTGATCTTGATCGGGATGTAAGTGGTCGAACCGCCGTAGGTCCGCCGCCCCACCATGCGCTTGGCGTACTGCACGCGGATGCGCCGTTGCGACTGCTCCACGAACACGATCGCGCCGATCACCGCCACGAACACGACCAGCACCACGACGAAGTTGGTCAGGCCGTTGCGGCCGCCCAGGATCTGTCCCATCGAGGAGGGGAACCCCGCCACGATGGAGGTGAAGATCAGCAGCGACATGCCGTTGCCGACCCCCTTCTCCGTGATCAATTCGCCCAGCCACATGATCAGGCCGGTGCCAGCGGTCATGGTGATGATCATCAAAGCGACAGTCCAGGGCGTGTCCGGGTCGATCACCTTGACATCCGTGCCGGTCAGCCCGAACAAAGCGCCCGAGCGCGCGGTGGTGATGACAGCCGTCGATTGGAGGATCGCCAGGGCGATCGTCAGGTACCGCGTGTACTGGGTCAGCTTGGTCTGCCCGGACTGTCCCTCCTTGTGCAGGGCCTCGAAACGCGGGATCACCACCCGCAGCAGCTGCACAATGATCGAGGCCGTGATGTAGGGCATGATCCCCAGCGCGAACACCGACAGTTGCAGCAGGCCGCCGCCGGAGAACAGGTTGATCAACCCCATCAAGTCGTTTGAGGAGGCCTGCGCCTGGATCGAGTTGATGGCCTGGTAGTCGACACCAGGCGTGGGGATGAACGAGCCGAGCCGGAACAGCACCATGATGCCGATCGTGAACAGCAGCTTACGGCGCAGGTCAGGCGTCCTGAACGCCTTCGCAAACGTTCCTAGCACAGGGAACCTCCCTCAAGGCTGGGGCAGGCCGCGACCGGGATACGGGGGTTGGTGGTGGTCACGGCTTGGTCTCACTCTAGCTGTTCGGCTGCCTCAGGCGTTGACGCTGCCGCCAGCGGCCAGAATCTTGTCCTTGGCCGAGGCCGACACGGCCTCGACCGTCACGTCCAATTTGACGCCGAGCTCGCCATCGCCCAGCACTTTGACCGGCCGGCGGCCACGGACCACGCCGCGGGCCACCAGGTCGGCCGATGTCACCGCGCCGCCCTCGGGGTACAGCTCGCCCAGCCGGCCCAGGTTCACCACCTGGAACTCGACCCGGCGCGGGTTCTTGAAGCCGCGCAGTTTCGGCAGCCGCATGTGCAGCGGCATCTGGCCGCCTTCCAGCCGGGCCGGAACTTGGCCGCGTGCCTTGGTTCCCTTGGTGCCGCGTCCGGCGGTCTTGCCCTTGGACCCCTCGCCGCGCCCGACCCGAATCTTGGATTTCTTCGAGCCCGGCGCCGGCCTGAGGTCGTGGACCTTGAGGACCTTGACCTCGGCCGGTTCGTCGCTCTCGGTGGACGATGCCGCCGGCTTGTCTTCGCCTGCCACGTCGGCTTTGGCCTGGTCCGGCTCGGCTACCTCGACAGCTTCGACGGCCTTGGCGGCTTTGTCCGCTTTTGCGGCCTTGGCCTCCTTGTCGGCTTTCTTGGGCTTGTCGACCGCGTCAGCCTTGTCGGCCTCGACCGCCTCAGCCGCTTTCGCCTGGTCCTTGTCATCAGCCATGGTCAGTCAACCTCCTCAACTTTCACCAGATGCGCGACCGTCCGGACCATCCCGCGCACAGCGGGTTCGTCCAGCCGTTCCACACTCTGCCTGATCTTCCGCAAGCCCAGCGTCCGCATCGTCTCGCGCTGGTTCTTCTTGCAACCAATGGTGGACTTGACCTGGGTGATCCTCAAAGTCGTCATCATTTCTCCTTCGCCTGAGCCAGCCCGGCGGCTTGCGCCCGCAGCAGCGGCGCCGGAGCGACGTCCTCGAGCGGCAGGCCTCGCCGCACCGCCACCGACTGAGGCTCCTCGAGCGACTTCAGCGCCACGACCGTCGCATGGGCTATGTTGATCGCGTTGGACGAGCCCAGCGACTTCGAGAGGACGTCGTGCACGCCGGCGCATTCGAGGACCGCCCGGACCGGACCGCCCGCGATCACGCCGGTGCCCGGCGCGGCTGGGCGCAGGTAGACGACCCCGGCCGAAGCCTCGCCCTGGATCGGATGCGGGATGGTCTTCTGAATCCGCGGCACCTTGAAGAACGACTTCTTGGCCTCCTCGACGCCCTTGGCGATCGCCGCCGGGACCTCTTTGGCCTTTCCGTAGCCAACGCCGACCGTGCCGTCGCCATCGCCCACCACCACTAGGGCGGTGAAGGAGAACCGACGGCCGCCTTTGACGACCTTGGCCACGCGGTTGATCGACACGACCCGCTCCAAGAACTGGTTGCGGTCATCCTCGCCCCGACCGCCGCGTCGCTGGTCGCGGCGTCCCGAGTCGCGCCGTCCGCCGCCCTCGCGGCGGTCGCCGCCGTCGCGGCGATCATTCGACTCACCGGCCCCTCGCTGCTCGCCAGCCATCAGATGCTCTGCCTTCCGTCGTTCTTCATTGTGCTCCCTAGAGGGCCAACCCGCCCTCGCGGGCGCCATCGGCCACGGCGGCGACCCGGCCGTGGTACTTGTTCCCGCCGCGGTCGAACACCACGGCTTCGATTCCGGCTTGCTTGGCCCGCTCGGCGATCAACTCGCCGACTCGCCTGGCCTTGGCGGTCTTGTCCGCCTCGAGCGCTCTGAGCTCGCCCTCCATGGTGGAGGCGGACGCCAGCGTATGCCCCTTAGTGTCATCCACCACTTGGACGAACATGTGCCGGGACGACCTGGTGACCGACAGCCGCGGCACCTCCGGCGTCCCACTGACCGTCTTGCGCACCCGGTGATGGCGCTTGGCCCTTTGGGCCGCCCTAGATACGGTCGCCATGCTCACTTACCAGCCTTTCCAGCCTTGCGGCGCACAACCTCGCCGCGGTAGCGCACACCTTTGCCCTTGTAAGGCTCGGGCTTGCGCAATTTGCGAATGTTCGCCGCGACTTCGCCGACTTGTTCCTTGTCGATCCCGAAGACCGAGAAACGCGTCGGGATCTCGACCGTGAAGGTGATTCCCGGCGGCGCCTTGACCAGGACGGGATGCGAGAAGCCGAGCGCGAACTCCAGATCGGCGTCCTTGGCCACGACCCGGTAGCCGGTGCCGACGATCTCCAAGACCTTGGTGTAGCCCTCGGTCACGCCCTGGACCATGTTGGCCACCAGAGTGCGCGACAGGCCATGCATCGACCGCGAGCGGCGCTCCTCGTTGGGAACGGCCACCACGACCGCGCCGGACTCGTCGCGGGAGACGGAGACCGGCTCGGGCAGCTCGCGGCTCAAAGTGCCTTTGGGGCCTTTGACCGTGACCTTGCGGCCGTCAATCGTGACGTCCACCCCGGCCGGGACTGGAACCGGCAGTTTGCCAATACGCGATGCCATTTGCCTTCCCTCCTACCAGATGTAGGCGAGGACTTCCCCGCCCACACCTTTCTTGGCCGCTTGCCGGTCGGTCAACAAACCGGACGATGTGGACAGGATGGCGATCCCGAGGCCGCCCAGCACCCGCGGCAGCGCGGTCGACTTGGCGTAGACCCGCAGACCCGGCTTGGAGATGCGGCGGAGCCCCGCCAAGGCCCGCTGGCGGTTCGCGCCGTACTTGAGCTGGATCCTCAAGGTCGCCCCGACCGGCGCCTCCTCCTTCGACCAGCCCAGGATGTAGCCCTCCTGGCGGAGGATCTGGGCTATGGCGGCCTTCATCTTCGAGTACGGCATGTCCGCCAACTCGTGATGCGCCGCGTTGGCGTTGCGGATGCGCGTGAGCATATCCGCTATCGGATCGGTCATTGTCATGTGGGTGTCCCCACCTTCCTCGCCCCGGTTTCCGTTCCGAGTCCCGACTCACGGGACCCATCCGGACCTGCGGCGTAGTCGATTACCAGCTGGACTTCGTGATTCCGGGCAGTTCGCCGCGATGAGCCATCTCGCGAAGGCAGATGCGGCAGAGCCCAAACTTGCGGTAGACGCTGCGCGGCCGGCCGCACCGGTTGCAACGTGAGTAACCCCGCACTTTGAACTTCGGTTTGCGGGCGGCCTTGACGATGAGAGCCTTCTTTGCCAATTCAGTTCTCCTTGAACGGGAAGCCGAGCCGCCTGAGCAGCGCCCGGCCCTGGTCGTCGTTCGGCGCGGTGGTCACCACGGTGATGTCCATTCCTCGCACGCGGTCAATGTGGTCTTGGTCGATCTCATGGAACATCGACTGCTCGGTCAACCCGAAGGTGTAGTTGCCGTTGCCGTCGAACTGCTTGGCGTCGAGTCCGCG
>JAISCU010000236.1 GCA_031265345.1 Bifidobacteriaceae bacterium
CTGCGGTTCGAGTTGGACGAGTCGTTGTGGGAGCGGGACGGGTTCGAGCCGCGCCTGGCCTGGTTCGACCCGGACGCGCAGACCCTGTGGCCGGTCGACGGGCAGAGCCTGGACGGGCGCGTGCTGACCGCCACCGTCGACCATTTCTCGATCTACGTGGTGCTGGACGCGGCCGCGTTCGACAAGGTCGAGCACCCGGTGATCATCCCGCCCAGCACCGGCGCGCAAGCGCTGGACGTGGTGTTCGTCAACGACGTGTCCGGGTCCATGACCACCTCCGACCGGACCGGGCGGCGTGCGCTCGCGATCCGGACCCTGATGGAGGGCCTTATCAAGGGCGACCGGGCCGGCCTGGTGTCCTTCGACACCACCGCCCGGGTCCGCGAACCATTGACCAGCGACTGGATGGGGCTGCTGAAGACGCTGGACGCCCTGGCCGACGACGGCTCCTCGACCTGCGGCACGTGCGGGCTCGCGGCGGGGCTGGGATTGTTCGGGGACCGGCCGGTCACCCAGGCCCGCCGGGTGGTGGTGTTCCTGACCGACGGGCAGGACAACGCGTCCTCCGGTTACACCTACGACCAGCTGATCGCCCAAGCGGTCGCCGACGACATCGTGGTCCACACCATCGGGCTCGGGCCGGGCGTGGACTCCGCGGTGCTGAAACGGATCGCTTTGGAGACCGGAGGGGCGCACCAGGCGGGCGGTGCCGGGGACCTGGTCACCTACTACACCGACATCCGGGAAGCGTCCGACCCGACCGACTCCAACAACGACGGGATCAGCGACTACTACACCCGGCTGATGACCGACCGGGGCCTGTACGCCGGCACCGGTGCCAGAGTGTTCGGCACCGCCACCTACGAACAAGTCCAGGGCCGACAGGTTGACTTCGACCGCGACGGGACCGTGAGCGCGCTGGAGGCTCTGACCGCGAAGACGGATTTCGATGGCGATGGGATCAAAAACGGCGATGAAATCGAGTTTTCGACCGTCGTGCAACGCGACATAGGCGGGTTCGAGTTGGTGCCGCGAGTGTATGTGAGACTCAAATCCAGTCCCATCTCCACCGACTCCGACGGCGACGGCTACGGCGACCTGACAGAGAACACCTGGCCCACAGCAAAAGGCGGACCCCACGACCCGATGATCTCCGACGTGGACCGACTCAGCTTGTCGAACCCCGATTATGTGCCTATCGGACCGTTGTATGCCCAGCCCGGAGGCGAACCGATCAATTCGAGATACCTCGGTGACCCGGTCGCCTACGGTGGCAACCAAAGCTGGTTCTACGAGAAGGGGTCGTCAGACTTGGACGGCAATTGGGCACAGAACCTCGGCGAACGAGGCTGCGGGGTGATCGCATGGACGGACCTCGCCCTGTACCTCGGTTCGTCAAACCCGGACTTCGGCGCTCTGGCCCAACCGATCCGGGACCTGGCCGGCTACACCGGCTTCTCGCCGCTCGCGTACCAGGTCTATGCGCAGGTTGTGTATGAAGCGATACCTTCAGCGATGCAAACGCCCTCTGACTGGTTGGGAATTGTGGTCGCCAACCCGATTTTCGGAAGCCAGGCCTCCGGTCGTGCTTTGCTGGACGGGCTCGATGGTGAACTGCCGTCCACAGGGGTTCCACCCGGGCGGTTTGACAATCACGCCACCGATTTCATGCGATCCCTCGCGCCCGCCACGACCGCTCATGTAGACGGACCGCTGAGGGGATCCACCTCGTATTTCGAGGAAACCATCCGCCGGAACATCAAGGCCAATCTCCCCGTGCCCATCATGACATGGCTTGCCTCGGACGACTTGCCCTACTACGACGAATCGGGAGTTCATGCCCTTGGTTCGGACCTAAGGGTTGACCGTAACCAGGACGGGTATGTCAGAGGAGACGATTACGACGGTTTCCCCACATCCTACAAGTCAGGCGACGACCACTTCGACTTCACATTAACCAGCAACCCACCGCTCGCGAGATTCCACGACCATTACGTGACTGTCACGGAGTACATTGAGGACCGTTTTGATGGCAAAACGAAACTGGTGGTGGTTTCGTGGGGCGAGAAGATGATCATCGAGCCTGACTCCCTGACCAGTGCGGCCTTAGGCAGGTTCGGAGGGCTCTACAGGGTGGTCTCGTGACGGCGTGCCGGGCCGAACGGCAGTTGGCGGCCCTGGCGTGCACGTTGTTGGTCGGCGGCGCGTTGACTGGCTGTGACCGCAGGCCGCAACCCAATGAGGTCGCGGATGCAATCGAAGCGGTGACCCACGCAGAAGTCAACGAGGTCGACTTGTCGGATCGTCAGGGCCGAGGCGCTCTGCTGGACCTGCGTCGACAGCAGGAAGGCCCAGAGCTAGCCACAGGTGATGTTGTCGGGGCCATCGCAGTCTTCGCGCCCAATGTGAGCGGCGGCGAGGATCCACGCGGCAGCTTCGAGGTCTTCGCTGAGAGCCTCTCGCTAGACGTCTTCTGGGAAGAGGGCATGGCGGATGGCTCACCGCGAATCGTTGATCTGCGGACGGAACGAGGGAACCTCGCATATGACGAATCGTTCTGCCAACTACCAGATTTGAGGGTTCTGCTATCGGTGAGGGGAGCCCATGACTTTTCAAGCATCGCGGACTGCAATCCAATGCTGGAGCAAATGCGGATATTCGGCTGGAATGAATCGGCAGGCCGCGAAGAGTTGGCGGGACTGCGACACCTCAGAAGCTTAGATATCTACGGCCCCGTCAACGACGCACGGGAGTTGGCCATTTTCGCTTCGATGGACTCGCTCGAAAGTCTCAGGGTCGAGTTGCCCGCGAACGGGAAGATTGACCCGCAAGATGTACGGGAACTATTGCCGGATCTGGATGTCCAGTTCGCTTGACACTGCGACGGGCCGAAGCGCGAAGTGCATGGCCCGCACTGTCCGCAGCCGATTTCGATTTCGAGGTGCGGCGCGGGGGCTTCGGTGGCGAGTTCTAAGACTAATCATGCCGAAAGATGACCGAAGACAAGTTGTCGCGCGTACATGGGGAGCCCCAAGGAGTTGCCCGGTTCGCCCACTCGCCACCCTCGCCATCGCAGTCGTCGCCCTTCACGTGGGTGGATGCGGAGATCCGCGCCTGGCCGAGCACGTGAAGGCCGACATTGAGGCCGCGACGGACCTCGAAGTGTCGTACTTCACAGTGGGCGACCAAGCGGTCGGGGAGGGCCACCGGCTCGAGTTGGCCCTGCCGGACGGGCAGGAGACGTTTTCGACCGCTGACTTGGCGGCCACCATCTTGGTCCTCGACGAGCACCGCGCCAAGAACCCCTCGATGCGCCGCAGCCCAGGCTGGAGTGTCGTGGCGGGGGAAGACTCGATGAGCGTCGGGTGGACAGCGGATCCGGAGTCGAGCGTTTACGATGTCGGGAGGACGCACAGCCCGCACGACGACTCCTATTGCCGGCTTCCAGACCTGATTTGGCTGGAGCCAGCCGGACCGCGAAGCGATCTCTCCCGGATTGGGAGGTGCAGCCCCGCCCTGTCGACGCTGGCCATCGAGGATTGGGGCAGTTCAACCGGTCGGGAGGGATTGGCGGACCTCGGTGATTTGAAAGAACTGCTCATCTTCGGTCCAGTCGATGACGTATCCGATATCCCGGCACTTGATTCCCTCGAGTACCTCAAATTGCATCTGGCGGAGGACACCACCGCCAACCGGGACGCCCTGCAAGCACGGCTGCCGGACTGCACTATCCACTACACCGACGCGAACGGCCAAATCGCCATGTATCCGGTCGACTCGAACCCCGCGAAGGAACTCGTTGAGCGATCAATCCCGCGCCCATCCGGCTGACCTGGCCGAAGGCCGACTACCCGCCAAGCGCGCGGTTGTCCCAATCGCGATGCCGTTGTGGTCAGGTTCACCGCCAGACGGGGGCTCGGCTCCGGCTGGCTGTGACGACGACTGCCACCAGGGCGACGGCCCCGGCTACGAGCCATGGCAACGCCGTGGCGGCGCTCGGCGGGTGGAGCGTGGGGCAGACCGGTCCGCCGCAGGCGAAGTCCAGGTCGATCATCGGGTCAAGGTTGACGACGAAGCGAGCGAGCCTGGTGCTCGGCTGGAAAGCGTTCCCCAGAGCAACAGGTAGCGCCAATTCGGCCAAGAGCAAGTAGACCGTGAGGGCGATCGGTACGGCCAGGTCGGTCCTGGTCAACGTCGACAACGCCCCGCCTACTATTGCGCCGCCCGCCCCGACCAGCGTTCCCCGGGCTACGGTGGCGGCTATCGAGGCGACCGAGATGGCGTCGGGCAGGCCGGAGGTCGCCGCCACCAGCCACAGGCCGCCGCAGGCCAGCGCCAATGCGGCCAAACTGACCGCGAACCACGCGGCTGTGGCCACCACCAGCCGTAACACCCCCGGGCCGGCCCGGTTGGAATGCTCGACCCAGGAGAACCGGACGGTCCCGGAACGCCACTCCCCGCCAATGGCGATCCCGACCACCGCGCACCCGATCAACGCCAGAAACAATGCCAGGCTGGACAGGTCATACGGGAGTTGGGAGGCCAACAGGTAACGCGGCTCCTCGAACATATTCAGCGGCGCGAACGCCTGTTCTCCGAACTCTTTCATCATCTCGGTCGCACGGGCTTCAGCCAGCGCCATCGCGCCTTCGACGTCCCGCGACGAGGTCAAGGCCCGCTGCCCCACGGCGGCCGCGACGGCCACCACCGCCAACACCAGCCCGACCCGCCAGGCCCGTTTGCGTCGCAGCCATCGCCACTCGGCGGCCAATTGCCGTTTGAGGCCCACCTGCGCGTTCATGAGTTTCTCCTCGTCAACGTCGAGGCGCCGAACCGGTCGTAGACACGGTTGAACAACGACCGCTCCGGTGTTACGTCGAGCACCCGGAACCCGCCGGCCAGCGCCTCCAAGCAGGCCCCCAGAGGGAACGCGTCCGGCAGATGCACCCCACGCCGACTCGTCTCGGCCCGGCAGCCAAGGCGCCGCAGCAGCGCGGCCGCCGCGGCGTCGTCGTCCGTCCTGATCACGTAGCTCGGGCCGGGCACCATCGCGCCGACCTGGTCGACCGGCCCCGAGGCGGTGACCTGGCCGTGGCGCAGGCAGGTGAC
>JAISCU010000257.1 GCA_031265345.1 Bifidobacteriaceae bacterium
CGCTGACCACCCGTCTGCGGTAGGTCTGCCCTTGGGCGGCCAGCCTTGTCATGACCTTCTCGAGTTGCCGCAGCTGCTCCGGGGTGAACGGTTCCGTCACGTCGAAGTCGTAGTAGAAGCCGTCGGTGATGGGCGGCCCGATGCCGAGCCTCGCCTCCGGATCGACCTCCTGGACCGCCTGGGCCAGCAGGTGCGCCACCGAGTGCCGCAGGACCATCAGGCCGTCCGGATCGTCCAGGGTGACCGCTTCGACGGTCGCGCCTTCCGGGATCGGCTGGTCGAGGTCGGTCAACTCGCCATCGACCCGCGCCACCACCACGTCGCCGCGATCCGCGAACAGCTCGGCGCCTGTCTTCGCCCCTTCGTCAATGGACACTCGATCCCCTACTCTCCGGTTGCTGGGTTTGCGTCAATGAGCCTACCGCGCGGGGCTGAGGTCAAGTCGGCGGCTGGGCTCGATTCCCATCAAGAATTGCTCGTCATGGCTGACCACGATCACGGCGCCACGGTATTCCGCCAGCGCCTCCGTCAACAACCCGACCGCGTCCAGGTCCAAGTTGTTGGTCGGCTCGTCCAGCACCAGCAGTTGCGGGACCGGACGCCGGGTCAGCAGCGCCGCCAGGGTCGCCCGCCAACGCTCGCCGCCGGACAGCGTGCCGACCGGGCGTTCGGCTTTCGCGCCACTCAACTGGAGTTGCGCCAGGACTGCCCTGGCCCGGTTCGTCTGCTGGGCGTCCGGCGTGGGCCCGGCGACATTCTCCAGCGCCGACCTCCCGTCATCCAGCAGGTCCAGGCTCTGCGGCAGCATCCTGGCCGGGACGTGCAATCTGACGGCGCCCCGCTCGGGTCGGACCAGTCCCATGACGCACCGGAGCAGAGAGGTCTTGCCGATGCCGTTCGGCCCGGTCAGGGCGATCCGCTCCGGCCCGCGGACGTGCCAGGAGACGTCCAGGCCCGTGTGGGCCGGTGCCACATGGTCGAGCTCCAGCACGTCGCGCCCGGCCGGCACCTGAGTCCCCGGCAGCTCCAGGCTCAGTGCGCTGGACCGGCCGAGGCGTCCTTTGGCTTGGTCGAGCTGGTCGCGCGCGGCCGCCAGACGGTCCTCATGCAGGCGCTTCGATCTGCCGGCCGTCTCCTCCGCCCGGCGGCGGAGCGTGTTCGCGAGAATCGGCGGTAGGGAGTCGGCGTTGTTTCGTCCAGCCCGGTCGCGCCGGGCCTGCTTGGTCTGGGACTCGGCCAGTTCGCGACGCTGCCGCCTGACCTCCGATTGGGCGTCCCGGACGGCTCGCCGCCTGGCCGCCGCCTCGGCCGCCTTGGCTTCCATGAAAGCGCTGAAGGGCGCGTCGTACCAGGTCAGGCGTCCATCCCTGAGCTCGCCGATCCGATCCATCCGGTCCAGCAGGTCGCGGTCGTGGGTCACGGCCAGGAGAGCGCCTTTGAATTGGCCGATGCCGTCCATCAAGTAGCCGCGCCACCTCGCGTCCAGGTTGTTGGTCGGCTCGTCCAGCAGCAAGATGCCGGGGCGGCGCGCGATGAGGGCCGCGAAGGACACCAGGACCAACTCGCCGCCTGACAGTGTGCCGCATTCGCGGTCCAGGCCGATCGCGCCGAGTCCGAGCGCCGCGAGGTGGGCCTCGGTGCGCTCCGCGACGTCCCAATCCGCGCCGATGGTGTCGTAATGGCGTTGGTCCAAGCTGCCCTCCGCGATCTCTTCGATGGCCGCCAGTTTGTCCTCCACGCCCAGGATTCGGCTGACCGGCGCCGCCGGGTCCAGGTCGATGCGCTGCGGCAACAAGGCCACACTGCCGCTGCTGGCGACCGAGCCGGTCGTTGGTCTCATCTCCCCGGCGATCAGCCTCAACAGGGTCGACTTGCCGCCCCCGTTCGGCCCGGTCAGCCCGAACCGACCCGGAGGCAAAGCGAAACTGAGGCTGGAGAACGGCCCGGCGGCATCGGGCAATCGAAAGCCCAAATCGGACATGGAGAGGTGCGGGCGAGGCATGTGCGCTCCCAAGGAAAGCTAGGTCTGTCAGGGAATCGGAAACAGACGTCAGTTGCGCACGGCCCCAACCTTACACCCCGCGCGATCCGCATAGGTTGTCCGCAAGCCCCTGCAACTCGGACCCGAGACGAGTTGAAGCCACTTCCGGACAAGGCCACCGCCGGGATGACCGGCGCCGTCGTGCCCAAGACACCCGAAGGGCCACCTTTCACGCGCGAATTGTCTGCTCCGAGCAGACCATCGGTGGCCGGACTCTCGGTAGCCTCGGTTGCGGCTTCGAACATCAAGAGAGGAATACGAACATGCAACGCACAGCATTCACGGGGAGACTACTGATCGGCGTGGCGGCCGCAGCGGCGATGGCGCTGGGCCTCGCGGCCTGTGGCGGCGACGCGGGCGAACCGGTCGAGGCGGGCGGCGCCAGCGCGACCGACGAGCAGGCGGCGTCGCCGGAGGCTTCCACCCCTGAGCGGACAGCGCCTGTGACCTTCTCGGGCAGCGCCACGTTCTCCGATCCGGACGACGGCGACTCGTACAAGGGGACGGACTGGGAGTCGTCGGGAATCGCAGTCAGTTTCGTCTTGTCCCAAGACGGCACGACCGTGTCCAACCTGGCAATCGACGTCTCTTTCGGCATGAACGTCGGAGGGCTCTCGGCGGACAACTCCGGACGGATCGTGTACTCCGAGGCCATCCCCGTCGATGATGGCAAGTTCACGGTCCAGGTCGACGATCCGAGCGGTTTGTGCGACCTGGACGTGGCCATCGACGGCGACCGGGCCGAAGGGACCGTCAGCTTCACCTACAGGTACTCACTGG
>JAISCU010000358.1 GCA_031265345.1 Bifidobacteriaceae bacterium
CCGGAGGGTAGGCGGGGCCCGGCGGCGGTTGATAGCCCGTTGATCGGGGCGCGTAGCCGGATGGCCCCGGAGGAGGCGGCGCGTACCCACCCGCGGGCGGCTGCGGCGCCGAGTATCCGTATGCCGGTGCTGGCGGCGGCGACTGAGGGGGTGGGGGCGGAGCGGGCGCGTATCCGTATGCGGGCGGAGGCGGCGGGGGTGGCGGCGCGACCGGTGCGGGCGCCGAGCCGAACTGTGGGGGCGGCTGGCTCGGAACCGGCCCCGCCTGGTCTGGCGGCGGTTGGGCCGAGGCTCCCTCAGGCACCGGTTCGGCGTTCAACGGCGATCCACAGTTGGAGCAGAAAGCACCCTCTTCATCGGGGCTGTTGCAGGTTGGGCAACGCATAGACCAATTGTTCCCTATCAGCCCGCGAAAACCCAGACCCGCGCGGGGCCTTGCGTCAATTCGAGTCCCAGGATTCTCGAAGTTCTTGACATTCTTTAGATCTAGTGTGACAACGAACACACGGACTCCCATGCCGAAGAGCGGCGAGCCTGACTTGGCACGCAGCCAGAAAACGTTGCCGATGCCGCCGACGCGGCTGACCTGTTAGGTTTCGGCCCGCTCGCGACATGTATAGGTCATGAGCGTGCGACTGGATGCCGGTAGCCTGAGCCAGGTGATCAGGCCGGAAGACGAAAGCGTGGGCGCTGCGTTCGGCGCGCCGACCGCGCCGACCGAGGCCGCGGTGCCGGTCGAGCCTCGCTTGCCGGGCGCGCCGCCCTTGCCCGTCGTGGAGGCCGCGCTCGCGACCCAAGGCGCTGACGACGCCGTCGAACGGGCCTTCGCCGATCTGTTCCGCACCGAATACCCGCGCATCGTGGCCTACCTGTTGCGGCGGGTCGGCGAAGCCGAGACGGCCCGCGACCTAGCCGCCGAAGTCTTCTCATTGGCCTGGGAGCGCGGTCTCGAAGATTCCCTCCCGCAAGCGCCATGGCTGTTCGTGACGGCGCGGAACCTGCTGGCCAATCACCTGCGAGCCTCGGTCCGTGTGATCCGGCTGCAACGGGTCGTGGTCAACGAACTCAGCCGCGACCTGGGCTCGAGCGCGGTCAACAACCCTCAAGAAAGAACCACTGATCTGCAAGAACGCGTCTATCGCGGACTTGACGCCCTCTCAGAGGAGCAGCGCGAGATCCTGATCGCCCATTACTGGGACGGCCTCAGCGGCGCCGAATGCGGCGCCCTGCTGGGCTGCTCGGTTCCGGCCGTCTGGATGCGGCTCAGCCGCGCTCGCGCCGCTTTCAAGACTCTCTACCTGAAATCGGAGGACCAATCATGAAACACATGTCCATCTCAAGGGCTCTCCGGGACGCCAATCCCGTGCCCACCCACCAACCGCTCGACGCCCAGGGCCGGGTCGAGTTGGCCCGTCACGTCCATCCCTCTCTGGTTGTGATGGATGATGCACGGGGGGCCGCTCGGCCCGGTCGCCGCCACCCGGTGCGTTGGGCCGCAGCCGTCACAGGCACCGCCGTCTTGGTCGCTTCGGCCGTGGTCCTGTGGCCGGGCCAGGCGCCACCGGCCCAGGCCGAAGTCGTCACCGGCAAGGTGGTCGCCGCCACCGCGCCGAGCGGCGGGCAGGACGGAGACGACTGGTCGGCATCGGCCATCACTGAGTTGACCGCCCCGGACGGAACCAAGAGCTACGTTCGGGCCTGGTCGAGGAGCGGCGAGTTGACCGCGCAGGAAGGCGACGTGCTGACGTACAAGGAGCTTCCGGACACCAAGTGGATCGTGTCGGAGGAGGGCACGTCGTTGCTGGTCTCATCCCTGCCATCGGTCAGTCTGACGCTCGGCAAGACCGAGGTCGGCGTTTCGGTGGGGGAGGGAGAAGCGTCGGGCACCGCCGAGGGGAGCGGGCCGACAAGTGCCTCGGTCTTCGTCTCCGGTTCGCTCGAAAGCGATGGGATTGGAACCATGAGCGTTCTGGCCGAACGCGACAACGACGCGGTTTTCTACGTCCTGGCGAGCGGCGACGACCTGACCGGAGCGCGGGCGCTGCTGGAAGCGCTGGAACTGACGCCTGAGGGCGAATGGGCCGAAGCGCCCACTGGCGCCGAGTTGGCCTCGCCAGCCGATGCCGCTCGCGAGATCGCCGGTCAATTCGCCGACGACGGCCCGCAAGGCTCCGGCGGCGTCAGCGAGAGCGGGGAAGACGGCGTGGTCAGCCGCACAGAGGGCGTCGGCTGACCACGCCCACCGTCCTACTGCGGCGAATCGCGCCCGAACACGGGTTGGTGCCAGGCGCCAACCCGTGTTCGGGCTCGCCCGTGGGGCAATTGGGCGTCGGTGTCCGAGCAGCTTCGAGGACCAGCGCCCGCGGCCAGCCGACCACACGGCATCGTCCGCCTAATCAGGGGGACGGTTCCTCGACTGGTCGGGGGACAGACGTGCCCAGTAACAGCCAGAATTCTGGCCTTTGGGCACGTAATGGGGACGGACCCGTTATCCACAGGGTTTGACCTGCGCAAACGGCTGTGGAAAACCTCGGAGTGAGCATGGAATGGTACCGTCCCCGAGGGGTTAGGCGGGGATTGGCTCGAGGGAGTCGATCAACTCGGCAGCCTGGTGCGCGATCTCGTACTCCTCGTCGGTCGGCATGACCCAGACCTCGGTCCGGGCGCCGTCCGGCGAGATGCGGGAAGCCCCGCGAGCCGACTGGTTCAGGTCGGAGTCGACCTCGATCCCGAATCCGTCCAGCCCGCGCACGGCCAAAGCCCGTGTGATCGGGTCGTTCTCACCGATCCCGGCGGTGAAGGCGATCGCGTCCACGCGACCGAGTTGGGCGCAGTAGCCGCCGATGTAGTGGCGCAGGCGGTGGGTGAAGACCTCCAAAGCCAACCGAGCGGCATCGTCACCCTCGGAGATCCCTTTGTGGATGTCCCGCACGTCGAGCGAGCCGCACAAGCCCAGCAGGCCGGACTTCTTGTTCAGCATGGTGTCGACCTGGTCGATCGTGTAGCCGCCCTCGCGCACCAGATGGAAGACGATCGCCGGGTCTATGTCGCCGCAACGCGACCCCATGACCAGGCCCTCCAGCGGGGTCAGGCCCATCGAGGTGTCGACCGAGGCGCCGCCCCGGACGGCCGCCATCGAGCAGCCCGAGCCGATATGGATGGTGATGATGTTGACGTCCTCGAGCGGGCGGCCCATGGCCTTGGCGGTCTCGCGCGAGACGTACTGGTGGGACGTGCCGTGGAAGCCGTAGCGCCGGATGCGCAGCGAGCGGGCCACCTCGGGCGGGATGGCGTAGGTGTAGGCGGCCGGCGGCAGGGTGGCGTGGAAGGCCGTGTCGAACACCGCCACTTGCGGCAATTCGGGGAAGGCGTCCATGGCCGCCCGGATGCCCTGCAGGTTCGGCGGGTTGTGCAGCGGGGCCAGCGGTGCCAGCTCCTCGACGGTCCGGATCACGTCCGGGGTGATGATGGTGGCGGCGGTGTAGATGTCCGCGCCCTGGACCACCCGGTGCCCCACGCCGACCAGGCCGACCTCCGACAAGTCGGGGCCGTACTTGGCGAACAGCTTCAGGACTGCCCTCAGTCCGGTGGTGTGGTCCGGGACGGGCACCTCGACAGTGTGCTTGCGGCCGTGGGCCTTGTGGGTCAGCGGCGAGATCGCCTCACCGATCCGTTCCACGATTCCGCTGGCCAGGGCTTCACGGGTGTCGACATCGACCAATTGATACTTGATCGAGGACGAGCCGGCGTTGATGACTAGAACTGTTTCGCTCACAGATGTTCCTTTTCGTTGCGGGTTATGGCGGGTGGCGGACGGTGGATGCCGGCCGGCGGACGGCCAAAGGCCTACTGCGCCTGGCAGGCGGTGATGATGATGGTGTTGACGATGTCCTCGACCAGGGCGCCGCGCGAGAGGTCGTTGACCGGCTTGCGCAGCCCCTGGAGCACCGGCCCGATCGCGACCGCGCCAGCCGAGCGCTGGACCGCCTTGTAGACGGCGTTGCCGGTGTTCAAGTCGGGGAAGATCAGCACGGTGGCGCGGCCAGCGACCGGCGAGCCGGGCATCTTCGAGGCCCCGACCGATGGGACCACGGCCGCGTCGTACTGGACCGGTCCATCGAGGGCCAGCTCGGGCGCGGCGGCCTGGGCCAGTTCGGTGGCCTCGCGCACGGCGTCCACGTCCGGCCCGGCGCCGGATGTCCCGGTCGAATAGGAGATCATGGCCACCCTCGGGTCGACCCCGAAGGCAGCGGCGGTGCCAGCCGAATCCACCGCGATCCCGGCCAGTTGGCTCGGGGTCGGGTTCGGGTTGACCGCGCAGTCCCCGAACACCAGCACCTTGTCCGCCAGGGCCATCAGGAAGACCGAGGAGACGACCTCGGTGCCGGGCTTGGTCTTGATGATCTCGAACGACGGCCGGATCGTGTCCGCCGTGGTGTGCCTGGCGCCGGAGACCATGCCGTCCGCCATGCCGGTGTGGACCATCATGGTGGCGAAGTAGGTCCCCGAACCGGCGATGACCTCCAGAGCCTTCGCCTTGGTCATGCCCTTGTGGGCGCGCAACTCGGTGTAGATGTCCGCGAAGTGGTCCACCAGGTCGCCGCCGGACGGGTCGACGATGTTGGCGGCCTTCAGGTCCAGCCCCAACTCACTGGCCCGGCCCAGGATGGTGTCGCGGGAGCCCAGGATGGAGACGCGGGCGGCGTCCATCTCGATCACGCGGGCGGCGGCTTGGAGGATCCGGTCGTCGTCGCCCTCCGGCAACACGATGGACTTCAGGTCCTGCCGCGCCCGCTTGACCAGCGACTGCTGGAAGGCCAGCGGCGTGACGGCGGCGGGGACGAAGGCTTCGATGGCGTCCACGAAGCGGCGCCCGTCGACCCCCTCCTCGAAGGTGGCGAGAGCGGCTTCGACCTTGTCCTGCGAGGACAGGTCGAGTTGGCCCCGCACCAGGGTCGCGGCCGCCGCCGCGGCGAAGGTCTCCTTCGGCGTGGTGATGATGGGCAAGTCCCCGGCCAGCGAGCGGGCCAGGTCCATGACCGGCTGGTCCGGCACGTAGCCGCTGCCCATGATCAGGCCGGCCAGGGCCGGGAAGTCGTCGTCGCCCTGGGTCGAGGCCAGGCCCAGCAGCACGCCCACCCGGTCACCGGGGAAGATCACCACCGACCTCGGCGCCAGGTGCGCCAGGACGTGCTCGACCTCTTGGGCGGCGATGGTCATGTCCAAGACTTCCAAGCCGAGCGCGGCCGGGTCGCCGTTCAGCAGGACGCCCCCCACGGCATCGACCACCGCCCCCAACGTCGGGGCCAGCGCGATCCGCGAGTCCGGGATGGCGCCGGTCGGCACCTCGAGCGTGGCCAGGTCGGCGCGCACGGCCTCGAGCTGGTCGGCGGGGACGCGGTTGGCCACCACGCCGACCACCCGCGCGTGTTCGGCCTCGATCGTGGAAGTGGCCAATTTGGCCGATGCCGTGATCTGGCTCGGCGTCCACCGGGTGCCTGGGAGCACCAATAGCACCGGCGAGGCGAGGTTGGCGGCGATCTGGGCGTTGAGCGAGAGCTCCTCGCTGCCAGGCACGTCGGTGTGGTCCGATCCCACCACCACGACGAAGTCGCACACCGCCTTGAACGCCTCGTAGCGCTCCATGACCAGCTCCATCGCGGCGGCCGGCGCCTCGTGGAAGTGCTGGTAGGTGGTGCCGACGCGGACCTCGCGGTCGGCTTCGATGGTGTCGCGGGTCTTCAGTAAGTCGAGGACGTGATCGCGCCCGTCGCCATGGCGCAGGACGGGCCGGAACACGCCGACCCGCTCGTAGGAGCGCTTGAGCTCCTCGATCAGGCCGACGGCCACAATAGACTTGACCGCGTCGCGGTCAGTCGAAGCAAGAAATACTGAGCGTGCCACTCGTTGAACGCCTTTCCTTGGATAGAAGGGGGTATTTGTCTGGTGCTTAGCGCACCGTTTGCCTTCCAGTGTACCTAGGACTTCTGACCCTCGCCGCCGCTAGCTTGTAGGAGCATTACCTTCCGTGACCAGTCCCTTACCTAATCCGAAACCCGTCTTGGTGGTCGACTTCGGGGCCCAATACGCCCAGCTTATTGCCCGCCGAGTCCGCGAGGCGCACGTCTATTCGGAAATCGTGCCGCACAGTTGGTCCGCGGCGCGGATCCTGGCCAAAGACCCCGCCGCGATCATCCTGTCCGGCGGCCCCGCCTCGGTCTTCGAGCCGGGCGCTCCGTCACTCGACCCGGCGCTGCTTGAAGCCGGCGTCCCGGTGCTCGGCATCTGCTACGGCTTCCAAGCGCTGGCCCACGCGCTGGGCGGCGAGGTCGACCGCGGGTCGAAGGGCGAATACGGTTCCACAGTCGCCCAAGTGGCCCAGGTGGCTGCCTCGGACGGGCTGCTGGCGGGCGGTCCGGCCTCCCAGAGGGTCTGGATGAGCCACGGCGTGGCCGTGACCCGGCCCCCCGCCGGGTTCGAGGTCCTGGCCAGCACCGACGGGTCGCCGGTGGCGGCCTTCCAGGACCGGGGCCGGCACCTCTACGGGATGCAGTGGCACCCGGAGGTCCGCCACACGCCGCTGGGCCAGGACTCGATCGAGAACTTCCTCTACCGGGAGGCCGGGCTGAAGCCGAACTGGACGCCCGGCTCGATAGTGGCCGAGCAGATCGCCGCCATCCGTCGCCAGGTCGGTTCGGCCCAGGCCATCTGCGGCCTGTCCGGCGGCGTCGATTCGTCGGTCGCCGCCGCCTTGGTGCAACGAGCCGTGGGGGACCGGCTGACCTGCGTGTTCGTTGACCACGGGCTGCTCCGCGAAGGCGAACGCGAGCAGGTCGAACGCGACTTCGTGGCCGTGACCGGGGCGCGCCTGGTGGTCCACGACGCCTCGGCGGTGTTCCTGGCGGCGTTGGCCGGGGTGACCGAGCCGGAGGCGAAGCGCAAGATCATCGGGCGCGAGTTCATCCGCGCCTTCGAGGCCGCCGCTGCCCAAGTCGTGGCTGGGGTCCGAGAAGGCGGCGATGGCGGCGGCGGCGAGGCTGGCGAGGTCAGGTTCTTGGTCCAGGGAACGCTCTACCCCGACGTGGTCGAATCGGGCGGCGGCGACGGGGCGGCCACGATCAAATCGCACCACAACGTTGGCGGACTGCCGGACGACTTGAAGTTCGAGCTGGTGGAGCCCTTGCGCTGGCTGTTCAAAGACGAGGTCCGGGCTGTCGGCTCGGAGCTGGGCCTGCCCGATTCGATGGTCTGGCGCCAACCCTTCCCCGGACCGGGACTCGGCATCCGGATCGTCGGCGAGGTGACAGCGAGCCGGCTGGACACGGTGAGACGGGCTGACGGCATCGTGCGCGAAGAATTGACCCGAGCGGGACTGGACCGCGAGATCTGGCAATGCCCGGTGGTGCTGTTGGCGGACGTGCGGTCGGTCGGGGTGCAGGGCGACGGGCGGACCTACGGGCATCCCGTGGTGCTGCGGCCGGTCAGTTCCGAGGACGCGATGACGGCGGACTTCTCGCGGCTGGACTACGACCTGCTGTCACGAATCGCTGGTCGCATCACCGGGGAGGTGCCCCAGGTCAACCGGGTGGTGCTGGACGTCACGTCGAAGCCGCCCGGCACCATCGAGTGGGAGTGAGCCGCAGGGCCTGCCCGAATTGTGCGCAAAAGGCGGCAGCAAGCGCGTCTGCCCAGGCCAGCGCGTCGCCGACGGGCCGCGGGCGTGGGGCTTCGACCCTTTCTTGGGCTATCATGGGACCATCCTCCAAGCGCACTACAACGATCAGTCGCGGGGAACTGACCGGGGCCGGTGCGATTTTGACGCGGGCCCAGGAGGACGGCTGGTGACCCGCGGGCGAGGAGCCCTTCATAATGCAAACCAACCAGCCCGCCAGGGGGCGCGGAGTCCGCGGCATTGGCCGAATCCTGATGGTGTTAGGAGTTCTGGTTCTCGCCGCCGGCGTGGTCACCTATGTGGCCGTCGGAGCCCAACTCAAAGCGGAGAAGATCTCCGTCAGCGGCGACACGCCGTTCATGAGCTCGGTCTTCGGCTCGAGCGACGGCGAGACGCCCAAGGCGGTGAAGGGGCCGCTCAGCGCGATGGCGCAGGCGGAGGCCATCAAGGCCCACACCGCCCACACGCCTGAGGGCTTCGGTTTCGAGAAGTACAACGGTTCGACCGCCGCCGAGATAGCCCATGTCCGCCAGGTCAAGGACTATCCCGGCGCGGGCACCGACGAGGCCGACGCCAAGATGACGGCCCTGTGGAACATGATGAACACGTCCTCGTTCCTGCGCTCGGCCCTGATGCTCAGCGCCATGGCCTTCGGCGTGGCGTTGCTGGTCGCGGGAGTCGGCGTGGTGGTGTTCTTGACCGGTCTGGCCCTGGTCAAGGCCGGTCACGGCCTGGACGACCAGCGCCCGATGATCGGCCAGGTGACCGAAGTGGTCACGCCGTCGCCCTCGCCGGTGGTGGTGAACGCACCGGTCGAGGCTGGCACGTCGGCCTGACCGTCGCGCCGACTGGGCCCAGTCCGGCGCCGTTGACGCGAGGCCCGTCCGTGCCGACAACGCCTGCGGCGCGAAGCGAGCCGGATGACGCGGGGGCGGGTGACGCGTGGGCCGGTGACGCGTGGGCCGGTGACGCGCGAGGATGGGGGAGCCTCGGGCGCCAGGCCGTAGAATCGCCTGGATGCTAGCTTCCGTGACCGGTCGGCCCGCACCCGAGGTCTTGGCTGACGCCGCCGCCGCCATCGCTCGGGGCGAGTTGGTCGTCATGCCCACCGACACGGTCTACGGCTTGGCCGCCGATCCGTTCGATCCGGCCGCGACAGCCCGCCTGTTCGCGGTCAAGCAGCGTCCGGCCGCGTTGGTCCTGCCTGTGCTGGTGCCGGACCGGGAGGCCGCCCCGGAGCTGGCGGACGGGTGGCCGGACGCGGCCGAGGCTTTGGTCCAGGCGTTCTGGCCCGGCCCGCTCACGATCATCCTCGCGGCGCGTCCAGCCGCCCGCCTGCGCCTCGGTGGCACCCCCGCTGTCAGCACCACCGTGGGCCTGCGCCAGCCCGACCATCCGGTGGCCCTCGCCCTCCTCCGGGCGACCGGCCCGTTGGCGGTCACTTCGGCCAACCTCACGGGCCACGCCCCAGCTTTGACGGCCGCCGATGCCGCGCGTCAGTTCGGCGACGAGGCGGCGGTTTACGTCGACGCGGGCCCGGCGCCCGGTGGGATCGCGTCCACGGTGATCGACCTCGGCCGGTCCGGGTCCACGCGGCCCAGGGTGGTGCGGGCCGGGGCGATCGAGGAGGACCAGCTCGCCCGAGCGCTGGCCCAGGCGATTGGGCGGTCGGCTTGAGAATCTATCTGATCCTGGGAGCGATCGCGGCCGTGGCGACGGCGCTGATGGTGCCGCTGGTGCGGCGCTTGGCGGTGGCGAGCCACGCGATCACGCCGGTGCGGGGGCGCGACGTCCACACCGTCCCGACCCCGCGTCTGGGCGGGTTGGCCATGCTGGTCGGAGTGACGGTGGGGCTGCTCACCGCTTCGCAGGTGCCGTTCTTGAAGCCGGTCTTCGCGGACCCGAACGCCGGGCCGTGGGAGGTGCTGGTGGCAGCGGCCTTCGTCTGCCTGCTGGGCGCCCTGGACGATTGGTTCGACCTCAGTTGGCCCACCAAGCTGGCCGGCCAGGTGCTGGCGGCGGGATTCCTGGCGCTGGCGGGCGTCCAGCTGATCACCCTGCCGGTAGCCGGGCTCACCATCATGTCCTCATGGTCGAGCCTGATCGTCACCATCCTGGTGGTGGTGGCCACCATCAACGCCATCAACTTCGTGGACGGCCTGGACGGCCTGGCCGCCGGCATGGTGGCTATCGGCTGCACAGCTTTCTTCCTCTACTCGTACTTGATCTCGCGCGAGTCGGGCGGTCCGAACTACGCCACTCTGGCGGCGCTGATCCTGGCCCTCACGGTCGGGGCGTGCCTCGGTTTCCTGCCCTACAACCTGAACCCGGCCCGGATCTTCATGGGCGATTCGGGCTCCATGCTGTTGGGCCTGTTGTTCGCGGCCGCCACCATCAATGTGACGGGGCAGATCGATCCGGGCGCCACCACGATCACGCAGCGCCAAGCGTTCGGCGCCTTCCTGCCGATGATCCTGCCGTTCGCGGTCCTGGCGCTGCCGTTGCTGGACATGCTGATGGCGGTGACCCGCCGCATGCGGGCCGGGCAGTCCCCGTTCCGGGCGGACCGGATGCATCTGCACCACCGGCTGCTGAGATTGGGCCACACCCAGCGCCGTGCTGTCGCCATCATGTACATGTGGACAGCCGTCTTGGCCTTCGGCACGGCTGGGCTGGCCGTGTTCAGGGCGCGCCAGGTGGTCACTTTCGTGGCCGTCGGCGTGTTCGTGGCCCTGGCGGCGACGATGGCGCCGAGCCTGGCCCGCCGCTACCGACTTCGGTCCCGCACCACCCGTAAGGAGACTCGACATGAACCAACCGACCAACCCCGGTCTTGACCCGCCCGAAAACGCGCCCGAAGGCGTCGGCGGCGCCCGAGATGGCGGCATCGTCTATGGGCGTGTCGGGATCCAACTGGCCGCCTTCGCCGGAGTCCTCGCGGTGGGGGGCGGCGTGGCCGGCTATGTGGCCGTGGGGACCAAAGGCATGTGGGGCGCCCTGCTGGGAGCAGCCATAGTGGGCGCCTTCTTCGGGGCCTCGGCCCTGGTGATGCACCTGTCGAAGACGGCCGAGGCGCAGGCCCGTAACCTGTTGTTGGCCTGGTTCGGCAAATTGGTGGTGCTATTCGTGCTGATGCTGGCGCTCAACCAAGCCGCCTTCATCAACCGGCCGACATTCGGAATTACGATTTTGGTGGGCGTAATTGGGTCCTTAGTCCTAGAGGGACGCGTAGTTTGGGGTGCACGCGTCACGCCGGGGCCAGAACTGCCGCCCCGCCAGGGATAATGGCGAAATGGCCATTGGTCCCAATTGTGGTAGGTTAATTCCGGCCCACTGACCAACACCTGATTAAGCAGGCCATTTTCGCTCGGCGATGAGGCGATTATGGGGACCCCTTCTAGGAGTCATGGACTTGTCCTCCATCACAAGCGTGCTTGTAGCCGCGCCAGCCAGTGGCGACGGCGAAGGCGGCGGAATGCACATGCCCACGCTCGACGAGCTATTCCCGGCGCCGTTCTGGAGGATCGGGTCGTTCGAGTTCAACCGGATGGACCTGGTGAGGGTGATCGCCACCGTCGCCCTGGTGGTCTTGAGCTACCTGGGCGCCCGGCGGACCCGGCTCGTCCCGGACCGCGGCCAATCGACTTTCGAGTTGGCGATGGGATTCGTGCACCACCAGATCTGCGAGGCGGCCATGCCGCCGGCCATGGCCCGCCGCTACCTGCCGTTCATCGCCACCATCTTCTTCGGCGTGCTGGCCCTGAACATCACCGGCGTCCTGCCCTTCCTCAACGTCTCCTCCAACGGCCTGGTCGCGGTCCCCATGATCCTGGCGGCCTGCGCCTGGGTCGCCTTCGTGGCCCAGGGGATCAAGGCCCACGGGCTCGGGCACTACTTGGCGGACAACCTGTTCCCCAAGGGTGCCCCCAAAGTGATGTACATCCTGCTGACGCCGATCGAGTTCCTCTCGACCTTCGTCCTGCGCCCGGTCACTCTGACAGTCCGTCTGATGGCCAACATGATCGCTGGGCACTTCCTGCTGACCGCCTTCTTCGTGATGACCAGCTACCTCTTGATCGAAGGCGCGGGAGTGGTCAAAGGCTTGGGCCTGCTGACCGCCGCCGCCTCGTTCGCCTTCGTCATCTTCGAGATCTTCATCGCCGGCCTGCAGGCCTTCATCTTCGCCATCCTCACATCCGTCTACATCGGGCTCGCCAAGGAGGAGCACTGATGTGAACCCCGGTCCGGCCTGGCGCCGGACCGGACAGCACTGAACCGAAAGGAAATTGACTGTGAACCTACTCGCCGAAATCAGCGGCAACCTGAATGCCATTGGCTACGGCCTGGCCGCGATCGGCCCAGGCATCGGCGTCGGCATCCTGGTGGGCAAGACCCAGGAGTCGATCGCCCGGCAGCCCGAGTTGAGGGGCTCCTTGATGGGCACCATGTTCATCGGCGCGGGCCTGGCCGAGGCGTTGGCCCTGCTCGGTCTGGTGGCCGGCTTCCTGTTCACCTGATCATGTGGCTCGCTGAAGGAACCCCGAAGGGGATCGGTCTGTTCATCCCGCCCTGGGACGAGGTCGTCATCTCGGCGCTCTGCCTGATCGTGATCGCCTGGGCGGTCGCCAAGTACGGCGTCCCGCGCTACCTCAAAGTCTTGGACGAGCGCGCCGAGGTCATCGAGGGCGGCATCAAGCGGGCCGAGGAGGCCGAATCGGAGATCGCCCAGATCCGGGCCGGCCTGGACTCGGAGAAAGAGGCCGCCCGTCTCGAGGCCGCCAAGGTCAGGGAGGACGCGAAGGCCGATGCCGTGGCGATAGTCGCGGAGGCCAAGACCAAGGCCTCGGACGAGGCCAGGCGCATCCAGGAGGCGGCCCAGCGCCAGATCGATTCGGAACGTCGCGCCGCCGAGGTGTCGTTGCGCCAAGACGTCGGCGTCCTGGCCACGGAACTGGCCGAGCGGATCGTGGGCGAAGCCCTCAAGGATTCGGCTGTCGCCAGCCGGGTGATCGACCGTTTCTTGGAAGACCTTGAGAGCCAGACCGCGGCCGGGAAGAGCGCTTGATGTTGGGTGGTAGCGCGGCGTCGTTGGCCAAGGCGAAGCTCGATTTGAGCCGCACCTTGGCCAAGCAAGAGGGCCAGGCGTCGCGGATCGGCGGCGAATTGTTCGCGCTGACGGACGCCTTGGACGCCGATCCGGCCCTCGCCCGCGCGCTGACCAACCCGAACCGGGAGGCGGCGGCCAAGGCTTTGCTGGTCCGCCAGGCCATGGCCGGGCATTTCGAGCCGGCCGCCCGGTTGGCCGCCCGCACCGCAGGCCTCAGATGGTCCAAGGACCAGGACCTGGCGGACGCGCTGGAATTGATGGCCTTCGACGCCTCGCTGGCCCAGGCCCAGGCCAAGAAGATCCTCCGGGGTGTCGAGGCCGAGCTGTTCGAGGTGGACGTGGTGTTGCGCAACAATCGCGACCTGCGCACAGCCTTGGGAGACGTGGTGGCCGAATCGGCGGCGCGGGTCAAGTTGATCGAACGCGTCTTCGCGAAGTCGGTCCGCCCCGAGACGATGTATCTTCTCAGAAGGGTGGTGGCCCACCCGCGGGGACGGGGCATCCGATACTCGCTCAAGTACGTCGGCGACCTGGTGGCCGAGCGCCGGGGCCGCCTGGTCGTCATCGTCCAAACGGCCGCGCCGCTGACCCCGACCCAGGCCGACGCCCTGACCAAACTCCTGGCGGTCGAATACGGCCGCGACATCCAGCTGAATGTGTCAATCGACCACTCGATGATGGGCGGGCTGCGCCTCCGCGTCGGGGACGAAGTGGTGGACGGCTCGCTGGCGACCAGATTCACCGAGCTCAGGCGAGACTTGGCCGCGTGACCAATCGAGATTCCGAAGGAAGAAGAATATGACTGATCTGAGCATCCGTCCGGAGGCTATTCGCCAGGCCCTGGACGAATTCGTGGAGTCCTATAAGGCCGCCCCGGCGGCGACCGAGGAGATCGGCCGGGTCACGATGGCCGGCGACGGGATCGCGCAGGTCGAGGGCCTGCCCGGAGTGATGGGCAACGAACTGTTGCGCTTCGCGGACGGGACGTTGGGGATAGCCCAGAACCTGGACGTGCGTCAGATCGGCGTGATCGTCCTGGGCGAATTCGCGGGCATCGAGGAGGGCCAGGAGGTCCGCCGCACCGGCGAGGTGCTGTCGGTGCCGGTGGGCGATTCCTACCTCGGCCGCGTGGTCGATCCGCTCGGCGTCCCGCTCGACGGCCTGGGGGAGATCGAGACCCACCAGCGCCGCGCGCTCGAATTGCAGGCCCCCACCGTCATGCAGCGCCGCTCGGTCCATGAGCCGCTGCAGACCGGGCTAAAGGCCATCGACTCGCTGATCCCGATCGGTCGCGGGCAACGCCAGTTGATCATCGGCGACCGTGGCACCGGCAAGACCGCCATCGCCACCGACACGATCATCAACCAGAAGGCGAACTGGGACTCTGGCGATCCGACCAAGCAAGTCCGCTGCATCTATGTCGCCGTGGGCCAGAAGGGCTCGACCATCGCTTCGGTGAGAGCGGCCCTGGAGGACGCGGGCGCGTTGCAGTACACCACGATCGTCGCCGCGCCCGCCTCCGACCCGGCCGGTTTCAAGTACCTCGCCCCCTACACCGGCAGCGCCATCGGACAGCACTGGATGTACCAGGGCAAACACGTCCTGATCGTCTTCGACGACCTGTCCAAGCAGGCCGAGGCGTACCGGGCCGTGTCGCTGCTGCTGCGCCGCCCGCCCGGCCGCGAGGCGTATCCGGGCGATGTCTTCTACCTGCACTCGCGGTTGCTGGAGCGTTGCGCCAAGCTCTCGAAGGAGATGGGCTCCGGCTCGATGACCGGCCTGCCGATCATCGAGACCAAGGCCAACGACGTCTCGGCGTACATCCCGACCAACGTCATCTCGATCACCGACGGCCAGATCTTCCTCCAGTCCGACCTGTTCAACGCCGATCAGCGCCCGGCCGTGGACGTCGGCATCTCGGTGTCCCGCGTCGGCGGGTCGGCCCAGGTCAAGGCCATGAAGAAGGTGGCCGGGACGCTGAAGATCGACCTCGCGCAGTACCGCGATCTGGAGGCCTTCGCCATGTTCGCCTCCGACCTCGACGCGGCCTCGCGCCAGCAGTTGACCCGTGGCGCGCGGTTGATGGAACTGCTCAAACAGCCCCAGTACACGCCCTATCCGGTGGAGCGCCAAGTCGCCGCCATCTACGCCGCGACCAAGGGCCACCTGGACCGGGTGCCGCTGGACAAGGTCCATGAGTACGAGCGCGACTTCCTCGACTATCTGGACCGGCGGACGGACGTGCTCGCCACCATCGCTGAGACCAAGGACCTCTCCAAGGAGACCGAGCAGGCTCTCAAAGACGCCGTCGAGACTTTCACGCGCGAGTTCTTGTTGACCATCGGCGTGCTGACGGCCCCTGAGGAGGTCGAGGCCGGTGAGGCGGACCTCGAGCAGGAGCAGATCAAGCTGAAGAAGCGCGGCTGACAATTGTTCGAGGCGGGAAAGGAAATGGAGCAGTAGATGGCCGGTTCGCAAAGGGTTTACCGGGCGCGTATCAAGTCCACGCAGTCCTTGAAGAAGATCTTCCGGGCCATGGAGTTGATCGCCGCCAGCCGGATTGGCCGTGCCCGCGACGCGGCGGCCCGCCAGCGGCCCTACGCGTCGGCTCTGACCCGCGCGGTGGCGCTGGCCGCGAGCCACGTCGGGGAGGAGATCCGGCACCCGCTGCTGACCGAGCGGGCGGACGTCAAACGGGTCGCGCTGCTGGTCATGGCGGCCGACCGGGGCATGGCCGGCGCCTACACCGCGAACGTGCTGCGCGAGGCCGAGGCCCACGCCGCCGAGTTGGAGGCCGAGGGCTTCCAGGTCGACCGCTACGTGGTCGGCCGGCGCGCGCTCGGCTACTACGACTTCCGCGGGGTGCCCGTCAAGCGGTCGTGGCTCGGCTCGTCCGATTCGCCCAGCTTCGCGGTCGCGAAGGAGATCGCCGCCACTTTGCTGGGCGCGTTCACAGCTCCGGCCACCGAGCCCGATGCCGTGGGTCAGCTCCACGTGGTCTACACGCATTTCCGCAACATGGTTTCGCAGGCGCCCCGGATTGTGCGCATGCTGCCGCTGGAGTTCGTGGAGGAGGACGATCCGGAGGAGGTCACGGTGGTCCAGGAGAGGATCGACACCGAGACCGTCAAGACCGAGGTCTTCCCGCTCTACAGCTTCGAGCCGAGCCCGGCCGGGGTCCTCGACGCCCTGCTGCCCCGCTACGTGCGCTCCCGCATCCTCGACTGCCTGCTCCAGGCGGCGGCATCGGAACTGGCGAACCGCCAACGCGCCATGCACACGGCCACCGAGAACGCCGAGGACCTGGTGCGCAAGTACACGCGGCTGGCCAACCAGGCGCGGCAGGCCGACATCACCCAAGAGATCTCCGAGATCGTCTCCGGGGCGGACGCCCTGGCCGCCGGACGATGACCACCCACAACGGACCAACCGAACCGAAGGAAGACCAAGACACCATGACCAGCACCACCGTAGAAGCCGAGGTCACCCACAACCCGGCGCCAGCCCAGGGGCGGGTAGCGCGAGTGATCGGACCCGTTGTGGACGTCGAGTTCCCGGGCGACGCCATCCCCGAGATCTACAACGCGCTCACGACCGAGATCGAACTGGAGGAGGAGGGCGCGGGCAAGCGGCTCATCACCGTCACCCTGGAGGTGGAGCAGCACCTGGGCGACAACCTGGTCCGCGCCATCGCCATGAAACCGACGGACGGCCTGGTTCGCGGCGCCGTGGTGCAGGACACCGGCGGCCCCATCTCCGTGCCGGTCGGGGACGTCACCAAGGGGCACGTCTTCAACGTGATCGGGGACGTGCTGAACCTGGAGCCGGGGGAGAAGCTCGAGGTCACCGAGCGCTGGGGCATCCACCGCGACCCGCCGCCGTTCGACGAGTTGGAGGGCCGGACCCAGATGTTCGAGACCGGCATCAAGGTGATCGACCTGCTGACCCCATACGTGCAGGGCGGCAAGATCGGCTTGTTCGGCGGCGCCGGCGTGGGCAAGACGGTGCTGATCCAGGAGATGATCTACCGGGTCGCGAACAACCATGACGGCGTGTCGGTCTTCGCGGGAGTGGGCGAACGCACCCGTGAGGGCAACGACCTCATCGCCGAGATGACCGAGTCCGGCGTCATCAAGCAGACCGCGCTGGTGTTCGGCCAGATGGACGAGCCGCCAGGCGTGCGTCTGCGGGTGGCCCTGTCGGCGCTGACGATGGCCGAGTACTTCCGCGACATCCAGCACCAGGACGTGCTGCTCTTCATCGACAACATCTTCCGTTTCACCCAGGCCGGCTCCGAGGTTTCGACCCTGCTGGGCCGGATGCCCTCGGCTGTGGGCTACCAGCCCAACCTGGCGGACGAGATGGGCGAGCTCCAGGAGCGCATCACCTCCACGCGCGGCCACTCGATCACGTCGATGCAGGCCATCTACGTGCCCGCCGACGATTACACCGATCCGGCCCCGGCCACGACCTTCGCGCACCTGGACGCCACCACCGAGTTGTCCCGCGACATCGCCTCGCGCGGCCTGTACCCGGCCGTCGACCCGCTGGCGTCCACCTCGCGCATCCTGGACCCGCGCTACGTCGGCGAGGACCACTACAACACCGCGACCCGCGTCAAGCAGATCCTGCAGCGCAACAAGGAGCTCCAAGACATCATCGCTATCCTCGGCGTGGACGAGTTGTCCGAGGAGGACAAGATCGTGGTCAACCGGGCTCGCCGGATCCAGCAGTTCCTGTCCCAGAACACCTACATGGCCACCCAGTTCACCGGCGTGGAGGGCTCCACGGTGGCGCTGGGGGAGACCATCGAGGCCTTCTCCCGCATCGCCGACGGCGAGTTCGACCACGTCGCGGAACAGGCCTTCTTCAACATCGGCGGCCTGGAGGACCTGGAACGCAACTGGGCCCGGTTGCAGAAGGAACTGGGCTGAGCGCCATGGCCACCGAACTGAGCGTCGAGATCGCGGACTGGGAGGGCGAGGTCTGGTCCGGCCAGGCCCGCTTCTTCACCGCGCCCAGCGTCGAAGGCGGCATCGGCATCTATCCCCGGCACGAACCGCTCCTGGCGATCCTGCGGGAAGGCGAGGTCAAGGTTGAGCCGCTCGACACGCCGGAGGTCAAAGTTCGCATCACTGGCGGGTTCTTGTCCGTCGACTCCGATATTGTGACTGTGGTCGCAGACGAGGCGCAGTTGCTGAATCCCGTGTGAGAAGCCGGGGTCGGCATGCGCCTCGTTGACACTGCGAAGGCAATCGGAAGCAGTCAACGGAGGGATCAATGCTGGAGGCGCTGGCCGTGGTCTTGGTCGGCGCTGTCGTGGCGGCCATGGGCCTGTTGGGGCTGGTGTGGCTGCGTTGGCAGTACCTGCGGTCCCGCCCAGGCTATTTCGCTTGCACCGTGGTGGAGGGCGAGGGTGCCAAGCGGCGGCAGCGTTCCGGCCTGGCGGCCTTCGCGCCCTTGTCGCTGGAGTGGTTCGCCCGCGATTCGCTGCGGCTCGCTCCGGGCCACCAGTGGCCGCGCCGGGGCTTGACCATCAAGGCCCGCCCGCTCGACGAGGACTCGGCGGCAGGGTGGCAGGTGGTGCAGTTGTCGTCCGCCGGTTCCAGCTATCTGTTGATCATCTCCCGCGGCGCGTCGAGCGGGCTGCTGTCGTGGATCGAGGCCGGTCCCACCCGTTCCGATTCGACCGCCTGACGGCCGCTGCCGCCCGCTTGGGCCGCCTGTGGCGTGGCCCTCAGGCGGCCACCACTTCGATTCCGGAGGCCTCGGCCAGTCGGGCCAAACGGCGGTCGGCGGTCGCCAGGGCCGCGCCCTCGCGCCTGGCCAGCTCGAGGTAGATCAGGTCGTAGACCGGGTGGTCCTCGCGGGCGGCGCCTTCCAGAGCCGCCACGGCGGCTTCGTCTCCGAGGGGCTCCAAACGGTTGCACATGGACGAGGCGGCGCGCAGCATATCGACGGCCTCAGCCACGGTCAGTTCGCCAGCCCGGACATATTTCCAAAGGGCATTGGCGACCTCCGCGGTGAACATGGCGGGAGCGATGATCAAGTCGGCCTGGTCGATTGCGGCCTGCGCCGCCAGCCTCCCAACGGACAAGCGGACAGCCGCGGAGGCGTCAACCACCAATACGCGGCTCACCGGTCGCGGTCCTCGCGTATCAAGGCCACCGGGTCCAGCGTCATGCGCTCTTGGCGTTCCTCGTCCCCGATGAGTGCTTTGAGGGCGGCCCTGCGTCTCGCCTTGTTGGCCTCGACCCGGCTCTCGAGCGCCTCCTCCAGGAGCGTCACCGTCTCTTGGGCGATGGAGCGTCGGTCGTCGGCGGCGGTCCGCCTGAGGTTGTCATAGAGGTCCTGCGGGCAGTTGCGCACTTGCAGCAGCGGCATGGTCGTTTCTCCCCTCATTCCATGTATGCGCCCGGCTGCGCCAAGCATACCATGCGATGCGTGCTTCGGCCGCGCTCAAAGGCCGGTCCCACCGACGTTGTCGGCTCGCGTCCGGTCGGGGATGGTCTCCAAGGGCCGGGCTTGTCCAGAAATGGCCCCGACTCGGCTCGGGACCGAGTTGCAGGGACTTATGGACAGCGCCGCCCGATGCCGCCGGCCGGCAGCCAGCGTCCCCGCAGGTCAGCGCGTCGATGGCTCCGGCGCCTTCCGCCGCCCATGTCCAGAAATGGCTGCGACTCGCGCCGCGACCGAGTTGCAGGGACTTATGGACACCGCCCGGGCTTGTTCCGCCACCATGTGAACAGGATCGGGCGCTCAAACGCGACCTTCGAGGGTTCCTGCCCGTCGGCGCGAGGCTCTGGCCCAGCGGTCGCGGTCCTGCCGGATCAGGGCCGCCGGGGTCCAGTGTCATCCGTGAGCGCGTCTCTTAGCCGCTCGCCAGCGCCCTGATGGCGGCCTTGCGCCTCACCCTACTGGCGTCGGTCTGACTCTGGGAGCCACGGTGCCACAGTTCCGGCGGCCCGGCCGCCGCGCGGGCCATCAGGAACAGCAGGTCGGAGAGCCGGTTCAGGTACACCAGCGCGTCGTGGTTGACGCCGCCCGCTTGCCCGATGCCGTGTGCCTGGGCCGCCCTCCAAGCGTCCCGTTCGGCACGCCTCGTCACAGTGACGGCGACATGCAGCTGCGCGGCCGCCATCGGGCCTCCGGGCAGGACGAACGTGCGCAGGGAGCCGAGTTCTTGGGCCAATTCCGCGATGACCCGGTCCCAAGGCGCGATGACGGCCAGGTCAACTCGTGGGGTGGGAGGCGAGGACGGCTCGGCGGCATCGTCCATCTGGGCTTTTGGCAGCGGCGTGGACAGGTCGGCGCCCAGGTCGAACAACTCCTGCTGCAACTGGGCGGCCCAGGCGTCGAGGCGCGGCTCGAGACCCGCGGACCGGGCGACACCCAGGACGGCGTTGGCCTCCGCGATGGCGCCCACGGCCTCGATGCGGGGATCGGTCTTGGGCACCCGTGTCATGTCGCCCAGGTGGGTCTGGCCCTCGTCGCCGGTCTTGGTGGTGATCTTGGACAGGACAACCATGCCAGCCAGCCTAACCATCGACGTGGGCAGGCGCAGGCGGCGTTGGCTTGAGGCGCGGCTGAAACATGCCCGACCAGGCCTGTATACGGGGGATAGACGGCATCGGGCAGGGGGGATATACTAGAGCGTGACCAAGCCCATGAAGTATCGGGACTTGGTCAGACTTCTGCGTAGGCAGGGTTTTGCGGCGCGTCCAGGCAAGGGCGACCACGAGGTTTGGGACGGTCCCAACGGCGCAAGGGCGGTGTTGGTGAAGGACACTGAGTGCTCGCCCAAGGTCACGCGGGACGCGTTGAAGGCACTCGCGCAAGCGAAGGAGGGGTGGCTATGAGAGCAATCACCGTTGCTGCGAATCGTTGGGAACTGGGCTGGGAGTTGGAGGTGGACGGGTTCGGCGCGACTCAAGTGCGTACGCTCAGCGCCGCGGAACGCCAGGTCCGCGATTTCCTTGACACGGTGGACCCTGAGACTGACCATGCCGGTTGGGCCATCGAAATCTCTCCGGAACTGGGCGATGTCCTGATCGAAGTGCGTGAGGCCAGGGCGGCCGTGGAAGCCGCCGCTGGCGGCCAGGTCGAAGCCGGGCGGCAGATGCGCGCCGTGGTGCGGAAGCTGCGGGACGCGGGCCTGTCGTTGGCGGACACGGCGGTCGTGCTCGGAGTCTCGAAGGGGCGGGTGGCGCAACTGGCTGGCCGCTCCAGCCCGGCATAATGTACGGGTGCGAGAACTGATTGGCCTGAGGGTTTCAATAGCAGACGGGCTGACAACGGATCTGGCGACCGGCTGATGCGGTTGGTGGTGGCGCGGTGCGCGGTGGACTACTCGGGTCGCCTGGGGGCGCACCTGGACCCGGCCCGGCGACTGATTGTGCTGAAGGCCGACGGCTCGGTGCTGGTGCACTCGGATGGCGGTTCCTACAAGCCGCTGAACTGGATGAACCCGCCCTGCAAGATGGTCGAGTCAGAGCCTGAAGCCGCCGAGGCGGAGGCTGGGGTGACAACCGTCTGGCAGGTCAGCCACCTGAAGACGGACGACCTGCTGCGCATCCAGGTCTTCGAAGTCTTGCACGATGTCCAGGTCGAGCTGGGCGCGGAGCCGGGACTCGTCAAAGATGGGGTCGAAGCCCATCTGCAAGCGTTGTTGGCCGAGCAGGCGGAATTGGTCGGGCCGGGCCTGAGGCTGATCCGGAGGGAGTATCCCACGGCCATCGGGCCGATCGATCTGTTGCTGCGCGACCCATCCGGAGGCACTGTCGCCGTAGAAGTCAAGCGGCGAGGTGACATAGATGGAGTAGAACAACTCACCCGTTATGTGGAACTACTCAAAAGGGATTCGTCGTTAGCCCCCGTGCGAGGAGTCTTGGCGGCGCAAGCGATCAAGCCTCAAGCACAGGTGTTGGCGCAGGACAGAGCATTGGACTGTCTGCTGCTTGATTACGACGCGATGCGGGGGATGGACGATCCCGCGTCGCGGTTGTTCTGAGTCCAGAAAACTCGGGTGCACTTCGTGCTCCTATGCGGCATCCTGGACGGGTTATAGAGACCCCCGGAAGTGCCACAGGAGTAGCTGTTGTTCAGCGCCATACCCCTAACCCCGCCTCGCCGCGCCGCGGACATGACCTATGTCGGCTGCGCGATCGAGATTTGGGACCAAGAGCGCCGCGAGACGGGCCGCGACGTCAGTTGGACGATCGACGTCTTCGAGGAAGTCGAGCTCCCTCCAGTTCAAGAGGTGGACGCCTGGGAGGCCGTCGAGGAACTCGAGGCCGAGTCGGCGGCCGCTGGGGGAGTGCCGCCGTGGCCGTCCGTCAAGGACACCTCCGGCTCTCAGGCCGGTGTCTCGCGCCCGGCCACGGTCTCGGCCGTCGCGGTGCTCTTGGCGGCGCTCGCCGTGGTGCACGCGCTCGGTGGCTTGGGCTCGCTATCGTTGGGGTTGGATGGGCGCGGCATCGGCTCGGCGGTGATCGCGGGTGGGTTGGCGTTGATCGTGGGCGTGGCCGAGGTGGTCTGCGCCGTCCAAGTCACTCGCGGCCGGTCTTGGGCCCGGATCGCCGCCGCGGCGCTCGGCCTGCTGGTCCTGTTGTGGTTGACGATGGCGCCGTGGTCGCCAGGAACGTTGACGGTGATCGTGTTCGCCGCCTGGCTGGCCGTCGGGGCCTTGTTGGCCCACCCGCTGACTTCGCGTTTTTTCGATGCCGTGCAGCCCGTCCGCGCCTGATCGCGTCGTTGCCGAACCATAGTTGGGGACAGTCCCCAACTCCGGTTCGCGCTGGCGGTTCGCCCAGGAACTAACATGGCTGGATGCCAAGAGGGTCCCGTCGAGCCAAACGCGCCGCCAGTCCGCCGCGCCCGCTCGACCTGGCCAGAGCCCGTGGCGGCCAACCGGCCCGCGTGGTGGTGCGCGACGGGCGGGACTTCTTCGTGACCCCTCCTGGGCCTGCCACCAAGAGTTACGCCTGCCCCGGTTGCGGCTCGAATGTCGTTCCCGGACAGACGCAAGTGACAGCTTGGGAGGCGGAATCGCTGTTGGGCGCCGAATCGGCCGTGGAATTGCGCCGCCATTGGCATCTGGCCTGCTGGCGGTCCTTCACCGGTCGCTGATCCACGGACTCGGACTAAACCGCGTTCTGGGGACGGGTTGGGGCCGCGGCGTGTCCCCGGAAGGCTCCGAAGTCCCAATCCGGCTCTCCGGCGGCCTCGATTGGGACCAAAAGGCGTTCTGGGGACGGAATCGCGGGGTTGATTGTCCCCAGAAGGCTCCGAAGTCCCAATCCGGCTCCCGGTCAGCGGGGGAGGAGGTTGGCCAGGCCGTCTATGGCAGGGCCGAGTTGGCGCTGGCGGGTGAAGCGCTCGCCGAAGGCCAAGGCCTCGGCGGTCAATTCGGGAGTCAAGCCCCGGACCAGGTCGGCGCCCTTGCCGAAGGCGGTGGCGGCCTGGTCAGCGGTCATGTCCGCGACGGGCGCCCACAGCGGATAGCCCTCCAGCACCCGTGATGCCCCCGCTTCGGGCGGGTGGATGGAGACTATCGGCTTGCCGGTGGCGATGTACTCGTAAACCTTGCCGGAGGTCACATAGCGCCCGGCTTTGATCGGCAGGACCAGCGCGTCGAGCGAGCCGTAGAACGCGCCCACGGCGGCCTTGTCCACGGGGCCGACGTACTCGACCCCGTCGGCCTCGGCGCCGAGCACGGCGGCGGCCACCGGGTCCCGCGACGGGTCGGGTGATCCGCCGAAATAGCCCAGGTAGCCGCCCAGCTTGAGGACCGAATCGGGCGGCAGCAACCCGGCCGCTTTGGCGGCGCGCCAGCCGGCCACGACTTCCGGCATAGGCGCGTTGGCGGAGATCGTCCCCAAGTAGCCGAAGGTCAAGGGCTGGCCGCGCGACCCTATGGCCGCCAAGCCGCCCGGACCAACGCCGACGGACCCGTGCCGGTCGGAACCGGACCGGGCGGAACCCGGCTGGCCGCAACCAGGCCCGGCTGAACCAGGGCCGTCGGAACCAGACCCGTCGGAACCAGGCCCGTCGGGATGGTCCGACCCGGCGGCATCGTCCAGGTTGAGCCCCAACAATTCCGGGTCCCAACCGTTCGGGACCAGGCGGAACCGGTCCGCCACCGCCGGATACCGGGCGGCGTGCCAATCGAGGATGTCCTGGTTGATGAACCAAGTCTGGGCGGCCGCCGCGATGAAGCGCCGCTCCAACCGGGCGGGCCGCGAACGGTCGGAATAGGCCTGGCGACCGGTGAAGACATCGAGCAGCCAGGCGTCGCGGTACTCCATGA
>JAISCU010000414.1 GCA_031265345.1 Bifidobacteriaceae bacterium
AAAATCCTGGTCGAGGACCTCATCAAAGCCTGGCTCGAGCAACGCGAGGGCAAGGTCACCAAGACCACCCTCGACACCGACCGCTACCTCCTCCCGACCGACGGGCAACGCTCCGGCAAATCCGGCAAAGAGCCCGTCCTGCCGGACTGGTTCCGGAAGCTCAACGCCAACGCCGTCACCGGCGCCGCCGTCCAGAAATGGCAAGACGACCTCCTCGCCCGCGGCCTCGCGCCCACCACCGTGAAACGGCACCGCGAGTCCCTGTCCTCGTTCTTCGCCTGGTGCGCCGCCGAGGGCTACATCCCTGCCAACCCCGTCAAGAAAGCCGCCCCGCCCAAGCGCTCGCCAGCACCGGGCTGCGCTGGGGCGAGGCCCGCGCCATGCTCGTCCGCGACTTCGCCGAGACCCCCATGCCGCGCCTGTCAGTCATCCGCAACCAGCCGGAAGGCGTCTCCCAGGCCGCCGCCCCGAAGTCCCGCAAGACCCGCCACATCCCCCTGCCCGATGCCGTCCTGCCGCCCATCCGCCGCTTCGCCTCCGGAAAGAAACCCGACGGCCTGCTCTTCACCCCCCCCCCCGCGGCGCCCAACTCCACAGATCCCGATTCGTCCAGAGCGTCAACTAGACGGTCACCGGCCGCGGGAGACCCCTGCACGATCTCCGTCACACAGCGGCATGCCAATGGATCCTCCAAGGCGTGCCCCTGACCACCGTTCAAGCCTGGCTCGGCCACTCCTCCATCGAGATCACCGCCCGCTACCTCCACCACCTCGGCGACTACGCCGACCGCACCGTCCTCCAACTCCTCAACACCGCCCCAACCGCCCCGAAACCCCGGAAACGGCCAGCACCGCAACGGAGCGCCGCGACTGGGAAACTGGCTCCGCTCAGCGCCTTCAGAGGCGCTTCCTTCTCAGCTGATGCCGCATCCCGCGGCTTGTCCTTGTGAGGCCACCGCCGACCGTGCTCTACCGTGAGAGCGTGAACGGTGAGATCTCGTGGATTCCGGCTGACCTGGAGCTTGTGGCGATGCGCATCTCCCGCGCGGACGAAGCAGCTTTCGCAGTGGCCCAATTGGCGCTTGAATGGTCGCGAAGCGGCGGCGACGGCCCACTCGACATGTTGCAAGTCGAGAACCCGCCGGGAACTCTGAGTCTGGTGGTGGCAAAGGTGAGACCAATACCTCCCGCCATCGTGTTGCTGTTCAGCGAGGCCATTCATCACCTGCGGGCCGCGCTCGACAACACCGTGTTCCACTTGGTCGAACAGGAGCAGGGGCCGCTCAGCGAGGCTCTCGCTCGCCGCGTCGCGATGCGGATAGACCACGACGAGGCCGCGTTTGCCAAGTGGCTGGGCAGCAACGACAAGGCTGGCTTGCCCGCTCTAGGGCACAAGTCTCCCCTCGCGGCCCGGATGCGGGCCTTGCAGCCCTTCGCAAGCAGCGAGACAGTGCCCGCCATGCCCGAGTCGCTGGCGGCTCTGATGGGTGTCAAAGTTGACCGCGTCCACCCTTTGCTCCTGTTGAAGGGATACTCAAACGCGGACAAGCACCGCGCCATCCGTGCCGCTGCCGCCCGCGCCGTTGTTCAACGGGACGATCAGCCATTCTCCGAGAGTGACCGCACCATGCGCCCAGTCCAGGCAGGCGATGTCCTGTCGGTGACTCCGAAAGGCGTGCTTGTCGGGGTCGACACCCAGGCCTCTGTCCACGTACGCCGCCCCGGCGGGACGGCCTGGGTGGCACCGTCCAGCGAGCTTGATCGTCTTCGCTCCTACGTAGCTGGCGCAGTCCCGAAGCTACTTAGCGGCGACGGCGGTCAGAGGGCGTTCCCGCCGAAGATCGACCTGACGGACAACGGCCAGACAGACCGGGAACGCATCGAATCAGCGTCCTGGGATAGCGCCGTGGAGCGCATGAAACCAATCAGCCACCAAGCGTTCGCCGAAGCCCAAGCTGCACCGGTCGCTGTGCCGCGGATTGTCCTATCGCGCCAGGACTGGCGTACAGCTCCTCCGTCAGGCGCATGACTGCACCGGCAGCGGGCAGTGCGGCGCACGGCCGGAGTCTCCGAATCGCGCGCGTCGCCCCCTCCAGGGCATCAGCGCGGCACCGCGCAGAAGCGCCACTGCGGGAAACACCAGGTCTCAAGGGGTGATTCCGGGGTGATTTCCCCGCGACCAGAGAAAAGAAGAGCGGTGCCGCCCAAGGATAAAACCGCTGGTCAGCACCGCTTTTCGCAGTGGTCGGGGTGGCGGGATTTGAACCCACGACCTCTTCACTAATCCGGCGGGTTTTCCGCTGTTTGCCCAAGGTTGCCGATGGGTGCCGTTCAGTGCCTCTGGCCTGGGGTTTCGCTGCGATCCGGCTTGCCGGACGATGCGCCCAGATGCGTCTCTTGGCCGATCTCATGTGGGCCATATGTGGGCCAACAGTATGCGGGTCCCGCGCCGGTGGACGATCCGGGGGGAGGTTGCGGGGCTCAAGCGTTCGGGTTGAACAACAACCGGCCAGCGCGGCGTTCCTCCCGGTCGATGACGTGGAAACCGCCGCGCCTGGCCCCGTCCTCGCTCGTGTAGACGTACTCCAACTCCCCGAGCCGACGCCCGAATCTTGCCCGCACCAGGCTGTAGGCCGGGGACAGATGCGGCGTGGAGCCGTCAAGGCGGCCGTAGGCGGCGCAGGCCGCCGGGTAGACCAGTCCCGACGCGACGATATCCGCGACCTGGAGGACCGGATGGGTGTCCGAGTGCCCGAAGACCGGCGACTCCAACAACTCAGGGAACGCGCCGCCGCCGTGGCGGAACCGCCGGGTCGTGATGGTGTGGACGTTCCCCTCGTTCTTCACTTTCGTCTGCGAGTCCAACACCATCAAACCGTTTTCGCCCGACTCGGCGAGTCCGCGGGAGAACGTCTCAGCCATGACCGCCACCGCGCTCGGGTAGGTCGACGCTGGGCTGTAGACCTCCCCGGCCCGTTTCACCAGCACCCGCCCGAACAGCTTCGCGCCATGAGCCTCAAGCAGCCTGAGCGTCTTGTCCAAGAACCCGAGCGCGCGGCGGCGCGTGTCCCTGGAGCCTTCCCCGCGGATGTCCCGGCGCAGGGACGCGCCTTTCACCTCGCGGCCGATCAGCTCCGACAATTGGCGGCGCGACAATGACGGCTCGAACTTGGCTTTCAGCCGCAGGTAAGCCATCGTCAAGTCAGCCACGGCGGCGGCGTCCACGCTGACACCCGCGACCACGAACACCGGCGTGGACGTGGGGTCTCCCTTGTCGTAGACGCCGGCGTTGCCGGCTTCGTCGATATAACAGAACCGCACAGCCCATCTTCCGGTAGACGCAACTGTGGCCGCCCGCAGGCGGCCACAGGACTCGCCGCACCAGGTGCGGCTAAGGCGTTCACTGAACGCCAACCACCACACTATGCGACGAAGCTCGGGCGGGCAACCCCCGACACCGCGGCAAGAAGGCAACCACGGCGGGCGGACAGCAGACCGGATCTGAGGGCGCGAGCAAGGCGCCCGTCCGCTGGCTCGCCATGCGCCCGCCGGGGCGCGCAGTGGTCGGTCAGGGCTGGGATCCCTGTGGGGCCAGGTAGGCCGAGCGGGCGGCTTGAGCCAAGGCCCAGTCCTCCTTCAGTTCGGCAACCGTGGCCTTCCTGCTTGCGGCCTCAGCGGGGTGGGAGTGACCTGTCATCCGGTCGCATGCCCTGCTGAAAAGGGGAACGATGACGGCCACCGCCGCCTCAAGCCGAGTCGGGTCGATCTTCGGGAGCTTGGTCATCATGACATTGGCGCGGAAGCGTTGGGCGACGTTTTGCAGCAGCTCCTGTTCCACGAACGCCTCACACCAGGCCCTCATCAGGTCGTACCCCTGGCGGATGAGCGCGTCCTGGGAGGCTGGCGCGGCTGAGGAGATTTCTCGAAGCTGCGCGTTGATCCGTTTTGCCAGGTCAACGGGTGTGTCCATGCGCGGTTCGACGTCGGGCGCCAGGATGCCCTTCCTGTCGCCGCCGTCGCGGACCTCGTACATCTTCACGCGGGATCTCTTGTTGGCGCGTCCGGCCACCAGTGCCGAAGCGAACATGATGTTGTGTGTCAGCACGACAACCTGGTGCGTCTCCGCGAGCTTCAAGATTCGCGCCGCCACCTCATCCAGCCGGCGGTAATCGAGGCTCGTGACCGGGTCGTCGAACACCAAAGGCGCTTTGGTGTCGCGCATCCGGTTTTCGGCGAGGAAATCGGCCAACGCGAGGACCTTCTGCTCCCCTTCCGACAGTACGGCCGAAGGGTTGCGGTCGGCCACCCGTTTCGTCCGTTGTGCTTGGCCGTGTCGTCCCTGGAAGCGAAGCGACACCTTGGGCGCCCGGAGGAATGCGCATTCCTCAGCGAACAGTGACTCGAAACTCCGGTTGACAAGATCCTCGCTCGCGAGCTTGGACCTGGCGGTCAGGCTCTTGAGTGTGGTGTTGGAGATGGTCTTGACGTGCCGCTCAAGGTCGCGGACCCTCCTGTCGCGTCGGATGGCGTCCAGCACGGCAGGGATCGCTCTGCCAAGCTCTATCCGGTCCGCCAATTCGGCAAGTGCCTCCGTTTTCTCTTCCCGAGCGGTCGCGGCATGACCCTGGTCTTGAACGAGCCGCTGCGCTGCCGCCTCGGCATCTTCGCGGGCTGCAAGCACCAGGCGTGCCGCAGCGGTCGCGAGTTCTGCCACCGGGCTTTCCCCCAGCGGCTCTTCTCTGCCGGTGGCATCGGCGACCGCTTGAGCGTGGTCCAGCGCTTCGGCGGCGGCCTTGACCCAATCGGGCGCCGACTCGGCGTCACCGAACTCGCGCAGCAGTTCCGCGACTTGCTGTGCTTGGGTCGGATCCAAGACCAGCTTCGTCTGGTCAAGCGCCGCTCGCGTCGCTCCCACCTGGGCTACGACGGTCTCGTCTAGGAACTCCCGGTAGCGCCGAAGGAGGTCCGCCGCCGCAAACCCCAAAGCTTGCCGGCAGTACAGGCAGCGGTCGCCATCGGAAGGATACGAGTCCTGGCCGAGGTGCTGCCGATAGGCGTCGGCCGCCCGGATGAACTCTTGCCATTGCTCATCGGGCGGCCCAGGCAGGTCTTCCGCGCCAAACATTGCCTCGCGTGTCTCAACCCGACGTCGTTCGGCCGTTGCGGCCGCCTCGCGGGCGGCCTCGTAGGCGGGGCGCTGGAATCCCGCGGCCCGCCCCAGCAACTGCGCTAACGTGGCCAGGCCGCGGGCGAGCCGCTGGGCCTGTTTGATGTCCGAGTCGGTGTTGCCGCTGCCGAGCGAGGCGATTTCCCTGGTGAGGCGGTTGACAGTAGCGGAGGCGTCGCTTGGCACGCCGACTAGGTCTTTGATCGTGGCGGTGTCGCTGTCTGCTCCGAGCTTCTGGATCACGGTGTAGACGGACGTGCCTTCGGTGAACCGGGGTAGCAAAGGCTCCGGGCCCGACCGAAGCGAGTCCGCCTCTGCGGCGACGCGCCGTTGCACCTCCTGGATGCCGGCGGCCACGTGGGCGAACAACGCGAGCTCAACTGGCGTGTAGACATATCCAAGTTCGGCGTCGAGATGCACCGCGACGGCTGTTGCGTCGAAGACGCACATGCTGGTGAAAGGGGCAACCCCTGACTGGTTAGCCCAATTGAGCACCAGGTCGTTCCCGCCCACACGGTAGCTGATCACCGCCGAGGGAGTCGGCGGACCGGCGGTGAAAGTCTGGTTGGCGTTGGGCAGGATCTCCTCTGGAGCGCGAACCGAGGACAGCCGCTTAAGTATCCGCGCGTACCCGGTCTTGCCCGAACCATTCTGCCCGAACAACAGGGTCAGTCTCGGATCGAACTCCAAGGCCTGGCCGTCTGCCAGCGCGTTGACGCCTGAGATGTCCGCGAGGCTGACAAGCTCCAAAGAGTCTCCGCCTACCGGTTCCGGTCTCTCGTCATCAAGCGTTGGCACCTGGGGAACCGGGCCATCAGACATACCGTTCTCCGCAAGGAAAACTGCGTACGCGTCATCCAAATGGGCGGCTCCGATTTCGCGGTGGGTGGCGATGACCTCTGCGGCCAGGTGCCTGACCCAAGCACCCTGTGTGTTGGCCCAATCAAGCAAGAGTTGGCGCGGCGAGCCGCCTGGCGGCTGTCGGGTGCCTCCCATCTTTACCCTCCTTCACTCGACCGGCCCCTCGGGGGGAACGACAAGATGCCGGCCCTCATCAAAGGCTCTGCGTAGCAAGCGTAGGGCGCGCACCTGTCCGGCGACCAACCCGACAGTGGCCGGACGCACCGAGAGTTGAGGGAGCCACCAATGCGCAACTCCGAGCACCATCTGGGGTCGACGCGGCTTCGCGCTGCCAGCCTGTTCAGCGGGTACGGCGGGCTTGACCTCGCGGTTGAGAGGGTCTTCGGGGCGGAGACGGTGTGGTTCTCGGAGGTGAGCGAGCCTGTGGCGCGGGTGTTCGCCGCCCATTGGCCGGGCGTGCCGAACCTCGGGGACGTCACCGCCATCGACTGGTCGACGGCCCCGCGAGTGGACGTTCTGGCTGGTGGGGTGCCCTGCCAGTCCGTGAGTTCCGTGGGTCGGCGCGGTGGCTTGGCGTCTCCAAACGAGGCCACCGGCCTGTGGGCACACATGTGCGCCGCAATAAGGGCGTTACAGCCCGAATGGGTTGTGATTGAGAACGTTCGCGGGCTTCTGAGCACACCCGCGATGCGGCCAGTCGGCGAAAGGAGCCAAGATGACGGAGGACACTCAGACAGCGGCGCCGGGCGGGGCGTTGACGCCGTTCGCGGTGTGGAATCCGGCCTTGGGGGACTGGGAGTCTCCGCAACTGGATCTTTGCGGGCGGCCGGCGCGATATGGGGCGACCTGGCCGACCTCAGGTATGACACAAGGTGGCTTGGCCTACCGGCTGCCGCGGTGGGAGCGCCTCATCAGCGGTTCCGGGTGTTCGCCGTCTCCCGGCGCGCTGCTGCGCACACCGCTCGCGTCGGATTCGATCCGGGGCCGGGAGACGCTGGCGAAGGTCAGAGCGCGCAAAGGGACTATCGCTTTGACCCACCAGGTGATGGACCTCGTGGCCTGCGGATCCGGTCCGACCGAGGGGGAGTTGGCGTTCGCGTTGGCGGGGACGCTGTTCGACGTTGGGGACCATACGCCCGAGCCGTCGCCGGATGGGAGCGGATCACCGGCAGACCCGCCCCCGCCCCGGCCGTCTTGACCGGCCAGGGCACTCCGAGGCTCGCGCCGTTGTTCGTGGAATGGCTGATGGGTTTGGACGAGGGCTGGGTGACAGACCCCGCACTCGGATTGGGCGAGCCGGAGCAGTTGCACGCGCTCGGCAACGGCGTCGTCCCCCGCCAAGCCGTCGCCGCGTTGACGGCGATCACCGACGGGTTGGCGCAGTGACGCGCTCCGCCTCCAACGGTGCACGCCCGCAGGACCGCGCTGTTTGCCTGCGGCGGGAGTCGGGTAGGGTGGCTCGGCATGGGTTCGCTGGAGTTGCCCGAGGATCTGACGACCGCGTTCTCCGCCCGGGTCGACGCGGCGCAGACCGCCGAGGCGGCGGGGTTGTTGGACGGTCTCAAACGCCGCGCCGACGGGTGGGAGCCGGCGGCCCGGTACGCGCGGCAGCTGGCGGTCACGATGCCGACGTTCGCGCAGGTCGGGCTGACGATGAAGGACTACATCCTGGCCCGCGACCTGGTTGACCGGGAATACGGGCCGGACGGGTTCACTTTGCGTTCCGGGCTGCTGCGCGAGTGCCCGTACTCCGGGGTCGAGGTCAGGTTCGCGCCGGCCGGGCCCGAAGACAGGTCCGCGATCCACATCGACCACATCGTCTCGGTGTCGGACGCTTGGGACTCGGGCGGCCACCGGTGGAGCCCGAAGGGCCGGAACTGGCAGAGGTTCTGCAACGACTAATGAGCAGCTGCTCATTAGTTCTTCTATGAGCAGCGGGTGGTTATGCGCAGCGGCGGGATGGCGGCGCTGGTGGTGTGGTTGCGGGAGGGCCGCCGCTGCGCATAACCGGTTTGTCGCGTGAGTGCGGTTCGCTTGGTGTT
>JAISCU010000422.1 GCA_031265345.1 Bifidobacteriaceae bacterium
GGCATTGGTCACGGCGACCGGCGCTCTCGAAGCCACGCCCAAGGCGCAGGTCGATGTGAGTGTCAAGTTCAAGTGCCTCGGCGGGTTGGTCTATCTGCAGACGTCAGTGAAGAACACTGACCAGACCAATGTGGATGTCTTCGTGACGGGCGTAGGCGGCTCGAAGGAGTTCTTGAACATGGCTCCTGGCAAGACCAGCTCCGTCTCGATCAACACCAGAGCGGCAACCGTCGGCGCAGGGGCGGTCGCGTACCAGGCTGGCTTCGCCGGTCAGGAGCGCAACGTGGTTGACGCCGCGAGCTATCTGCCATTCAGTTGCCAGTAGACGCGCAGGGCAGCCTCCTCCCGCATCGCGAATGCGGGAGGAGGTCCCGCCGTTGCGTACCAAGTCGTATCAAACCAACTCGTTTCAGAGAGGAAATGTTGAACTATGAGAAGCAAGAGAATGCGATTGGCCGTGGGGATCTTCGCTGCGGCGGTGACCGCATTAGTCGGGAACGCCGCTGCGTCCGCCGCTGACCTCGACGCAGACGACGTAGAGGTCAAGGTCAAGATCGGGCCGCTGTCTTCGGATGGGACACTGGCGATGACTATCGCCGGAACATCAGAGGAACTGCTGGAGGACGGGACCGACGCCATCCGGCGCCAGTTCAAAGGCACCCTGCCGACCGTCACGGTCACCGACGATCGCGACCCGGACGACGTCGACCCGGACGCCTTTTGGGCCGTCATGGGAGTGGCTACCGATTTCGTGGGCGATGCCGCTCAGCCGAACATCCCCGCTGCCAATTTCGGCTGGAGCCCAGACATTGTGGGTGATGACGCGGACGGCATGGTAGTGGTGGGCGGCGATGTCGCTACAGCCATCGACAATCCATCAAATGCAGGCCTGGGCTACGCACCTCGGGAGTTGCTGTTCATGGCAGACAATTCAGCAGACCTGATCGGCGAAGGAGAGACCTGGCAGGCTTCCGCGGATTTGATTCTGCACACCCCACTCAATGTCGCGCAGGGCGAATACACGTCGCAGCTAACCTTGACACTGATGGAGTGAATCGTTACCCCCACAAGTCGAAGAAGCTCTAGCGAATGGACGGCGCGTGGGACCGGGGTCCCGGTCCCACGCGGCGCATCAGCACAGGCCGAGTGCCCCGAGGCTCCGAGGCGTAGGCCACCCCAAGACCGGGAGGGAGTCCGTCTGATGGTGTGGAGACAAGTCTTCGGCCGGGTCGGCATGAGCGCGGCGGCGACGGCTTGTGGCATCGCCCTGGCCTGGTTCATGGCCCCGGCCGCCGCTGCGGCAGACGACCCAGAACCAGAGGACCCCACCACCTGGTCGGTCCGGCCGAGCAACGCAGAAGGGCGCGACGAGCGGACCTGGGCCGAGTTGACCCTTGACCCCGGCGAGGACACGACTGACTATCTGGTGGTCGACAACTTCTCCGACCACGACATCACCTTCGGGCTGGCGGCCGCCGATGGCCTGTTCACCGAGAACGGGCGATTCACGGTCCTGCCACCATGGCAAGAGTCCACGGACGCGGGCCGGTGGATCGACCTGCCGGACTCGGTGGACGTGCCCGCTCACCAAGCGACCGTGGTTCCGTACACGGTGAGCGTCCCCACCAACGCGACGCCCGGCGACCACCCCGCAGGCGTCGTGGCCTCACTGACGCCAGGAGACGCCTCAAGAACTGGCGTGGCCCTTGACGCCCGGGTCGGATTCCGGGTGATGGTCAGGGTGACCGGAGAGCTGGAGCCGGCGCTGCAGGTCGAGGCGGAGGCACGGTACGCCACGGCCTGGAATCCTTTCTCGCCCGGTGTCCTGACCGTGGACTACACGGTGAGGAACACCGGGAACCTACGGCTGGGAGCCTCGCCGTCAGTGCGCGCCGGCTCCTTGATCGGCCCGACCGCCGTCAAGGCCGCGGAGGAGATAACGGAATTCGCGCCTGGGGATTCGCGTTCCGGCACCATTACTCTGCGGCGGGTCTGGCCGTGGGGCGTGATCGATGTGGAAATCGCGGCCGATGGACGGATGACGGTGGACCAACCGGGGGTCGAACCACCGACCGCCTCTGTCACTGTCCAGGTGGTTGCCGTACCGTGGCCGCAGATCGTGCTGGTCCTGGCCGCGGCGGCCTTGTTCTTCGCCTGGCGCCACGGGCGCCGGAAGCAAGAACGCGTCTTCCAGCAGCGTTTGGACGAGGCCCACCGGCGCGGCGTGCGCGAAGGCGAGACCAAACCGAACGGGTCCGGAACCGACGGCACCAACAACGCCGCGCATTCTCCTCACGCCGTATCTGGCGGTGAGCCCACCGAGGCAGGGACCACCGGGTCGACGCCCATGCCTGAGCCAACCGAGTCCGCCGAGCCCGCCGAGCCGACCGAAGAGTCGGCCACGCGGCCTGAAGCCCAGATTTCCGGCCAACGCCGGAGCCCGCGGCACGCCTTCCCCGTCGGCGGAATGGCCCTGGTGGCGGCAGTCCTGGGCGCGACGCTCACGCTGCCCAATTCGAGTTCCGCCTGGGCGGATCCTGTCGACGTTGACGACCAAGGGGTCGACATAACGGTGGTGATAGAAGACCTCGAAGAGGATGATGGCCCACTTCCTGTCGATCCGGCCTCGCCGTCCCCGAGCCCGGATGAGACCGAACCGACCGGTGCCCCCGCGACCAGCGTTCCGCCGCGTTCCCCCAGCGAGCCGCCCACCAGCGTCCCGGCCGTCGGCGATGTCGGCGATGTCGGCGAGCAACTGGAATGGACCGGAACATCCCAGTTAGCGGTGCTGGTCCTGGCCGCCATCGCATTGGCGGCCATGGGTTGGGCCTTGCGGAGACGCGCCGCCCGTGTCGCGCCGCCAGGTTCCGAGTGACTTGGCCGTCCAGACGAGTCCCCTATCGCAGCACCGAATCATGGCTCCTCCAGGGCCTCGGCGGACTGTTACTGGCCTGGCGGCGCGCGGGCTCACAAGCTGAGCGGCGCAGGCTCCCGTGCCACGACGACAGGTCCGGCCGCCTTCTTTATCGCGATCTCGGTCAGCCTGGGGCTGGAGACCTCGACCGCGCACGGCGCGCCCTCGAGACGCACCGACTCCCGCTCAGTCGCAGGCTCGTCGCAGGATCTGCCGAACCAGACTTGGATCTCCCCCGGCTCGACCACGCGACGCATCGCGCGGTCGTGGAAGGCCATCCTTGCGGTCGGCACGCGGAATGAGACCGACGCGCTTTCGCCCGGCGCCAGGTCCACTCGGCCGAAGCCGAGCAATTGGGCCACCGGGCGCGCGACCGAAGCGACCACGTCGCGGCCGTAGAGTTGGACCACTTCGACGCCCCGCCGCGAACCGATGTTGCGCAAATCAACTCCGACTTCGATCCACCCGTCGGTCGGCGCCCGTTCGCTGGCCCGAACCCCCGAATACTCAAAACTGGTGTAGCTGAGCCCGTGCCCGAAGGCGAAGGCGGGGGCCGGGTTGACCGATGTCACGTCGCTTGGGCCGGCCAGCTTCGCGTGCAGATAGGAATACGGCTCCACGCCCGATGACGACGGGACGGACACGGGCAGGCGACCTTGCGGCGGCACGTCTCCAGCCAGCACCGCAGCGATGGCGTTCGCCCCCTCCTCGCCCGGGAAGAATGCCTGGACCGTGGCGGCCGCCTGGCTGGCCAGGTGGCCCACGGCATACGGCCGGCCCGTGATCAACACCAGGATGACAGGGGTGCCCGTTGCGAACAGCCGGTCAAGGAACGGCTCCTGCAATCCAGGCAGGCTCAGCGACTCGGCGTCACAGCCTTCGCCGGAGGTTCCGTTCCCGAACAGTCCGGCCTGGTCGCCCATGACGGCCACAACCACGTCGACCGACCTGGCCAGGGTGATGGCTTCTTCGAATCCAGCCGGATCGCCGCCCGTGACGGGGCATCCACGAACATGCTCCACGATCGCGCCCCACTTCTGGTATCGACCGGCGACGGCCTCCGCGAGCGTGGGCGCCGCGATTCCGAGCGCCGCGTCAGGATGGTGGGCGAGCACATGGTTGACGAACGAGTAGCAGCCGAACAACGCGGCGGAACGGTCGGCGTTGGGACCCACCACACCGATCCTGAGCCCTTCTCGCGGCTCCAGCGGCAAGAGGCCCGAGCGGTTGTCCAACAGAATGACCGATTCCTCGGCCAATCGGAGCGCCGTGGCCCGGAGCGCCGGAGGGTCGAGGCGTTCCGGCGCGTCTTCCAGCGCCTTCTCCAGCCGGGCTATCTCCTGGTCGATGTCTAACAGCCCCAGTTGTTCCTTCTGCGTGAGCACCCGCGACAGAGCCAAGTCGACCAGTGGCCCCAGGTCCTCGTTGTCCTGCACGGCCTGTTTGAGCGGCTCTCGATACGCGTCGCCGGTGGGCAATTCGACATCCACTCCGGCGCTGAGGGCCTGGACCGCCGCGCTCCCCAGGTCTTCGGCCACCATGTGCAACTCCTTGAGGAACGCGACTCCGAAATAGTCGGAGACTACAGTTCCGGCAAATCCCCACCGGTCTCTCAGGACAGAAGTCAGAAGATCGCGATTCGCGGCCACGGGCATTCCGTCAATGTCGGTGTAGGAGTGCATGACGGACTGGGCGCCGCCGTCGAGGATTGCGATCTCGAACGGCACCAGGAAGGTGTCCTCCACCTCGCGCGGCCCAGCCGTCACAGGCGACAGGTTCCGGCCGCCGTGGGAATTCGAGTACCCGGCGAAATGCTTCAGCGTGGCGATCACGCCGGCTTCCTGAAGGCCCGTCACGTAGGCGTTGGCGATCAGACCCACTAGGTAGGGGTCTTCCCCGATGCACTCTTCGACCCGTCCCCACCTGTGGTCGGTGACCAGGTCCAACACCGGCGCGAGTCCTTGGTGGATGCCCAGCGACCGCATGGTCTGTCCGGTGCCGCGGGCCATCTCCGCGACTGTCTCAGGATCGAATGTCGCCCCCCACGCCAGGGGCGTTGGAAAAGTGGTGGCCGTCCAAGCGTTCAGACCGGTCAGGCATTCCTCATGCAACAGCGCCCCGATTCGCGTTCTGGTGTTTCGGGCCAGCCAGCGTTGCTTCTCCAACGCGTCCGTCAGTCCTTCCGCCGGAGTACGGGGCGCGGTGCCGAACAATCGGGTGATCTGGCCCAGTCCGTGCGCTGCGAATTCCTCGAACGGCACTGACGACGCGCTCCGAGAATCCATTGTCGGCGCCACCACGCCGCTGCCGGTCCCCGCGAGCAGCCATAGGCCCTGGAGTTGGGCGAGCTTCTCTTCCACGGACATTGAGTCGATCAATTCGCGGACGCGCCGAGACACGGGTGGCCGGGATGGGAATTGCATGGTGAGCCTTCTTGGGTTTCATTAGACATGTTCGGATTCTTGACGGCAGGCGCGGGCTTTCAACCAGGTCCTGGCACAGGCATTGTTTGACCAGCGCTCAAAGGCGACTCCCTATCCCTTGACCGCGCCGGTCAATCCGCCCACGATCCGCTTCTGCAAGACGGTGAAGAAGATCAACGCTGGCAGCATGCAGATGGACGTGAAGGCCAGCACCAGGGCAGTGTCCGTCGAGTGTTCCGTGGCGTAGTGCGCGACCCCCAGCGGGAGCGTGTACTGCGACGTCTTGTTGAGCACGAGCATGGGCAACAGGTAGGCGTTCCATGAGGTTATGAAGCCCAGCACGCCGACTGTCACCATCCCTGGAACGGACAGAGGCAACAGGATGCGCCAGAAGAATCCGATCCGGGTCGTTCCATCGATGATCGCCGCTTCTTCCAACTCGGCCGGTATGGCCCGCAGGAACGGAACCAGGATGACCACCGTCATCGGAAGCGAGAAGCCGACCTGCGGGAGGATGATGGAGAAAGGATTCCCCGCGACACCCATCTTCGAGAGCAACAGATAGAGCGGCAGCGCCGCCACCGTCAGCGGGAACATGAGACCTGCCGCGAACACCGCGTACAGGGCGCCTCGTCCCCTGAAGTCGTACCGGGCCAGCACGAACGCGACCATCACTCCCAGCAGGCACACACCGATGGTCGATCCCACTGAGATGACTAGAGAGTTCTTGGCCTCGTTCCAGAAGACAGGGTCTGTCAGAACACCGATGTAGTTCGAGGGTTTCCAGGGATTGGGCAGACCGGTCGGGTCTCGGTTGATCTGCTCGTTGGATCTGAATCCGCCCAGGAACACGTAGACAACGGGCGCAGCTGTCGCCGCGGCCGTGATGATGGCGATCAGGTAGACGGCCGGATTGCGCTCGCCCCGTTCCTTGACTCGGCCCACCTTCTTGATCCCCCGTTTGGTGCGGATTTCGATGCCCGCGCCTGGTTCAGCCATCTCAGAACACCCCCCTTGTCAACGCGCCCTCGGTGTCCCGTCGCAGGACGAACCGTTGGTAGATCAGCGCCACCGCCAAAGAGATCACGAACAGAATGACCGCCACCGCGGAGCCGAACCCGTACATGTGCCGTTCCTGCCCATAGAGCATCATGTACGTCGCCATGGTCTGATTGCCGGTCGCGGGCCTCCCGCCATTGAGCAGATATGGCAGGTCGAACAACTGCATCGACCCGATGATGGACAAGAAGGCCCAGATCCTGATGGTCGGTCCGAGCAGCGGGACAGTGATTCGCCATTGGGTCTGCCAGTAGCCGGCGCCATCGATCGAGGCGGCTTCCGAAAGCTCTTCCGGGATCGACTGCATGCCCGCCAGGAACAGGACCACGGCGAAGCCGAGGTACTTCCATGAAATCAGCACCAGCACGGTCCAGTTCGTGATCGAGGCGTCTCCGAGCCAGTCATGGCGCCAGGAATCCAGTCCTACGGCGTCCAAGACCGTGTTGATGGCCCCGTTCGGCGGCAGAAGCAGACGCCACGCCACGCCGGCTATGGCCTCGGACAGGACGTAAGGCGCGAACAGCAGCAGTCGGAACATGCCGCGCAGGCGAATCTTACGGTTCAACAGCAGAGCGACCAGGAGGGCCAACGGTCCCTGCACCAGCAGCGACATCACGACATAGAAGGCGTTGTGTTGGATCGCCGCGACGAAATTGGGATCCTGGAAGGCCCGCAGGTAGTTGTCGATCCCCACGAACTTCTCCGGAGCCCCCACTCCGTTCCAAGTGAAGAACCCGTAGTACGCCGCGAGGCAGATCGGGACGAAGACGAACCCGACGTAGACCAGCAGCGCGGGTCCTGTGAACAGCCCAATCTCGAGGCGGGTGCGAAGGGTGTTTCCCCGCCTCAGGGTTGGCCGCGACTGCTTGCCGCGGCCAACCCTGAGGCGGCGTTCCTCGCCCTGCGCCTGCTTCGGCGACGGGGCAGTAGGCGTGGACATCTTGGTCTACTCGAGTGCCGCCGCGTCTTGCATCGCTTTGATGACGCCAGCCGGGTCGTTGACGCCGCCAAGCATCTCAGTCACAGCGGTGTTCAGCGCGCCACCCACGTTGTTGCCGAACAGCTTGTCCATCCAGAGTTCCACGTAAGGAGCCTGAGAGCTGCTTTGCGCCACGGTTTGCAGCACCGGATCCTCCAAACCGACTTCGGATCCTTGCGTCACCGGCACGCCGATGCCCGTCGCTGCGAAGGCGGTCTGGTTGGGCACGTTCACCATGAAGTTGAGGAAGTCTGCGCAGACGGCCGGGGCGTCGGCGTGGCAGCTGAAGCCGTCTCCTCCGCCCATGGCGCCGGCCGGGTCACCCTGACCACCGGAGACTCCTGGGAACGGGAACCAGCCGAGTTCGAAGTCGAGTTCGCCGCTGTCGGTCAGGCCGCGCAGCACCGCCGGCTCCCAGACTCCCATCAGCTCCATCGCGGCTTGACCGTTGGCCAGCAGGCCAGCGGAAGACTGCGCGCCCTGTTGGGCGGATGCGGACATGAAACCCTCTTGGAAGGGACTGGTGGCCGCGAACGCCTGCAAGTCCTGGCCCGCCTTCAAGAAGCACTCGTTCGAGAACTCCTTGTTCAGCGCCGCGTCGTCAATGACGTCCTTCGGGCACTCGCGGAGCGCTAGCCAATACCACCAGTGCGCGGCCGGCCACTCGTCCACGCCGCCCAGGGCCACGGGAGCGATCCCTGAGGTCTTCAGTTTGGCGACCGTGTCTTCGAGATCCGCCATCGTCTTGGGCGTGTCCTCGATCCCCGCGGCCTTGAACGCGTCGACGTTGTAGTAGATGCCGCCGATCCCCATCGTGAACGGAAGACCATAGACATTGCCCTCCGGCGTTGTCCAGCCGTCGGCGGCGGCGCCCATGGCGGAGATCGCCCCGGCTGAAGCCTCGGTGATATCCATGAGTTGGCCGGCGTTGAACTGATCCGTCCCTTCCTGGCCGCCCCATTGCGCGAACACCTCCGGAGCGTCTCCGCTCTGGAGCGCGGCGATGATCTTGGTCTGCAGGTCTTCGTTCTGAAGCGGTGTGACCTCGATGGTCACATCAGGATTCTCCGCCATGAAGGCGTCGGCGACTCCTTGGTAGTAGGAGAGCGCCGGTTCGGCGGTGCCGTTGTGCCACCATGTCAAGGTGGTCTTGGCACCCGCGCTGGATTTGGTGTCGGAGCCTCCGTCTTCCCCGCAGGCGGCCATGCCTCCCGCCAGAGCGAGAATTGCGCCTAGGGCGACGAGACGGCGGCTGTTTGGCCTATTCATCATTGAACTCCTCGAAAGTTTCGTAGGGCATAGTCAACGGGCCTAGCCTACTCCACCCGTGGCATCACCCAATCTAGGATGCGGCCAAGGATCGCAATTGGTGCGAAACTTTCGCGATAGCTAGAACACCCGGTCACTCAGCATCAAGCTGAACACCGATGGACTCGGCGCCGCGCTCGAGGCGGAACTCGGCCGCTTGGCCGCCCGCGGTCACCGAATAGGCGCCGAAGAAGCCCTCGAGCGCGACCCGGCCGTCCGCGTCGGTCTCGGTGGCTGTCGGACGCAGCCACCATGCTCCTTTCACCAAGTCGGCAAGCGCGTGGTAGGCCGGCTTGGGCGTGCCGTCTCGCCTGATCAACCCCGATGGCGCACCGAGCCATGCGTTCGCGTCGAAGATGTCCCAGTAGGTCACGGCTGCCACCGCCGGATGCGCCATCGCCGTCCTGTAGTGGCGGACTATCTCATCCGCCTGACGCGCTTCGCCTTGCTCGGTGGTGGGCCAGTCCGCGACCTGGTAGTCGTTCAGATCAACGATCTCAGGCGGCATCAGGCGGCCGGACACCAGGGTGGTCTCCGTCAAGTGCAACGGCAACCCGTACCGGGCGAATCGGTCAATGATCTCATCGAGTTCGTCCTCGCCTCTGAATCCTTGGTGCATGTGCGTCTGCAGACCGATCGCCGCCACAGGCAGACCGGCTTCCAGAACAGCTTCGATCAGGCACTCGTAGGCGGTCGACAGGTCGAAGTCGTTGAGCAGCAGTCGCGCTTCCGGGTTGGCCCTGAGCGCCTCCTCGAAAGTCAGTCGCAACACATGCAGGCGTCCCTTGGCACGCGTCAGTCGCGTGATCGCGTTCGCCTCCTTGTCGAAGACGGGCGCGATCACGGACTCATTGACGGAGTCCCACCAGTCCACCAGGCCCGCGAAAGCGCCGACCTCGCGTCGCACCCGGCCCCGCAATGCTGCTTCGACCTGGGCCTCGGTGCGTCCCGAAAGCCATTCCGGCGCCAGCGTGTGCCAAGTCAGCGGGTGGCCCTTCATCGTCACGTTCTTCTGACGGAACCACTCAGCGGCGGTTCTGACCTGGGCCTCGATCGTCGTGCCGGCCACCGGCTCATAACGGCGCCAATAGAAGGGCAGGGTCGCCAGATTGAACAGTTCCAGCCACCTCCGCTGCGCCTCGTGGTCCCATACTTCCTCGCGCTGCCCCGCCGGCCAGCTATTCGCCTGATAACCGGGCACCGCCTCGAAGCCCGTCGCGCCGAACAAGAAGGCGTGCCCGGTCTGGGCCACGGTGACTTCCGTGTTCGCCAACGGGCCCCCGGAATCCGAAACCCGAAGAATGGCCTTGCCCAACCGGTGCGAGTAGGCGGTCTCGGGGCACCTGACTGTCTCCATTAGTGATCCTTGATCTGACGTGGCTCGGCCGGACCGAATCACGTGCTAGTAGCAATTTGACCGTGCCGGACCCAGCGCGAGGCGCCCCAACGGACCAAATCGCACGGTCACCTGATCCGAAACTTTCTTTGGCGCCTCTGCTCTCCTGACTGTACTCCGACCTCGCGAAGGGCACTGGCGTTAGCTCGCGCGGCACCCCGATGAGCGAAACTTTCGCATCTCCGTGTCCCGCGCGCCGAGCAGAACGGCGGTTGCAGTCCCACAAATCGGTCGTGTCGGATGCGAGCCCAAAACTCTGCCGATCACGCTGGGAGACCTTCCGCCGACCGCCCGGGAGACTCCGCGAACCACCGCCAAACACCCGAGGCTGGACGCGGCTGGTAGCCTTCCAAGCAGCGGCTTCGCCCTTCGCGGCGACGCGGCGACGACCAGACCGGGCGACAGCAGGAGGCGGCGAGTGAGCGGTCCCAAGGGGTATCACCTGATGGTGCTCGCCGCCGAGGAGCTCGCACGCCGCGAGGTCATGCAGACCCGCGCCCGCTGCCTGTCGTTACGAGACAAGCTCAGGGGCCAGTTGGCGGTCATCGACGGCGCCACCCCGTCGGCCATTCCCTCGCCGCCCGCCGCCGAGGCCCTCGAGGACATGCGCGCCTGGGAGGAAGCCCTAGTCGCAGCCAATCAGCAAGCCGCGCTGAGGGTCGATGCCGCCCGCGACCGTCAGCGCGCCGCCCTCGCCGCCGCGGCCTTGGCTCCGGACTCGCCGATCAGGCTGAGTTTGGGCCTGGGCCAACCCGCCGCCGATGCCGCTCGGCCCGCAGGTGGCACCCAACAGGCCCCGACCGCTGGGCTTCCCGCCGCCGACGCCGCACCCGCTGCCCTCGCCACTGGGCTTCCGGCCGCCGATGTCAATGAGACCGCCCGGACCGAAGCTTCCGCCGACGCTGGCCTGGCCCCGATCGCTCGAGTTCCCCCCGCCGATTCCGCGCTGCTGGCTTTTCGGGACGAACCCGCTCCCGATGCCACCCATTCGGCTGCCACCGACCTGGCCGCCCGCCTCGAAAGGGCTTTGCGCGCCGCAGGCGAAATCGAGGACGACCGTGCCTTCGATGTCCTGGCCGAACAAGCTCGCCGCCTCGCAGCCGCTGGCCCGCATCCGGGGAGCGACGCCGAACTGTTGGTCTTCGAGGCCTCGGTGGCGGATCAACTCAAGGCCGCCCGGCAGGCGAGGACCGTCAAGATCGAGGCGGAGCACGCGGTATTGCGCATAGCCCACATCGACGCTCCCGCCGCCGAGGCGCTGCGCCAGCTCGCCGCCAACGCCACCAGCACGGCAGAAGTCGAGACCATCCGACGCGAGGCCCACGCGCTGCTCGAGGAGGACAGGCGCAAGGCCGACGCGGACTACGCCACCCAGTGCCTGGAACAGGTCTTGACCGAGATGGGCTACACCATGGGCGCGCCGTTGGACCCAGCCCAGGCCGCCGCGACCACGCCCGACACGCGCCACATGGTCCACGCCCAGCGCCCCGACCTGCCTGGGCACCTCCTGCGGTTGCAGGTCTCGGACCAAGGCAAGCTGTTCAGCCGGGTGGTCGCGCTGCGCCCGGACTCGCCCCAGAACCACCTCGCCGCCGAGGAAGCCACCTGCGTCGACGTCCTGCAGTTGCCGAGCGCCCTCGCGACCCATGGCGTGAGCGCCAAGTTGGACTTCCAGCGCCAGCCCGGCGAAGTGGCCATGGCACACTCCGCCGATGCCGTCGCCCGGCACACCGCCAACAGCCGGGCCGCCTCCACGCGGCGAGCGCCGGATAAGCGCGGGGCTAGGCGCGCGGCATCGGACAACGAAGCCCAGGGATTGGGGTGACCATGACCAGCCAACCGCCGCCCGACCAAAGCGCCCCGAGCCATACTCCGGCCCACCGCGCCCCGGCCGAGAACGTTTTCGACTCCCGTGCGCGGACAACGCCGCTCTGGCTGCGCTCGGTCAACGCGGGGCTCTCGGCCACGGTGCTGTTCGTGGTCCACGGCGGCATCAGGGACATCCACCTGGTGGGGGGCGAGGGCGGTCCGACCGTCGACACGCTGACAGCCCTGGGGCGCGTGCTGGAGGCCAACGGGTTCGACGGGATGCTGGTCTACGACCCGCTGGACGGGTTGCGCCTCATAATGCTGCCCGGCCGGCTCACCGCGGAGCAGGTGTCGGACCAGTTCAAAGCCAGTTTCGGGGACAGGCTGGACAGTTTCGACTGCGCCGATTTCGCTGAACTGGACCGCGTCTGCGCCTGGGTGACCTCGGCCCGTGGGCAGCGTGCGGAGTCCGATGCCCGTCTCGCCCTGGTGATCGACTACACCTCTCAGCTCCCCGACGCCAGCAAACCCGAGGGCGCTCTGCAACGCGCCATGCTCGCCTCGCTGAAGGCCGCCAACCGCTCGCACGAACCTGCTTTGACTTTCTTCCATCCCTCCTTCCGTCGGTCATCGCTCAAACACCCGGTCTTCTGGCTGGTCGACAAGACCGCCGATCTGCCGCCCTGGATGGCCACGGGCGATTCCGTCCGCCAAGTCGCCATCCCCGTGCCGGACCTCGACACCCGTTGGCGCCTCGCGAGCGCCCTCGTCCGGGCACAAGCCAGCGCCGCGCAGGCGAACGGCGACCGGACCAGGCAATTGGTCGAGAGGCTGGTGGCCGCCACCGAGGGGCTGACGCTGAAGGGCATGGTGGAGATAGTCCAGCTGGCCCGCGCGACCGGTGGGCTCAACGCCGGGATCGAGGAGGCCGCCAGGACCTACCGGTTGGGCGTGTCGGAGAACCCCTGGCAGGGCGAGGCGCTGCGCGAGCGCATCATGGACGGCCAGACCACCTTGGAGCGCCGGGTCAAAGGGCAGCCGCGGGCAGTCCGCAGGGCGCTCGACCTGGTCATGCGCTCGGCGCTGGGGCTGACCTCGGCCCACCAGGTGCGGCCCGGAGGGGCGCCGCGCGGGGTGATGGTGCTGGCCGGGCCGACCGGCGTGGGCAAGACCGAGATGGCGAAGGCCATCGCCGAGCTGGTCTTCGGGGACGAGCGGGCCATGATCCGGTTCGACATGAGCGAGTTCAGCCAGGAAGGATCGGACACGCGACTGATCGGCGCCCCGCCAGGTTACGTGGGGCACAGCGCCGGCGGCGAACTCATCAACGCCATCAAGCGGCGGCCGTTCACGGTGGTCCTGTTCGACGAGATGGAGAAAGCCCATCCGCGCGTCTTCGACAAATTCCTGCAGATCCTCTCCGACGGGCGGCTGACCAGCGGAACCGGCGAGACGGTGTCCTTCGCCGAGACCATGATCATCTTCACGTCGAACGTCGGCGCGGCGGAGGCCAGTTCACTGGGATTACTTGAATCCGGTTCCGATGAAGCCGTCGCCACCTACGAGCATCTGGTCCGGGGATCGATGGATCGCTTCTTCAAGCTGCCGCGCGAGCAGGGCGGGCTCGGCCGGCCGGAGTTGCGCGGACGGATCGGCGACAACATCGTCGTGTTCGGACCCATCTCGCGCCCGATCGCCGTCGAATTGGCCAACCGTTTCATCGACAACGCGCTGACCCGCGTGGCGCTCGAATGCGGCACGGCGGTCCGGATCGCCGATCCCGCCCGCGCCAAAGCGGTCGCCGCCATGACCGCGCCGGAGCACACTTCGGCGGGCGGTCGCGGGATCGCCCTGGCCCTGGAGCCGGTACTGGTGAATCCGCTGGCCCGCGCCATCTTCGCCACGCCGCCAGGCCCCGGGGGACTGACCGTGGCGGACATCATCCAAGGCACCGACAGCGGGTACGAGGTCGTGTTGGCCCCATGAGCGGCATGATCGTGAGGCCGGCCGCGGCGGCTCGGGCGGTGCCGGGGTCATGACCGCGCCCTCGACTTGCGAGGTCTGCGGCCAACCCGTCGACCGGGACGCGGTCATGTGCCCGAATTGCGGGAGCCCCATCACCACCTCGGCCACTGCCTCCGCGTTCAATTCTTTGGACGATGCCGCTAGCCCGTCTCCCGAGGTCAGCTCGAGCCCCCATTCCCAGGGCTCAACCATTAAGTCTCCAGACGACTTATTGGGCGAGGCGTCAACCAATAAGTCTCCAGACGACTTCCTGGGCGAGGGGGCGCGCCCGGCCAGGAACCGGTCGCCCGATGCCGCCCGCCCCTCTCCCGAGGTCAGCTTGAGCCCCCATGCCCAGGGCTCAACCATTAAGTCTCCAGACGACTTATTGGTTGACGGTTCAGCCGGGGAGGCGCCGGGTGCCTGTCCCGAATGCGGGCTGGGCGGGTTGGGCCCCGGCACGGACGACTGTCCGGCTTGCGGCTTCCCGCTGCTGGCGGCGGCTTTCGGCACGGTTAACTTAACGGTCGCGGGACGTTCGGTCGAATTGGCGGCGGGAGAACGGGTGGTGCTGGGGCGCGATCAGACGGAGTCGCCATTGGCAGGGCTGCTCGCGGGAATGTATGGCGTGTCGCGCCGCCATGCCAGCGTCACCGTGCGCGGCGGGTCGGCGGTGATCGAAGACTTGGGATCGACCAACGGCACCTGGCTGGACGGCGAGCGCCTCGGTCGTGAACCGGTGGTGCGCCCGTTGCCGGTGGCGTTCCGGCTCGGGCAGGCGGTCGAGGTCCAGGTGGGCACGTTTGGCGGCGGCAGCGTCCTTCCCAGGGACGATGTCCCTGCCAGCGAGGACGCCCTTGCCAGGGGCGGCGAGCGGAGCGAGCCATGAGCGCAGGTCATCCGCCCGAGCGCGACCGGCCCGCGCCGACCATCTTCGAGTCGTTGGCCTCGACCCCAAAGGCTGCCCAGCCAGCCACGGCCTTCGAGACGGGTGGGGCGGCGGGGTCTGGGAGCGGCATCGTCGGTGGCGGTGGTTGGATGCGGACCAACCTGCCGCCGGAACTGCTGGAGCGCTACCAACCCGAGCGGACCCTGAACGTCTCGGCCGGGCAGGCCGACCTGGTGGTCTGCCGGGAGCGGTCGAGTGGGGCCGAGGTCGTCATCAAGCTGTACCGGTACTCCGACCAACTGGACCGGGGCGTGCTGGCGCGGCTGTACCAGGCGGAACCGCAGCATGTGGTGCGGCTGCTCGACCACGGCGAGAGCCACGGCGTGCCCTGGGAAGTGCAGGAATACTGTCCCAACGGCACACTGGCGGACCTGCGGACGCGGGCGGGCGGGCGGATCGCGGTGGAGCGGATGCCGCACATCGTGCGGGAATTGGCCGAGGCGCTGCACCATATACATGGCCTCGGGATCACGCACCGCGACTTGAAGCCGCAGAACGTCCTGGTCCGCGCCTTGACACCGGAGCCGGACCTGGTGCTGACCGACTTCGGGGTGGCCCGCGAACAGTTCGAGTTGACCCAGTTCACAACCATCAAAGCAACCTTCGCCTGGGCCGCGCCGGAAGTCCATGAGGGCGTGCAGAAAGCACCCGTCGATTGGTGGGCGCTGGGCGCGATCATCTACGAGTTGCTGGCCGGGCGCCATCTGCTGGCCGATTCCTCCGGGCTGCTGCTGCCCGATGTCCAGATCCGTCCCATCGTGATGCGCGGCCTCTACACGACCGAGGCGCTGGGGATCGGTTCGGGCTCCGGGCTTCCACGCTGGCGGAACCTGGTGGACGGTCTGCTCGCCCAAGACCCTGCCGGGCGGTGGGGCCATGACCAGGTCTCGGCCTGGTTGGAGGGGCGCGACCCGCCGGTTCAGCGCACGCGGCCCTTGGGCGGGGCGTCGGGTGGAGCTTCTGGCATGATCGGGCGGGCCAGGCCAACGGCGCTCGCGGGCGTCAAATTCGTTTTCAACGGCCATCCGGTGGCATCCGGCCGGGAACTGGTCGCCGCCATGCGTCGCGATTGGGCCGCGGCCGAGGCGTTGCTCGCGGGGCAGGCGGGCGCGCTCGGGGGCGGGCAGGTCGGCGGCCCGATTGATCCGGCGCTGGAGCAATGGTTGGAGGCCAGCGCCGAAGGCGCGCGAGCGGTCGAGGAACTGCGACTGGAGAGCTGCGCCGGGGCGCGGTTCGTGCGTCTGCAAGCCGCGCTCGATCCTGGTTCCCCGGTCGAGTTTCGGGGACTGGTGCTGGACGATGCGACCCTGGGGCGCGGCATCGTGCTGGCTGGTGGTTGGCAACCGGGAGGCGGGGCGGACGGGCCGACGGGTGCGGCGGTTGACGGCTCGATCGATCCCGAACGGGCGGTCAATTGGCTGCTGGCCGTGCGCGACCAGCGGGTGCTGCGGGCTCTCGCCTCCCTGCGAGCGACCGAGCGGGTGCTGGGCGAGCGCTTGGGCATGGCCGATCTGCGACTGGACGAATGGCGCGAGCAGGTTCGGCAAGTGCGTCAATCGGTGCCTGATTCGAAGCTCGAAGCCCTGGTGGGAGTGCGGGAGAAGGCGCTGATCGGGCAGTTCTTCTCAATCGCGTTGGGGGCTCAGGACGGTGAGCCTCTGGTGGCCGCGCTGCGTCAATCGATCAAGCAGCGCGACACCGCCGGGGCGTTCTGGCTGGAGGGCCTGGTGGCGGGTCCGTCGAATGCTCCTCTTGGCGCGCCGTTGGGCGCCCCTGGTGGGTCTGGTGGGTCTAGTGGGTCTAGTGGGTCTGGTGGGTCTGGTTCGCCCGGTCCGACCGCCGCCGCGAGCATGGCTGGTCCTCTGGGTCGATTGGCGGCCGTGGCTGTGTTGACCGAGGCCGTGTCCGTCGACAACGCCCTGCGTACGCGTCAGGAGACCGCCCGGCGCGAGGCTCAAGAGCAGACCGCCCGTGCGGAGATGGAGCAGACCGAACTGGAGATGCAGGCCGCCCGGCGCGGCCACATCACCAGTCAGCTAATGGCCCAATTGCGCTGGCGGGCCTTCGTGGCGCTGGTCTACGCGGCGCTGGGTGGCTGGGCGCTGTCGAGCGGTGGCCGGCTGACGGGTTCTTGGCCCATCGAGTCCCTGACCGTCTTGGGCTTCGCCCTGGTGGCGGTTGCGTTGATCACGGCGGTCGACTGGATGCTCGAGAATCCAGCCGGGCGGCTGCGCGGGGCGGTGGTCAGCGCTGGGCTGGTGGCTGCTGGGGCCTTTTGGGTGACGACCATGAGCGGTTCCTATGTCGAGCGGACTCACGTCTGGGCGGCGCCGCTGGTGGTAGCGGCCGGTTGGATCATTGGCGATCTGTTGTCCTCCTGGCTCCGGCATATGACCGCGGGACGGCCCACCACCATCCTGGCGGATCGCGGGCAGCCGAACGAGCGATCGGTCGACATCGCGCGCCGGGTCTCGGCGGCTTTCCGGCGCGCGGCTTTGGCGCGGTCCTGGTCCTGGGTGTTCGTGATCGCCGCGCTGTTGACAGCCTTGTCGGGCTTGTTCTACGACGCCTGCGGCTCTGCTTGTTCGGCATCCCACCGAGAGGTCTTCGACTACTCCCTGGCCCAGTCGGTGCTGCCTCTCGACGTGTTGGGACTGCCGTCCCATCCGTGGGTCTTGGCGGTGGTGGCTTTGCTCGCGTGGCTGGCCCAACTCGCCTCCAAGCCCTTGATGCGCGTCTACTGGGGTCCCGGCTGGATCCCCTACTGGATCGGCCTGGTTCTGGCTCTGCTAGTGCTCGCGACCGGCCCCGATTCTCCGGTCGCCTGGCTGGCGGGCTGGATCACCGGGCTGACGGCCTGACTCTGTCGCGGCCCCTATTTCTCGGTGGAATCAGTCTCACTGCTGGGTATGAAATAGCCGCTCGACTCGATGCACTCCGTGTACTCCTCTGACAGGTCCCGGTCGCCGTCGATCAGCGTGGGCTTAGACCGGTCGATCTCGTCGGCGTCATGGTCGCCCGTTATCTCTTCACTTCCATCGGGCGTGATCAGGACATGCGAATCGGCCGTCAGCTTCGGCCACACCAACACGAAATCCGCGTTGTAGCCATCCACCGCGACCCGCCCGGTCGTGTCAGTCTCGATCCCGTACTCTCCGAGGCACTCCGCCAGCGCCTGCGCCGCGTCAGCCTGGCGCGCCACCACCACAGCCTCATCGGTCGGCGAACCCGACGCGGGTGGCGGCTCCTCCTGGTCCTTTGACTCGCAGCCGACAGCGAGGCCGACGGCCACGACGACACCAAACATGGCGTTCACAGGTCGTGCCGGATATCCACGCTCCCGACCCCGCGAGTCATTCCGTGACCGCGCTCCCCTGATGATTACCCGCATGGGAACTCCTCCGTTGCAGACGAACAATCCCGCGAACGACCCGCAGGGGCACTGGGCTGCTGATACGTCATGACGCGCTCTGATCGCCATCGCGCTCAGCGGAGCCATGCGCGCCGCCGGCCCACCACTCGCCCAGTCCCTGCTCGTCGAGCGTGCACAAGAATTCCGGCGGAAGGACGGGGTATCGCGGCGTGTCGTCCACCTCAACAGGTTCGTCGTTCGCGTCCTTGTTGCGCGTTTTGCCGTACTTGAGCACCTTCAGGCCGTTCCCCGCCCCCTTATAGGCCTCCGGCTTCATCGTGTACATCGGTGCCCGATAGATGGCCGCCGTGGCCGCGCACAACAGATCGGTGCGATCCAACTCGCCCCGCCTGCATGCACCCCGCGTGCGGAACGCCATTTCCCGATACGCCCACAGCACCTCCAGGTCGAGAGGGACCGGCACCGAGTACGACCACAGGGATCCCTGCATCCGACCGCGATCCTCATCGGCGCGGCGGCTCACGTAAAGCTCGATTTCGATTGCCATTGCCATCGAGATGAACAATGCGTCGTCGGGCCGGAATTTCGACGGGCGCAACCCCGCGATGAAGACAGACGGGTCCGCAGTCACGATAGTCGCGGTCTCCGGATCAGGGAGTTCCCGCATCCTCGTCTCCTGCCACGGTTCCGGATCGCCCAACTCGAACCCGTAGGACCCGAAAGGCTGTCTCGCTACACCCACGATCTTCTCTCCCGAGGCGAACTGCCACCGCGCCGGTTTGACCAGATAACGGTCGGTCCGCGCATAGGCCACCTCGACCGGCTTGCCGTCCCCGTCCACCGCGGTGTAGGCCCACGGCTCCTCCGCGTCCGGTGGCAACCGCGACAGGTCCGGCATCGGAGTGGCCACCGCCGCAGCGTCTCTGGGGGGCCGCGCGTGCAAGCCCGTTTGCCAACCTGGGCGCGGAAGGCCCGCCCTCAGGTAGTCCTGCGGGTCCACCGTCTGCCTCGAATCCGGCACCGCGAATCTATCGAACGCCACGAGGCCCAGTGTAGCGGGCCGTGCTCGGCGGCCGACCGTACCCGTACTCAGGCTGGTACGCTCGCCATGGTACTCAGGGTCGAGTGAAGGAGAGATGCATGTCCGGTGTCGTTCAGGTATGGCTCAAACGCGTCGTTTGTGGCGTAGCGGTGATTGCGGTCACTATGGTCGGCGCGGTGATTGCGCATCCGGTCGCAGCGCAAGCGTCTTCCGCCCCAGTCGCGGTGCCGGAGACAACCGTCGTTCGGAATCTTGCGCTGACTGATGCCCCCACAGTGATAGCTGCGGATTGCGAACCCGGGTTGGAGTACTCGAATGGGGCGAAGCAGCGATGCATGAACGGCAAGGAATGGGTCCACTGGGGGACGACGCGCACTCCCGAGGCAAAGTTCATGTCCCGTGGTTACAATGAATGAGGTTTTCTCACCAAGGGTAGTTTGATGGGTATTTCAGATGGGTGAGGACGAGTGCCGCGGCGACGATCAGCCCGATCTTTTGGGGGCACATGGTGACGTGGCGGAGCGCTTTCC
>JAISCU010000464.1 GCA_031265345.1 Bifidobacteriaceae bacterium
AATCCTTGGATGGATCGGATCGGCAACCACCAGCGCGTTTACTCCCGCGACGCCGCCCCGTACAAGGCGAGCGTGGTCCTCTTGGCAGGCCAGGCCGCTATCGCCGCTGGCCTCGAAGACGTGGCGCGGCTCCGTGACGGCTACACCCGGTCCTCCGGACAGTTCACGGATTTCCAGCGGCGTTGGAACGAGCTTCCGTCCCAGCACTCCGGCCTGAGCTGGGGCCGCCTGCTCCTGGCCGCCGGGATCGAGACCGTGCCATCGGACCCGTGGCTGACCGATTTCGCGTCCGCAGCCACCGGCGAATCCGTGACCGGCGAGGGTGCCATCGCGTTACTGGATGCCGCCGCCCGAGCCATGAACGTCACCGGATTGCGGCTGCGCAACGCCATCTGGCTGCACCAGAACAGCCCCGGCCACCACTGGTCGTCCTCTCCTCAGAATTCGGGCAACACCTCCGCGGCCGCTGCTGCCTGACCTCGCCTCCCCCGCTGGCCCCGTCTGAACCTGTTGCGGTCCCAGACGCTGGCTAACCAAGACGCTGAGACGTTGACCTGGGCGTCGTGCCCAGGCTCTCGGGGGTTCGACGCGGGAGACCGGCGGCACCCGCGATCCTGTGACCAGCCAGAACGCCACCGACTTGCGGCGACGCGACGCCGTCTGGCCGCGCCACCACACCCCCGGCTCCGACTGGCTGACCTGGCTGCCGCTGGCGTTGGCCGCCCATCGCGCCGACACGTTGACATGAGCGCGGGTCTGCCTCTGCAGGCCGCCGCTTGCGGCTTGGAGAGTTCAACAGATACCTGTCGGAGCCGTTTCTGGCTGAACTCGTCACCGCCGCGGGGAACTGGGCACGGGCACCAATCCGCGGATGGGGCGTCGCCGCGGTGATTCGCCACTCCAGGCAAGACCACCGAGGCAACGACTCGGTCTGCCGGTCAGCCGTGTCGCGGTGGACCCGCTATTGCTTCAGCACTCCGGGATCGGCCGGGTCGAGCAACTGCACTATGCGGTTCAAGTCCGCCAAGGAGGCGAACTCGATCGTGATGCGACCTTTGGACTTGCCCAGAGCCACGCCCACCTTCGTGTCGAAACGGTCCGCCAGGCGCTCCTGAAGGTCGTCGAGGGCGCGGCGCTGACCGCCGGGCCGGACGGTCGCCTTCTTCGCCTTGGCGACCGGCTGAGGAACCTCTCCCAATGAGACCAGTTCCTCCGTGCTGCGGACGGACAGGCCTTCCGCCACGATCTTCTGAGCCATCCGCTCCATCGCGGCGGCATCGTCCAATGACAACAGCGCCCGCGCGTGGCCCGCCGAGAGCACCCCGGCGGCCAGCCGCCGCTGCACCAACGGCGGCAGTCTCAGCAGTCGCAGCGTGTTCGAGATCTGTGGACGCGAGCGGGCCACTTTGACGGCCAGCTCTTCCTGGGTGCAGGAGAAATCGTCCAGCAGTTGACGGTAGGCCGCCGCCTCCTCCAGCGGGTTGAGCTGCGCCCGGTGCAGGTTCTCCAGCAACGCGTCCCGCAGCAGGTCCGAGTCCTCGATGGTGCGAATGATGGCGGGAACCTCGATCGCTCCGGCCAGTTGGCTGGCCCGCCAACGTCTCTCCCCCATGACCAACTCGTACTGCTGCGCGTCCCCGGCGCCGCGCGGGTCGCCCGCGCCCTGTGCAGTTGGTTCGCCGCTAGGCCTCACGACCACTGGTTGAAGCAAGCCGACCTCTTTGATCGAGTCGGCCAGTTCCTGGATGGCTTCCTCATCGAACACTTCGCGCGGCTGGCGCGGGTTCGGGCTGATCGCCGCGACCGGAATCATGGCGAATTCCGCGCCCGGCACCGCGACCAATGTCATCTCCCCCGGACTGGTCGTGTCAGCGGATCCTGCCGCATCGCCACCCGATGCGCGTCCTTCCCGCTCCTGATCGCGCCCACCATCGCGTGCCCCGGTCACCGCCTGGCCGGACGGCGCGTCGCCGGGTCCGGTCGACGAAGTGAACAGCAAGTCCACCGGTCGTCGCGTCTTCTTGGCACCACCGGTCCCGAGGAGCGTGGAGCCGCCCGCGTGGTTCTGCCCGTCCCCCTGGCCCCCGCTCGGCCCCGGCGGGATCAGAGCCCCCAGCCCTTTGCCAAGTCCGGTCCTTCTCTCAGCCATGATCGCCTCCAGCGCGTTCTGCCAGTTCGAGCGCCGCCTCCATGTAGGAGAGCGCGCCGGTTGAATTCGGGTCGTAGGTGATCACGGTCTGGCCGAACCCGGGCGCCTCGGCCACGCGGACTGATCTGGGGATTGTGGCCCGCATGACCTCTCCAGGGAAGTGCTCCTTGACCTCTCGGACCACGTCGTGGGCCAAATTGGTCCGGGCGTCGTACATGGTCAGCAGGATGGCCGAGACCGCCAACTCCGCGTTCAACGAGTCCCGCACCAGGCGGATGGTTCGGAGCAATTGCGACAGCCCCTCCAACGCGTAGTACTCGCATTGGATCGGAATCAAGACCTCTTTGGCGCCGACGAAGGCGTTCAGCGTCAATAGTCCCAACGAGGGCGGACAGTCGATGATCACGTAGTCCAGCGGCGCCTCACCGACCCGGCGCAGATGGCGTCGCAGATCGCCGATGGCCTCGTGGAGGCGGTACTCCCGCTTCGGCTCGTTGACCAGTTCGATCTCGGCGCCCGAAAGGTCGATGGTGGCGGGCACGCACCAGAGGTTGTCCTGTGCCTGGCACGGTCTGATCGCCTCGGCCATGTCCGTCCCGCCGAGCAGCACGTCGTACACCGAGGCCACGTCCGCGTGGTGCTCGATCCCCAACGCCGTCGAAGCGTTGCCCTGTGGATCGACATCGACCACCAACACGCGCTGATCCCCGACCGCCAGAGCGGCGGCGATGTTCACCGCCGTCGAAGTCTTGCCGACCCCGCCCTTCTGGTTGGCCACCGCGATCACGCGGGTCGTGTCCGGACGTGGAAACGTCTTGCCTCGCAACCGCAGCCGCCGTGCCACATCGGCGGCCGCCTGGTCGCCGAGCGGTGTGTCGCTCATTTCCGGCGCTCCCGTTTCACGTGAAACATCGCCTGGGGCCAGTTCTCGAAAGGACACCCAACAAGTATGACGGGTGGCCGCCCCGCTGTCGCCCTGCGGCGGCCCGGCCTGTGGATAACGTGTCCAGCGCCCATGTCCGCGGTATCCTCGGCGCGGGGGCGTCCAGCGCCCGTAACATGCTTGGCCTGACCGCATGGCCCCACAACGATGCTGAGTATCGCGACGCCAACCACGGATGGCGTCAAGCAGTGATCGTGGTAGCGGACAGACCAGTGTGCCTGCACAAGGCCGCCGACCGATAGCGATGTTTCACGTGAAACATCGTTCCCTGTCCGGGCCACTCTGTGCCTCGACCCGAGGCGCGTCCACCGCTACACGGCAACGAGCCTGTCCGGCTCGCCGCCTGGCCGGTCAGATTCCTCCATTCGCATGCGAGCAGACATCGCCGCCTTCGCAAGCACCAGTTCGACGCCCTCTCGCAAGAGTTCGCTCACCGATCGCCCCGACTGTTTCGCCAAGCTCCGCAATTGGTCATACGTCTCCGGAGTCAACCGGGTACGTACCGAGGGCGATGCCTGCCTGCCCTCGTCCAAGCGCGGCCGCCCCGGCCCCGCGAACTCGAGGGCCACTTGCCGCGAACCGAACAGGTAGTCAATCAAGCCCTCATACTCCGCGGGTGTCAACGGTCTTCCGCCCTCAGGCGGTGCGATCTTCGGGTCCGAGTAGAACTGGTCGAGGTCCTCAAAGTCAACCGGGCCCTCTTTCTGGAACGGTGATTCAGACATTGAACTCATCTGGGTGTCCTCCTTCGGGCGGTCAGCGAGACACCCTAGCATATTTGTGGGCGCTATTTGTGGGCGCTTTCCCTGTGCTAGCGCCCCTCGGGCCAAGCGATTAGGCGGCCCGGACGGCCTTAATCACATAGGTCGGCTCCACGCCAATCACCGGGGCGAGTTCCATCACCTCGGCGCCCATCAAACCAAGCCTTGTCAGCGATCCGCCGCAGGCAGCCAACTCTTCTCCAGCGCCAGATCCCTTCAACGCCAAGAACACGCCGCCCGGTGCCAGCAAGCCCGCGGTCCAACCGGCTAACCGGTCCAGTCGCGCCACCGCCCGCGAGACCACGGCCGCCGCTTCGCGCCCGGCCAATTCTTCTGCCCGCGCCCGCGTCACGGTCACATTCGTCAATCCCAGGGTCGCTGAAACCTCGTTCAACCAGTCAGTCCGCCGCCTCATCGAATCGACCAGCTCGAAGTCCAAGTCCCCACGCTGCAACGCCAACACCAAACCCGGCAACCCCGCACCGGAACCGACATCGATCACCAAGCCCGAATCAGGAAGCAGTGGCGCCAGGGCGCCACAGTTGACCAGGTGGCGCTCCCACAAACGGTCCACCTCGCGCGGCCCCATCAGCCCCCGCTCCGAGGCGTGAGCCTCGAGGAGCGCCGCGAGGCGTTCGACCCCTGGCAACGCCGGGCCGAAGAACTCCCTCACGCAGCCGGCCTGATCACCACATGACGTTCCGGATCGACGCCGGAGGACTCGCTCACCAATCCCGCCTCGGCGACGGCGTCGTGGACCACCTTGCGCTCGAACGCGTTCATCGGCTCCAACGCCAGGTTCACGCCCTTGGCCTGCACCTCCTCGATCGCTCCTTGGGCCACAGTGCGGAGTTCCTCCCGCCGCGCGGCCCGGAAGCCGGAGATGTCGAGCATCAGGCGCGACCGCTCCCCCGTCTTGGTCTGGACCGCGATCCGAGTCAGTTCCTGGAGCGCGTCCAGCACCTCGCCGTCAGGACCGACCAGCCGGTCGAGGCTGTGGTCCAACGGATCCTCCGAGATGATCGCCACCACCGCCCGCCCGTGGTCCACATCGATGTCGATGTCGCCGCCGATGTCGGCAATGTCGAGCAGTTCCTCCAGGTAGTCGGCGGCGACTTCGCCGTCCTCCTCCAGCTTCTCGACGCTCCGGGTCTGGGCCACCGCGGCCTGATCAGTCTCACTCACTGACATTCTCCTTCACTTCCGCTTCTTGCGGGATTGCTTCTTCGGTTGTTGGCGCTGGCTCCCGGCTGTGGAGCCACCAGGCTTGCTCGAACCACTGGCTGATTCCGCGCTGGCATCAGTCTTCTCGGCACTGCCGCCGCCACCGGCCCTACCAGGCTTCGCGCTCCTGGCCCCGGCACTTCCGGTCCTCACGCTCGCGGCCCCAGCCTTCCCTGTCCGGGCCCCGGCGCCTCCGGCCCTCGCGCTTCCGGACTTGGCTGCGCCAGACGTCTTGCCGGTGTTGTCCACTGATTTCCCCGAACCACCATCAGCGGTCGCGTCCTTCACTCCTTCAGGCTCGGCGTCGCTCGGCTCGATCTCTCGACGCGGATCGTCCGGGCCGGGCGAGGGATTGGCGGCCTGAAGCGGTCCCGAACGGCGCTGCGCCCGGCTCGTCCGCTTAGGCTGCACCCTTTGGGCAGGCGGCGGTGCGGAGGCCGGGGCGGCGGCATCGTCCACCCCTTCCTCTTCCGGTCCCAAGCCCTTGCGTAAGCGCTTCTTGGCCTTCCGCTCCTTCAGACGCGTCTCCGCCTCCGAACCCGGCGCGGGCATGTTGCGGATGACGAAGAACTGCTGGCCCATGGACCAGAGGTTGGTGGTGAACCAGTAGATCAGCACGCCGATGGGGAAGTTCACGCCGGAGACCGCGAAGATGACCGGCATCATGTACATCATCATCTTCTGGGTCCGGAACATGGGGTTGTCCATGGCCGACGCGGGCATGTTCTTCATGGTCAGCTGGCGCTGGGTGGTGAACGTGGTGACGGACATGAGGGCGATCAGGATCACCGTCACGATCCGCACCGCCACCGGCGAGGCCCCGCCCCAGGTCTCGTCGTTCAGGAAGGTGGCGGAGAGCGGCGCCCCGAACAGATGGGTGTTGATTATGTCGTCGGCGACGGACTGGTCGATCGGGCCGATCGAGTCGCCCCCCTTGTAGTTGCCCTTGGCCAAATCGGTGAGCGCGTAGAGGGTCCGGAACAGGGCGAAGAACAACGGCGACTGGGCCAGCACGGGCCAGCAGCCGCTCATCGGGTTCGAGCCGTTCTTGCGGTAGAGCGCCATGGTCTCTTCTTGCATGCGGCGCCGCGAGACCGGGTCCGTCTTGCCCTTGTAGCGCTTCTGGATCTTCTGCAGCTCCGGCTGCAGCAACTGCATCCCGCGCGAGGACCGGATCTGCTTGAGGAACAGCGGCATCATGATCACCCGCATGATCACCACCAGGACAACGATCGACAGGACCCAGGCCACTCCGTTCCCGACCCCGATCACCTGTCCGAACTGGTGCACCCCGTACATGATCCAGGCCACCACCCACATGATGGGTTTCAAGATGGCGTCAAACCAACCCATAATTCGCCTTTCCGCTTCCTACCCTCGCCACGACCCCGGCGCCGGCACATGCTCGACCCCGCCCGCCGAGAACGGCTGGCACCGCACCAGCCGCCACAACGCCAGCGCCCCGCCTTTGAACAGTCCGTGGACGCGCAGCGCCCCGATGGCGTAGGTCGAACAACTGGGGTAGAACCGGCAGCGCGGCGCGAACAGCGGGGACACCCATCTCTGGTACCCTCGAATCGCGCCTGCCAGCAGGTACGCTGGGGCTCCCATCACACGACGACCCACCGGTCGAATGTCCCTCAGGCCGCTTGCCGCAAGCATTTCCCGACCGCTCGTTCCAGTTCTTTGTAGTCCGCCGATGCCGCCGGGCCGAGCGCCCGCACCACCACGTCTCTCGCTTCGGCCGTCTTGGGCAGCTCGCTGGCCAGTATGTGCCTCAGGCGGCGCGCCACCCTGTGCCGCACCACCGAGTTGCCGACCGCTTTGGACACGACCAACCCGGCTCGCCACGACCCGGCGGCATCGGACAGCTCCGTCGCCCGAGCGGCGGCCACGTACACCACGGCGAGCCGACTGCCGCACCGCCGTCCCCGGCGCATGGCGGAACTGAAGTCGGCCGACCGCCGCAAGCGGTGGGCCTGAGCCAGCATGATGGCCCCTTACGCGCTCAGCTTCGCGCGCCCCTTGCGGCGCCGGGCGGCCAGAATGGCGCGGCCCGCGCGCGTGCGCATGCGCAGGCGGAAACCATGGGTCCTGGCCCGCCGCCGGTTGTTCGGCTGATACGTCCTCTTGGTCACTTGACTACTCCTGGGAGCTGGTGGTGGTTCCACCCCCACTGCGCTCGGGGTAGAGTCCGATACCGCGATCAGTCCGTCCCCGCGCAGAGGACACCCAGCTGGGTGGGCAGGAATCATCGCATAGCCGCAACAAAATCTAGGCGGCGTGCCCCCGCCCGGTCAAACTGAGCGGCCTCGATCCCGCCCCTGGCAGTCGGCGCCAGCAGCGTTGGCAGCCACTGACAGGCGCCCGCGCAGCCGCCCACGCAGGCTCCCGCGCAGCCGCCGGGCCAGTCCCGGTGCCGCTCCACTTGCCGACCAGTCGCTCCCGACCAGGTCTGCGTGACGGGTGCTCGCGCCGGGCGGGCGGACCCGCACTAGGCTGAGACCTCTGGTTTTCGGTGAAAGGAGTCGACGGTGAACGATCCGCAAGATGTCGATCAGCTTTGGGACACGGCTGTGGACAGCCTCGTCAAGTCGGGCAGGATAATGGGACAAGCCCACGGTTTCCTGCAGCTAGTGTCACCACGCGGGATGGCTGGTGACATCGCACTGCTGGCCGTCGAGAACGACTACGCCAAAGAGTTCTTAGAGTCTCAGTTGCGTGAGGCGCTGACCGAGGCGCTCACGGCCGCGGCCGGGCGGGCGGTCAATTTCGCCGTCACCGTCGATCCGACCTTGACCGACTCGTTCGTTTCCGAACCGGTGATCACGGAAGTGGAGGCGGCCCCGCCGGCCCCTACCGCGACGCCCGAGCCCCATCACCACGCCCATCTCCAGCCCCGCTACACCTTCGAGTCGTTCGTGGTCGGCCCGTCCAACCGCTTCGCCGCCGCGGCCGCCCGCGCCGTCGCCGAACAACCGGCCAAGACCTACAACCCTCTATTCATCTACGGCGGATCGGGGCTCGGCAAGACCCACCTGGTCCACGCCATCGGCAACTACGCCCTCACCCTCAACCCCGGACTCAAGGTCCTCTACACCACGTCTGAGGAATTCGCCAACGATTTCATCAACTGCGTCCAGGCCGGCCAAATGGAGGCCTTCAAATACCGCTACCGCACTTGCGACATCCTCCTGATAGACGACATCCAATTCCTCACCGGCAAGGGCCAGACAATGGAGGAGTTCTTCCACACCTTCAACGCCCTCTATATCTCCGGCAGCCACATTGTCATCACCTCCGACACCCCTCCGAAACAGCTCAACGGCTTCCAGGATCGGTTGACCAGCCGGTTCGAGGGCGGCCTCCAAACGGATGTGCTACCACCCGAGTTGGAGACCCGTATCGCGATCCTGCGCCAGAAGGCCGCCTCGGAGGGGATCGACGCCCCCCACGACGTGCTCGAGTACATCGCTCTGCGAGTCTCCTCCAACATCCGCGAACTCGAGGGGGCACTCATACGGGTCACGGCTTTCGCCAACCTCAACTCGCAGTCGGTCGACCTGCCTCTGGCCGAGATAGTGTTGCGCGACCTCATCACTGATCATGAGACCGACATCACACCCAGCCTCGTAATTGGACAAACTGCCCAATACTTCTCGCTCACCATCGAGGAGATCGCCGGACCGTCGCGGAACCGGAGCCTGGTCGAGGCCCGCCAAATTGCCATGTACCTATGCCGCGAATTGACGGACCTGTCACTACCTTCCATCGGCCGCGAATTCGGTGGCCGCGATCACACCACGGTCCTGCACGCCTGCAACAAAGTCAAAGCCACCCTCCCGGAGAAACAAGCCCTCTACAACAAGATCGCCGAACTGACTTATCGCATCAAACAACAGTCCAGCACCTGAAATGGGTGGCCAGGCGCGCCGCGAGGGCCATCCCGAAGGCTCTCGACTGAGACCTCCGTCACACCTAGTTCCCGAGCGTCCGCGCAGATCAGAACCTCGCCCGCAGCCGCCTATCACCTGCCCAACAGGTAGAGGAGCGGTTTTATGGAGGTCTCGCGGCTAAACGCCACCTTAACGCGCGGTGAACGCGGCGGTGCTTATCCGGGCGAAAAGAATTCCCCAGTTGTGGGTAACCCTGTGGATAGCGGTGGACAGCGCCGTGGCGGGAGGGCACAGGCCGGGGGCGATCTGTGGACAACCCGACCGCCGCCGTCCTTGGTCCACAGGCCGCCCCGGTTGTCCACCAACTCCCCACATGGCGGTCCACAGGCCCCCGCGGCCGGTGACCTGGGACTCGGCCGGTCGCCCACAGCGTCCACAACCCCTACTATTACGATTACTTTTCTTAACTTGGAAGGCTGTGGACAGCCCACATCGCTGCGGGCCACCCGCGGACTTCGCCCCTCGCGGCGTAGGGTTGTATATAGGAATAGACACGATTCGGAGGAAATGCCATGCGGTTCATGGTTGACAGGGACATATTGGCGGACGCCGTCGGTTGGGTGGCACGAGCTTTGCCCGCCAGGCCGCCGAGCCCGGTGCTGAGTGGAGTGCGTATCAAGGCCACGCTCGAGTCGGGTGGCCAGGTGACCTTGGCCAGTTTCGACTACGAGGTCTCGGCCAAGGTCGAGATCAGCGCGGATGTCGAGGACGCCGGCGAGATCCTGGTGTCGGGACGCCTCCTGGCGGAGATCGCCAAACTGCTCCCGGCCAAGCCGGTGACTCTCCAGTTGGAGGGCCCCAAGGCCATCGTGACTTGTGGTTCGGCCACTTTCACTCTGCTGACCATGCCGTTGGACGATTACCCGGCGCTTCCGGCCCTGCCCGGGGCGGTCGGCGCCGTCGAGGCGGGCCACTTCGCCTCCGCCGTGGCCCAGGTGGCCGTGGCGGCCACCCGCGACGAGACCCTGCCGCTGCTGACCGGCGTGCGGATGGAGATCGAGGGCGAGAACCTGACGCTGCTGGCGACCGACCGCTACCGCCTCGCCATCAAAGAGCTGACCTGGAAGCCCGCCTCGCCGGACGTGTCCCGCATCGCCTTGGTCCGGGCCCGCACCCTGACCGAGGTGGCCAAGTCGTTCGGCCACACCGAGGAGATCCAGGTGTCGCTCACGGCGCCGGGGATCGCGGACATCATCGGTTTCGCGGCGGCCGGGCGCGAGACCACGTCGCTGTTGATCGACGGCGAGTATCCGCAGGTGCGCAAGCTCCTGCCGGACTCGTTCGACGTCTCGGCGGTGTTGTCGGTGCAGTCCTTGATCGACGCGGTGCGCCGTGTGTCCTTGGTGGCGGATCGCAACACCCCGGTCCAGATCGCCTTCGAGGAGGGCGAGGCGGTCCTCAACGCCGGCACCGGCGATGACGCGCAAGCCTCCGAGGTCCTCGAGGCAGAGGTCACGAGCCCGATCACGGTCGCCTTCAACCCGCACTACCTGTTGGAGGGGTTGTCGGTGATGGGCACTCCGGAGGTCCGCCTGTCGATGAACTCGTCCACCAAGCCGGTCCTGTTCGAGGGCCAGGCGGACGGCCAGGCCCAGTCGGGCTACAAGTACCTGCTGGTGCCGATCCGGTTCACCGTCTAGCCCGTCGGCTCGGGGCCGCCCAAGACGACTACAAGTACGGACGATGCCGCCCGCCCAGGCGGCGCGCACGGCATCGCCCATACGGGTTGGGTTGGGTGATCTCAAACCTGAGGACAGGGCCCCTCGATCCGCCGCCATCCTCAACAAGTGGATAGCCCACGCGGAGGACTAGCCAGACCGGTGGGCTGCGAGGTAAGCGGTGGCAGCGTCTCGGATGACCTCGGAGAGAGACCGGCCCTCGGATCTTGCCCGGTCGCGCAGGGCTTGGTCGAGGGACCGGGGCGCGCGTACCTGCCACAGCGGCGACGAACCAGCAGGAGTGGCAGAGTCGAGGGTGGGTCGCCCCCTGGTGGCGTCGCGCACCAGCGCTCGACCGTCGGGGTCATCACCGGTCGCCTTCTCTATGAGTGCGCGGGAGGCTGCGCGTGCCTGCTCGCCCTGGTGGAGGACCGCGCTCGGGCGGATAGCCGGTGCGGATGACTCTGCCCAGGCGGTGAGGTCGTCGCAGTAGCTCTGGGGTTTGTTGTTCACGATTATGGTGCGACCTCTCGTGGAGGGTCATGTTTGAACGCGCTGTCCGCCGAGTTGATCGCCACCCGGATTAGTGTAAAACGACAATCTGCCTCATCAAAGTAAGGGCTCTGCCTGACGTCGCTGCCGACAAACAGCGAAACCCGGCGCGACCGCGCCCTGGCTCACGCTTGCCGCGGCGAACACCAACAAGGGGTCTGTCGCTTCTCACGAACTGACCCGATAGAGTACTGTTGTTATGTGATAGTATCGTTCTCCGACAGTGTTACGGAGAGAGTCTGGCGGCGTGATCGGGTGGCTCGTGTCGACGCGCATTTACACAGAGCCGCGCATCGCAAGCTGCTGCAATTGGACTGGGCTGAGAGCCTCAATGACTTGCGGGTGCCGCCGGGCAACCGGTTGGAAAGGCTCGTCGGCGACAGAGCGGGACAGTATTCAATCCGAGTGAACGATCAATATCGCATCTGTTTCACCTGGACAGATATCGGCCCGGCGAATGTTGAGTTGGTGGACTACCACTAGGAGAAATGGGTATGAGTGACAAGTTGTACGGTCCGGTGCATCCGGGCGAAGTCCTGCGCGAGGATTTCCTGAAGCCGCTGGGCATATCGGCGTACCGGTTGGCGAAGGCGACCGGCCTGCCGCAGACGCGCATCGGCCAGATCCTGGCGGGAAAGCGGAGTATCACTCCGCAGACCGCGCTGCGTCTCTCCAGGGCCTTGGGCCTTTCGGATCGTTACTGGATCAACGCCCAGGCCCGTTACGACATCGAAGTGGAGCGGGAGTTGCACGGCGCGGAACTCGGCCAGGTCGAAGTGCTCGTGGCCGGCTGACTTGGGCACCGCTCGGCACCGGCCTGGTTAGGCTCTCGGTATGGTGAGCGAGATTCCCTTGGGCCTGGTTGACGCCCCGCCTCTCTACACGTTGTCGGAAGCCGCCCAAATTGTCCAAGTCAACCGAGCCTGTTGCACGAATCGGCGCCACGCCGCCCCGGATCCTCGGACACATGCCCTGACCTGCGAGGATAGGGGTCATGGCATACAACTTCGTGGGCGTGGACAGGGACCAGCCGTTCCTCCTGCCGCCCTCGGTCGCCGACTGGCTGCCCGCAGACCACCTGGCCTGGTTCGTCCTCGACGCGGTAGGACGGTTCGACCTGTCGGAGTTCCGGGCCGCCTACAGGGCTGACGGGCGCGGCGGGGCGGCCCACGACCCGTCGATGATGGTCGCCCTCCTCTTGTACTCGTACTGCACGGGGGTCGTCTCGTCGAGGAAGATCGAGGCCGCCTGCCAGGTCGACGTCGCCTACCGGGTCGTCACCGGGAACCTCGTCCCCGACCACACCACGGTCTCCCGGTTCCGGGCGCGGTTCGCGGACCGGCTGGCGGGACTGTTCACGCAGATCCTCGCGATGTGCGCGGCGGCGGGACTCGCGAAGGTCGGGACCGTCGCGCTCGACGGGACGAAGATGGCGGCCCCGGCGTCGCTGGGCGCGAACCGGACGAAGGAGACGATCGCCCGGCAGGTGCGGGAGCTGTTGGCGGCCGCCGAGGAGCAGGACGCGGCCGAGGACGCGGAGTTCGGCGAGGGCGTCAGGGGCGACGAGCTGCCGGCCGGGCTGCGGGGCAGGGCTGACCGCCTCGCGAGGCTGGAGGCCGCGAAGGCCCTGCTGGAGGCGGAGCAGGCCGCGAAGGCGCGTGAGCACGAGGAGCGCCTGGCGGAACGCGCCCGCAAGGAGGCCGAGTCGGGGAAGAAGCTCCGCGGCGGGAAGCCGAAGCCGCCGGGCGAGAAGGCGTCCGAGAAGCGGAAGAAGCCGAAGGCGAACACGACCGACCCGGAGTCCCGCACCATGTCGACCAGGAACGGCTGGGTGCAGGGGTACAACGCTCAGGCCGTCGCGGACGAGGGACAGGTCGTCCTGGCGGCCGAGGTGACACAGGACGCGAACGACCAGGCCCAGCTGCATCCGATGATCGCGGCGGTGAGGGCCGAGTTGGACGCGGCGGGGATAGGGGACCCGGTGAAGGTGCTGCTCGCGGACGCGGGCTACTGTTCGGAGGTGAACCTGGCGGGGTTGGGCGCGGACGGCCCTGACTGCTATGTCGCGGCAAGGAACATGCGTCACGGGGAGCCGCGGGCCGCGTCCCGGGGGCCTTTGCCTCGGGACGCGTCCCTGGTTGACCGGATGGACCGGAAGGTTTCCCGGAAGAAGGGCCGCGCCCTGTACGACAAACGGAAGCGGATCGTCGAGCCGGTCTTCGGGCAGATCAAGGCGGCGCAGGGCGTCCGGGGGTTCTCCCGCCGCGGCCTGGAGGCCGCGAAGGCCGAGTGGAAGCTGATAGCCGCGTCCCACAACCTGCTGAAACTGTACCGGCGGGCGGTCGGCGCCGCCTGAGGCGGCCCCTCGGGGGGTCTTTGCGGCCGGGACGGGCCGGGCGCCGCCTCGGGGGCGGCTGCTGGGGTGCCTGTGGGGTCTTCACACGTCCGTCGGGCCGTCCGTGCGGGCGCGGCGTCCGTGCGGCGAGCACGTCGAGTGCGTCCAGCGCACCGAACCCGGACCTTCACGCAACACGCTCAACCGTTCGACTTTCTTCGGTTGGGCTCGCGGTAACGTTTACCGAGGAATCGACGGTCGCCTGCACCCGTCGGACGTGCTCATAACGACGACTGGTGTTGGCAGGGGGCCAGTGGTTCCATTCGAAGGCCTTGGAGAAGCGTATGTGTTGGCGGCGTTTCGTCGGGCGGGCGTGCCAATGCAGCGGATCAGGCCCGCACTGGATCGGTTGGACCAGGAGTTCGGAATGTTCAACGCCCTGACTTCGGATCGTTTGAAGACGGACGGCGCGGAAGTGTTGTTCGAATACCGCGATCAAGACGACCTCGGGGAAGTGGTGTCAAACCTGGTTGTGGTGCGCAACCAGCAAGTCGTCTTCACAGAAGCAGTCGAACAGTATCTGCGGACGATTCAGTACCGGAACGGGCGCATCTCGATGATCCAGTTGCCGCAGTACGGCCCGGATGTCGTGGTTGACCCCAGGCGCAATTTCGGCCAGCCGACGGTAGCGGTTCGAGGAATCCGTGTGAAGGACATCCAACGACGAGTCGCAGCGGGGGAATTGCCCGCACAGGTGGCGAACGACTACGAGTTGCCCCTTGCTGACGTGCTGGCGCTGTGCGCGTGAGCGGTGGCAGAGATGCCGGGCCAGGAGCAGCCGCGATTCTTCATAGATCGCAACATGGGTTTCAGGATCGTGCCTGGCGGATTGCGCAAACGGGGTTGGCTTCTCACCACTATGGACGAACGCTATGGCAAGGAACGCAGCCAGCAGATCGATGATGTCGATTGGATTGCAGACGCCAGTGCTCTGGGCGAGTGCTTGCTCACCGGGGACGCAGGAATAGCGCACCGGCCCGCAGAAGCGGCTGTCATCTGGATGACGGAAGCCAAGGCGTTCGTGCCGGGGAGGAACTCGGCCACCGGGCCCGCGCAGCTTGAACGGCTCGTGGCGGAGGAAGGGGCGATTATGAGATGGGCGCTGAGGGCTTCCGGTCCATTTGTCCTCAACGTCGAGGCGGGGCGGCTGCGGCGCTTACGAATCAACTATCCCCGAGCCGGAGGGGACGAGAGATCTGGCGGGTGATGGAGACTCTGTGACATATGTGTTGTTAGCCCATACCATGGAGTGCATTGTGAAGATTACGGTCTCGCTTCCGGACGACATTGGGCGGGCAGTGCAAGCGGAGGCCGTACGCCGCCAACGCTCGAAGTCGGAAGTTATGCGCCAAGCCGTTGCCACTGCGGCCAGCGGGTTCGAACAACCGGCGCCACAGGGCGGCTTCATGACCGGTGATTGGGAACCCATCGACTGGAACAGCGACGACTGTCTGGAAGGCTTCGGTAGTCGTGATCGGAACACGGCTCGTGCCTGACCTGTCTGGGTGTTCGGTCGTTGGTGACCGCAGGGTCATCTCCTGTTGATCTGTTGAACCGGCCTGCCATAGCGTGGCCACAACGGCGGGGGATCTTGGCACGAACCACCCTGTGGAGTCCAAGGAGATCATGATCGGTCCCAACTTGCACCTCACTGTCCCCGTGGCGCGACGGCCCGACAGAATCAAGCGTGCCCACTGGAACGAACTCGCTGCGATGAATGGCTTCGTCGTCGACACCGAGTCCGCCACGAATACGCCCGGAAGAACGAGGAAGTTCGCTGAATCAGCGGGAGGCTGTTGGTCGGATGTTTGGTTGGTGTGTGGCGGACTGGCGGGTCGGGGTTCCGAGATGGGTCGTAGCGCCAATGGTAGAAGCCGTGATCACCGCGTGCCTCCGTTCAGTTGCCTTCGAGGTGAGCTGACACCTGGCAATCGGCCAGGTGCGGGTGGTCCCCAGCTGAGCGGAACTGGAACCAGCTCGCGCCAGGGCTTGAGTGCGATTTCAAACGACGTGTACGTCGACGCCAGCGCGACGCAGCAGGTCCAGTTCACGCTTGGGGGCACCGGAGTCAGTGACGAAGACGTCGATCTCCTTGGTGCCAGCGGTCCGGATGGCGGATGTGACCCCGAACTTGGAGGAATCGATCAAGGCGATGACTCGTTCGGCGCTGGCAGCCATGCGTCTACGGGCCTGGACCTCGAGCGGGTTCGGGTCAGTGAGGCCACTTGCTGCTGTGAAACCGGTGGCGGACATGAATAGGGAGCGGGCGTGGACTGTCGACAGCAGATCTTCCACTTGAGGTCCCACGTAGGTGAATGACGTGTCGCGCAGGACTCCGCCGGTGCAGATAACGGTCGTCTCAGGGAGCAGCCGTGATAGTTCGTTGGTGGTGTACATGCCGTTGGTGATCACCGTGAGCCGTTGGGCCCGATGCAGGTACTGGGCCATCGCAGTGACGGTGGTGCCGCCTTCCAGCATGATGACATCTCCGCATTCGACGAAGTTGTCGGCGGCGTAACGGGCCAATCGCGCTTTCAAGGCAGCGTTCGTGCGCTGTTTTGCCGCGTAGTCGGGCTCGACTCCGGCATAGTGGGATAGACGGGCTTCACCCCGGCCGACATCGACTCGCCGCTCGGCCGCGAGAGTGCCTAAGTCTCGCCGGATGGTCATATGGGAGACGCCGAACAGCTTTGCCAATTCGGCTATGCTCGCACGTTCTTGAGTGATCAGTAGCTCGATGATGGACATGCGCCGTTCGGCAACCGACAGGGCTTCGTTCTCATCCACCCGCCTGGCCTCCTTTCCTGGGCTGAACATGGCGATTGGGTCCGGGGTTGAGGTTACCCGCAATAGACGGCGCTGTATGCGAATTTGACATCGATGGACGTCTGCGCGCCGACGTACAGGCCCGAAGCATGAGCTCTTCCGAGGCAGTTGCACGAACCGGATGATTGTGAAAGTCTCACATGAGACTTGTGCTAATGCACACCAATGATTCATACTGTGGGAGTGAATGGAAACCGGACGTCTGGTCTGCGAATCGAGGATCTGCTCAGCCAAACCAACCTGACCACAGGATCCATCGTCGGCGCGGTGACGGCTATCCGCCGATTGAGTGACTTGCGTGGATGCTTCGAAGACGAAGCGGCTTACGCTCGGCGTCTGGCGGCTGGTGACGACGTTGCCTACCAGGTGGCCACCGTCGAACGGCCGCCTGTTGATGGAGCGTTGTCTTATGGTTTGGGAACCCTCTATCCGGGACGGGTCGGCCATGAGTATTTCCTGACCAAAGGCCACCACCATGCCCGCCGCGAAGCCGCGGAGGTATACATCGCGTTGCGCGGTGAGGGTGGAGTGCTGATGGAGGCCGAGGACGGTGTCAGCCGGTTCGTCCCGATGCGCGCCGGCAGCATCGTCTATGTCCCCGGGCGCACGGCGCACCGCACCGTGAACACATGCGATTCCGCGTTCACCTACCTTGGTGTCTACCCGGCTGATGCCGGTCATGACTACGTCAGCATCGAGGCCAACAACTTCCGAATGGTGGTGGTGGCCGGAGCTGACGGTCCCGAGACCGTCCAACGCCGCGAGTACCGGGCTCAGCTCGTCAACCAAGCCCGCTTGGAGGACGACACATGAGCGAACAGATCATCGGAGAGATCCCCGATTACCCCGATGTCACGCAGACAGTGCGCCCGTGGGGGAGCTTCAGGCAGTATGCGCACAACCGCCCCGTGACCGTCAGTCTGATGGAAGTGAAAGAAGGCCAGCGCACAAGCCTGCAAGCCCATCCCGGGCGGGGCGAGCTTTGGATCGTGCTGGACGAGGGAGCCAAAGTTCACATCGGTGCGCATGAATGGAACGCCGAGAAGGGCGAGGAAATCTGGATCCCCGCCGCCGGCAAGCATCGGTTGGGGAGCATGAAAGGAACGGTCCGGGTCCTCGAGATCGCGTTTGGAAATTGGCAGCAAGACGACATTGTCCGCTTCGAAGACGACTACTCCAGGCCGGAACATGGCGAGTGATCGGCCAGGCGAGGCCAGGCGCGCCCGCGCTCCGTTGATGCCAGCGCGCCTGCCGCACGCCGACTGCGGATACGACATCTACCCCGCCCATGACATTGGCCCTGAACGAATCATCATCGGGCACGCCCAGATCGCAGGCGCCCTCGCGAACTACGCCACGATCACTCTTGACGGCTACGCGGGGGTGGCTTGGCAAGAGTTCCGCCGCCAGTTGACCGGCGCGTGGAACAGCCAGGGGATCGTTTCGGAATGGATCGACGTCACCCAAGCGTTGCGGCCCGCTAGCCAGTTGCAGGCCCTGACTGGGCCATACACAGGCGGAGACGACCCGATCTTCGGGACAGCGTTCACCGGAGATCTTTCCGATTTCTTCGATGCCGACAAGCTCGGCGGGTTGAAACCATCCGGAAACGCTGACGTCGCCCTTGTGTTCGGGTGCGGAGCGGCCTTGGCCTGCTGGGACGGTGCCTTGGTCTACCTGGAAGTGCCAAAGAACGAGATCCAGTTCCGGGCGCGCGCTGGCAGTGCGACCAATCTGGGCGTAGCTTGTCTCGAATCCCCGCGGGCGGCCTACAAGCGCAATTACTTCATCGACTGGCCGGTGTTGAACCGGCACAAGGAGAAGTTGTTACCGGGAATCGACCTGCTCATCGACGAGCAACGGAGCGCCGATCCGACGGCGATTCGCGGAACGGACCTGCGTCAAGCGCTCGACGAGTTGACCAGGGTCCCGCTGCGGACTCGACCGTGGTTCGAACCGGGCGCGTGGGGTGGCCAATGGATGAAGCGGCACATCCCGCGACTGCCCCAAGATGTGCCCAATTACGCTTGGTCGTTCGAGTTGATCTCACCCGAGAACGGGCTCGTGCTGGAAAGCAGCGGAATCAGCCTGGAGATTTCCTTCGACACGTTGTTGTTCCACGACGCCCGAGCTGTTCTGGGCGAGAGCGCATCACGATTCGGTGCCGAATTCCCTATCCGTTTCGACTTTCTGGACACTTTCGACGGAGGCAACCTGTCGGTCCAAGTTCATCCTCGCCCCGAATACATCCGAGCCAATTTCGGGGAACGTTTCACCCAAGACGAAGCCTACTACATCCTCGACTGCCGGCCGGGAGCCGAGGTGTACCTGGGCTTCCGGGCCGACATCGACCCGGATCAGTTCCGCACCGTGCTCGACGACAGCGCGCAGACCGGGCGCCCGATAGACGTAAAACGATTCGTGCAAACCCATCCGGCCCGTCGACACGACCTGTTCCTCATCCCGCACGGCACCATCCACTGCTCGGGCGTTGACAACCTGGTCCTGGAGATCAGTGCCACCCCGTACATCTTTACTTTCAAGTTGTACGATTGGGTCCGCCCCGACCTAGATGGCAAGTTGCGGCCCCTGAACATAGAACGGGGCATGGCCAACTTGGATTTCGAGCGCAAAGGCGACCTCCTCGGCTCGGAACACATCTCCTGCCCGGAACTGATCGCCGAGGGTCCTGACTGGAGACTGATCCATCTGCCCACCCATCCGGACCACTTCTATGACGTGCGCCGCATCGAACTGGACGCTGGCGAGTTCGAATTGCCGACCGCGGACAGCGTCCAGGTCATGAGCTTGGTCGAAGGCGACCATGTGGTTGTCGAAGCAGGTGGAAGAAGGACTCGCTATGGTTTCGCGGAGACCTTTATCGTGCCTGCGGCGGCCGAACGGGTCCGTTTTCATGCCGAACGGCCCGTGAAAGTCGTAACCGCCAACGTCAAACCAGGCCGGGGGCCGTTGTGACCGAATACGTGCTTGGGATCGACGCTGGCGGCACCAAGACCGTCGCAGCCATAGTCGACGGCGACGGTAATCTCGCAGGAGTGGGTGTCTCCGGCCCAGGGAACATCGACGGCACGGGCATTGCGACAGTCAAGCAGTCTCTGCGCGAATCGGTCTCCCAAGCCCGCGAGGCAGCAGGAGACATCTCGCCGCGAGTTACGTTCGCTGGCGTCGCCGGGGTGCTGTTGGAGGTGGACCAGGAGCGCACGCGCGAGATGATCGCGCCGGTCCTCGGCGAGGCGGCAGCGATCTTGGAAGTGGACCATGACGGAAGAGCCGCATTCGCAGGCGGCCTCGCGGGTGGCCCCGGCGTGGTGCTGATCGCCGGCACGGGCACGCTCTGCTTCGGGCGCGACAAGACGGGCCGGGAATGGCGAGCGAGTGGGTGGGGATCACTGTTCGGGGACGAGGGAAGCTCGTATTGGATTGCGATCCAGGGGGTCCGGGCGGCATTGCGGGGCTGCGACGGCAGGGCCCCCGCCACGAGTTTGGGCGAGTTGCTGTTTCCGATGCTTGGAGTCACCGGTCCAGAACACCTATTGAGTAGCGCTAGAAGCGACCGTTGGACCCGCAGCGAACTCGCCGCTTTGGCTCCAGTGGTGATCGATGCCGCTCAACAGGGAGACGCCGCGGCCCGGGAAGTCACCAGGCGCGCGGTCCTGAACTTGACCGAAGCAGTAGCTGCTGTCTCGCACCATTTGGATTTCGCTGACAAGCCTTTCCGGGTCGCTGGAGTGGGAGGTCTGCTCGGCTCGCGACATGTGTGGAGGGCGTTGCGCGGACATTTGGAATCATCTGATCTCGCGGCCGTGCTCGTCCGCCCGGAAATGCCGCCGGTCTTGGGGTCCGCTTTGCTCGCGTTGGGTCGCCTTCACGCGGTTGAACCCGATAAGCTCCCGGTTCGGATCATCGACACCATGCGGCAGGCCGCGTTGCAGATCGGCCTATGACTGATAAGTAGCTGATCGTTGAGAGTCCCCGACTGTGCATCACCCCGCCAAAGCCTTCGCCCACCAACTAGAATCACTCCGTCAGCCCGGCACGCGAATGCTCCTGCGGACCCAGGCTCTGGTCCCTGACCGGACCGACGCCGCAGCCACCATCGGACGTGTGCAGGGAGAGCCAACCCGGAACTTCGGATTATGCTGGAAACGATCCAGCTTGGGGAGAGTGAAGATGGCGGCGCAGCGCGGTAAAGCGAGGCAGTCCGACATTGCCCTATCCGCAGGAGTCTCCCAGACGACGGTGTCGCTGGTGCTTTCCGGACGTGTCGACGGACCGGTGACCATCAGCGAAGAGACCCGAGCGAAAGTGCTGAGGGCGGCCGCGAAGCTGGGATACTCCCCCAACATCGCGGCGCAACGGTTGGCGGGAGGTCGCACAGGACTGATCGGGGTATACAGCTTCGAACCGATCTTCCGTTCGCCGAACTCATGGGTCTACCTGCCGCTGCTCATGGGCATCGAGAAGGAGGCAGAGGAACGCGGCCTGGACCTGGTGATCTTCACCTCCCGAAGTGACGACACCACCGCTTCGAGAATCTACTCCGAGGGTCGTAACCGGATGGGGCTGGTGGACGGGTCGATCTTGTTGGGTCGGCACGGAGACACCACCGAGTTGGCGAGGCTGGCTCGAGAGTCGTTTCCGTTCGTGTACTTTGGACGGCGCAGCCCGGCCGGGGCGGACATCAATTGGGTTTCCACCGACTACACCACTGGCACCAAGAGAGTCGCTGAACAGGTGCTGGCCAAGGGACACCGGACACTGAAGTACATCGGTTTGGCCGACAACCTGGAGCCCGAAGATGACCGCGAAGAAGGCTTCCGCCTGGCGATGAAGGCTACCGGGTTGGCCGCTGAAGTGGAGCGGATCGAACCTACCGAGATCACCGCTTCGTGGCTTGCCCGGCAATTCCGGAACGGTGTCACCGCACTTATTTTGGAGAGTCCCGCTTTGGCTCAGCGGCTGCCGGAGGTGGCCAAAGAAGCACAGGTGTCCATACCTGCCGAACTGTCAGTGGCGGTGCTGGGGGATCTGGACCATACCGAAGGCGACGGAGTGAGTTGGACCGGCTTTTCCCTGGACCTGCAGTTGTTGTGCGGGCGCGTCGTGGAAGAGCTTGTCAGGGTGATCGCCAACCCCCACGCGCCCGCCGAACACGTGCTGCTCCCATGCACTCCTGTAGACGGCGGCACGGTGGCGGCCAGGTACCCATAACGATCCCGTAACGACAGTTCTCCTTATGCGCGAATGATTGACGGGGGCGCGTCATCCGCATATACTAATGCGCATTAGTAGCCTCCGTGACACTACAAGGAGAAGCAATGAAGCACACTACTGCGCCCCGATTGTCAGCCTCTATCCTCGTCGGATGCCTAGCGGTGACGTTGGTCGGCTGCACAGCCGCATCGACTTCGAGCCCGGACGACTCCGGCTCGGCCACCACGCCGGTCGGTGGACCCGTCGCCCCTTCGACTCCGGACCCGAACGTGAAGCCCGAGCAAGTGGCCGAACTCGGCGCTCCGACTGCCGCTCTGTGCCAGGGTGGCAGTTACAAGCTCGGCCTGGACAGCTATTCTGACGCGGACCCTTCAAACGCCGCCGTCATCCAGGCCTTCAAGAGAGTTGCCGGGGACATCGGTTGCCTCGAAATCATCTCGCTCATCGACAACGGCGATCCGAGCACTTCACTGCAAAATGTGAAGAGTCTGATCCAACAGGACGTCGACATGATCGCCCTGGCCACGGTGGTGCAGGCCGCCCAACCAGGAATCATGGATGAGATAAAGGCTGCGGGGATACCGGCCGTGTCGATGTATCTCACCGCGCCGGGAGCGCCGCAGGTGAACGTCTCTCGGGTCGAGGTCGGGACTCTCGGTGGCACCTCCTTGGCCGAGGAGTACAAGAAGACGTCCACCGAGGTGCCGTACGTTATCGTCGGAGCCTTCCCAGACGCGGGCGAGGCTTCCGAACTGCAGATGGGTGCCTTCTCTGAAGCCATCCAGTCCGTGCTGGGCGACGTTCCGGATGAGAACATTCTGGAAATCGACACCAAGGCCGATCCGCCGCAAGCAAACGCGCAGACCAAGTCGGTGCTGGCCCGCATACCGGAAGGCTCAAAGATCCTTTTCGCTGGCGTGAACGACGTGGTCACCTACGCGATGCTCCAGGGCATCAATGAATCCGGGCGCGGCGCCGATGCGATGGGCGTCGGCTTCAGCGGCGACGCCACCGGCATTGGCTTCGTCTGCGACAACAAAGCATATTTGGGGACCGTCGCCTTCTTCCCGGAGAAGTCCGCAGATTATGTGGTTCCGGTCCTATTCGCGTCGCTGCGCGGCGAGCCCATCCCCGAATCGGTGGCAACTCCGATCGAGATGCTCACCCGCGGCAACATCTCCGAGTATTACCCGGAGCTCGCCTGCGCGACCGAATCGAGGTAGCGATGAACGCCATAGTCCATACTGCCGACTGGCATGAGGCACGTCGAAGCCGGGCCCGGGTATTTCAGTGGGAGCCGGAAAACTGCCCGGCCCACGTCCCACAAGTGGCGCTCATACACGGCTTGTGCTGCAATGTGCGGGAGTGGGAGCAACTCGGGGCGCGACTGGCGGCGTGCGGACTGCGGGTCGTGGCTCCAGAGCTGCGCGGGCATGGGTTGACGGCTGCGGCCGATGGCGACTACTCCCTGCAGGGGCTGGCGGAGGATGTGTTCGCCGCCGCCCGGCCCGGTCCCGATACCGTGGTGGTTGGCCACTCTTTGGGCGGGGCCATCGCGATCGAATTGGCCGCAAGGCACACGGTGAAGCAGGTGGTCACCGTGTCCGGCTATATCCATGCCAAGTACGACGGCGCCAGCCATGCGGAAGCTGTGGCCGCGTTGACCCCGCCAGAAGGCTGGGCGGCGCCGCCGGAGGTTTGGAAGGAAACCGTGGCCGGCTACTGGGAGCCAGAGACACCGGACCCGGCATGGCTGCGGCGATACTTCGACGATGGTCTCAAATCGAATCCAGACGGGAATTTGGAGCCTCGGCTGCCCTGGCATCGCCGCGTGGAGATCGTCGATTCGCTGGCCGACCACAACCCAATCGAGGCGTTGAGAGGTTCAACTGCCGAACTGACTGCGGTCCTGGCTGGTGCGGACGAGACCTGTGTGAGCGGTTGGCAGGACGAGGAGTCCATCCTGACTGCCCGGCCCGCTGCCCGGATCATCCGCGTCGCCGGTGGTCGTCACTACCTCCCGTTTGGCCGCCCGCAGGCCGTTCTGGAAGCCGTCCTCGCCGCTGTCTGGAAGAAGTGATGGCTGACAATCTCACGCCGGTTCTTGAGCTGCGCAACGTCTCGAAGGGTTTCGGGGCGGTCCAAGCTCTCGACGACGTCTCCTTGTCGGTCGCCGCAGGCGAGGTGATCTGCCTGGTCGGGGAGAACGGGGCGGGAAAATCCACCCTGGCCAGCATCGTGGCGGGTATCTACCGTCCGTCCAGAGGAGAGGTGTTCGTCGAGGGCAAATCCTGGGTGTTCAATTCCACCCGGGACGCCTTCGCCGCCGGGGTGCGTCTGACACCACAGGAACTCCTGCTGGCGACAAACCTGTCAGTGGCGGAGAACATCTCGATGGGGCACTGGCCCCAGTCCGGTCCAGGCATCGTGAGTTCGCGGCAACTCCGCCGGATCGCGAAGGAACGACTGGGCATCCTCGGCATCACCGAGCTGGATGTGGACGCGCGCGTCGCCGGGCTGCGGGTCACCGACCAGGCCTTCACGCAACTCGCCCGCGCACTGACTCCGGGTGCGAAGCTGCTGATCGCCGACGAACCGACCGCTCCGATGAGCGCAAGCGAAGTCGGACGCCTCATGGAGGTGTTGTCGACGGTCGCCGCATCCGGAATCGGCGTCGTATACATCTCGCACCGCAGCGATGAAGTCTTGGCTATGGCGAGCCGGGTACTGGTGTTGCGCGATGGACGGTTGCGCGATGAGATCGGCAAAGCGGAACTCACCAAAAGACGGCTCGTCTCCGCGATGCTTGGCGGCAAGGACATCCGGCACGATTCCTCCAGTCGTGATCCCGGACCGGTCCGACTGGATGTCCGCGGCCTGGCTGGCGGCGAGCTGAGCGGACTGGATCTATCCGTTCGCGGAGCCGAGATCGTTGGGCTGTACGGGGTGTCAGGTTCGGGGCGGGAGGCCGTTGGTCCGCTGCTATTCGGAGCGGCGAAGAGACGCTCGGGCCAGATAAGAGTGGACGGAAAACTGATCACGGGTTCATCACCAAGGCACGCGATCGCGGCTGGAATGGCTTACGTTCCGGCCGAACGGCGCAGTCAGGGGCTAGTCATGGGTGACTCGGTGAAACACAATGCCACCTTGGGCAACCTGACGCAGGTTTCGACCCGAGGCGTGATCGCTGGAAGCGCCGAGCGCAAACTGGTGGAGCATTGGCGCGAGCGCTTGGACCTAAAGACCCCGAGTATCGAGACGCTGGTCCAGGCGATGAGCGGCGGAACGCAACAGAAGGTGCTGCTCGCCCGGTGGCTGATCAAGCAACTGCCGGTGTTGGTGTTGGATGAGCCGACCCGTGGGGTCGATATTGCCACCAAGGCCGAAATCTACGAACTCCTCCGGCGCGTGGCCTCCGAGCAGACCGCTGTCCTGGTCATCTCCGGCGACCCGGAGGAACTGGCCGCCATCTCGGACCGAGCGGTGGTGGTGGCCTCCGGGAGAATGGCAGCCGAGCTAGAGCACCCCGAAGAGCGCCAACTCATCTCGTCCGCCTTGACCAAGATTGGGTTTGAAGATGCGAATTAAGTTCAACTGGGTCAACCTGCTGCGGAGCCAGGGCCTCTTGATAATCCTCATCTGCATCGTCGTCTACTTCTCCGTCGCCTCACCGTTCTTCCTCACCCCGCAGAATCTGCTCTCGATCGCCAGCGCCTCTGCTGCGTTGGGCGTCATGGCGATCCCGCAGACCTTTCTCATCATCTCCGGCGGCATCGACGTTTCGGTCGGGTCGGTGGTCTGCCTGTCCGGAGTGGTGGTGGGCCTGGTGGCAAAAGGTGGCGGAAACGTCTGGGTGGGTGTGCTCCTGGCAATTTGCGTCGGAATGGCCTGCGGCTTGGCCAACGGCTCATTGGTGGTCTTCCTCAAAGTCAATCCGCTCATCGTCACCTTGGGCCTCATGTCCGTCTTCACCGGACTGGCGTACATGACATCCCAGAACCTCACCCTAATCGTGTCGGACGAGGGCTTCCGTCAGATCGCACTGGCAAACGTCGGCGGATTCCCGGTGGCGGTGATGGTCGTGCTGGTCCTGTTTGGCGCAGCCTTTTTCGTTGGCCGCGCCACGGTCGTGGGCCGCAATATCTACGCCATGGGAGGCAACCTGACGGCAGCCCGGCTGGTCGGCATACCCACTGGCCGCTACTCGTTGGTCCTCTACGCCTGCTCTGGGTTGGCGGCAGGAATCGCGGGCGTCTTCGTGACTTCCCAACTGGGGGCTGCCTCGCCGCAGGTGGGTACCACTTACATGTTGTCGGTGGTCACGGCAGTGATCCTGGGCGGCGCCAGCTTAGCTGGAGGAGTGGGAACCATCTGGGGAACCCTGATTGCGGTGTGCATCCTGGGTTCCCTGCAATCGGGGTTCACCCTGCTGCAGCTCTCATCCTCAACCCAAACGATGGCCCAGGGTTTGGCTCTGATCGTCGCGGTGCTGCTCGACCAAGGAGTGCGCGCCGGAAAAGGAGGTGTCGCATGACCGGGTCGGCTGAAACCGAAATCCGCGCCGATCTGCTGATCGTCGGAGGCGGCTTGGGAGGAGTGGCGGCCGCCCTCAGCGCGTCGCGCCGCGGGCTGACCGTCGTGCTCGCCAACCCCGGCGAGTGGCTGGGAGGCCAGCTGACCTCCCAAGGCGTGCCCCTCGACGAGCATCCATGGATCGAGAGCTTCGGCGCGACCGCCAGCTACCGAGCGTTGCGAGAGGGCATCCGCGACCACTACCGCAGGCACTACCAACTCATTGAGGCCGCTCGGCGTTGGACAGAATTGAATCCAGGGGCCGGGACGGTGAGCAAGCTGTGCTGCGAGCCACGGGTGGCACTGACCGTCATCGACAACATGCTGGCGCCCTGGGAATCCTCGCGACAACTGACCGTGCTGCGGAACTGCGAACCGACTGCGGCCGAGGTGGATCGGGACCGGGTCAGGGCGGTGGTCCTCCGTGATTCCGCTGGCACCACCACACAGTGCCGGGCGGACTACGTCATTGACGCCAGCGAAACTGGGGAACTCCTGCCACTGACCGGAACCGAATATGTCACCGGAGCCGAGTCGCGAGACGAGACCGGGGAGGAGCATGCCCCTGGGGCCGCAGACCCGCTGAACATGCAGGCCGTCTCGCACTGTTTCGCCGTTGACCACATCGCGGGCGGGGACTTCACCATCCCCCGCCCGGCGAACTATGACCAGTGGCGCCGTTTCCGCCTGCCCGGCTGGACCACGCCGCTCTTTAGCTGGACCTCGCCCTCCCCCCGCACGATGCGTCCGGTACAACGTCGCTTCTGCCCCAATCCGGACACCGACCCTCTGGAAATCGTGGCCGACCAATCCCTGAGCAGCGGCGACGAGGACCTGTGGATCTTCCGCCGCCTCCTGGCCCGCAAGCTCTTCCGTCCCGGTCTGTACGCCAGCGACATCGTCTTGGTCAACTGGCCAGGCGTGGACTACGTGGGCCTACCCGTCTTCGAGGTTCCGGATGACCAAGCCGACCGGGCCCGTCGCGAAGCTCGGGAACAGAGTCTCGCCTTGTTGCACTGGCTCCAAACGGAAGCGCCGCGTCCGGACGGAGGGGTAGGCTTCCCGGGTCTTCGTCCCCGGGGCGACGTCATGGGAACCACGGATGGACTGGCCCGAGAGCTGTACATCCGCGAGTCCCGGCGCATCCGGGCGCTCACCACCGTCAAAGAACAGGACGTGTCATTCGCCGCACGCGGCCATTCGGGCGCCCGCGCTTTCCGGGACTCAGTTGGGATCGGTTCTTACCACATAGACCTGCATCCGTCGACCGGCGGCGACACGTACATCGACCTCGCTTCCGCTCCCTTCGAGATTCCACTTGGCGCCTTGCTGCCACGCCGGACGCGGAACCTGATTGCCGGTGCGAAGAACATCGGCACCACGCACATAACCAACGGCTGCTATCGGTTGCACCCGGTCGAGTGGAACGTCGGGGAATCCGCCGGGTTGCTTGCCGCGTTCTGTATCGCCGCCGAAACCGAGCCCCATGCCGTGTGGGAACGACCGGCCCTACTGGAGGACTTCCAACGAGTGCTGAGCGCCGAGGGAATCCAACTGGCGTGGCCCCGGGTTGGTCCCTACTGACAGACGGGCAAGGATCTGGCCGAGCCGCCTGGCTCCACGACGAGACGACGGGACGCGTCCCGCCGCTGGTTATGGCGATCTCGCCGGTCCCGCGGAGCTAGACCCTCACGCCGACGCAAGCCTCGGTACTCTGATCTGGTGCACCTGACCGACCTGGCGTTGACCGATTTTCGGTCGCATCGGGACACGGTGGTGCGTTTGGAGCCGGGGGTCACCACGTTCACGGGCGCGAACGGCCAGGGCAAGACCAATCTGGTCGAGGCGGTGGCGTACTTGGCCACATTGTCCTCGCACCGCACCTCCACGGACCAGGCCCTGGTCCGGCAGGGGGCGGAGAAGGCGATCATCAGGGCACGGTTGGCGCGCGGCGACCGGGCGGCGACGGTCAGCCTGGAGATCGTCCCCGGCAGGGCCAACCGGGCCATGCTCGGCCGCACCAAGACCAAGCCGACAGGCCTGCTCGGGGTGACGAGGGCTGTCGCCTTCGTGCCGGAGGACTTGGCCCTGGTCAAAGGGCCGCCGCAACTCCGCCGCCGCTACCTGGACGAGCTGATCCTGCAACTCCGCCCGTCGATGGCCGGGCCCTTGGCGGACTACGAGAAGGTCACCAAGCAACGGTCGGCCCTGCTGAAATCGCTAGCTGGGCTGGGCGCGGAAGGCCGACGCGACGGCATCGTCGCCTTGGAAGTCTGGGACGGACCGGCGGCGGCGCTCGGGGCTGCGATCATAGCCCAGCGGATGGCGCTGGTGGCGAAGCTGAACGAACGGGTTTGTGAACTGTACCAAGGTTTGGCTGGGGCGGGTGCCGCCACGATGGAGTACCAGCCGAGCGTCGAGGTCTCCTTGGACGATGCCGCCGCCCAGGTCGAGCAGAAACTCTTGGCCGCCATGGCCGCGGCGAGAACCAAGGAGATCGACCGCGGGGTGTCGCTCTACGGACCGCACCGCGAGGAACTCGCGCTCACCCTGGACGGGCTGCCCGCCCGCGGCTACGCCTCCCACGGCGAGTCCTGGTCGCTGGCACTGGCGCTGCGGCTGGCATCGTTCCAGGTCATCCGGGCGGAGCTGGACGACGACCCGGTGCTCATCCTGGACGACGTCTTCGCGGAGCTGGACGATTCCCGGCGGCAGGCGCTGACCGGGCTGGTGCGAGGCGTGGAGCAGGTGCTAGTGACCGCGGCGGTGGGACGCGACGTGCCCGAGGGGCTGACCGACCGGTGGTACACCGTGGGCGAGGGGCAGGTGACAGTGGGTGGACAGCCAGACGCCGACTGAGGGCGGCAGGAGACCCCAGTGCAACAGTTGAGACGCTACGCGCGGGCTCGTTGAAGTGTTAGATAGAAACCTGTTGAAATGTTAGATAGAACTTCGTTGACCTGTTAGATTCGGGGCCGCTCACCGTGGCGAAGGAGGGAGTGGCTGTCATCCCGCTGGCCCTGCTTGGGCCGTAGCGGACGGAGGGGGGCCTTCCTCTGGGCGATCCGTGTCGACCCGACGCCTGGGTACGCTGATTGGGTGCGTCTGACCGACCGGTGGTACAAGATCGACGAGGGGCGGGTGACGACGGATGGAAAGCCAGACCCCGGATGAGGAGGCCCAGCCGCGCCCGGCGCTGGCCGAGAAGGCGGTCCTGGCCCGCATCATGCGCGGCTCGACCAAATTCAAGCCCAAACGCGGGGCGGCTGAATGGTCCAACAGTCGCGACCCGCAACTCGCCGGGGATCTGGTGGATCAACTGATCGCGGTCGAGGGCTGGCAGGCCGAGGCCTCGGTCGGGACGCTGTTGGCGGACTGGCCCCGGATAGTCGGCCCCGCCGTGGCGGCGCATTGCGCGGTGGTCGGTCTCGAGGACGGCAAGCTTACGGTCAAAGCCGACTCGTCGCCGTGGGCTGCGGAGATACGCTTGTTGATCCCCCAACTGCAGGCCGCCATCGACAAACACGTCGGCCCGGAGCTGGTTGTGAGCATCGACGTGCTCGGTCCGGCGGCGCGGCCCGGTCGGCGCGGCCGCTTCCGCGTGTGAGTGTCTGCTCAGGGTCAGGCCTCCGCGCGCCCCGGCTGCGGCGGTGATGCCCACGTTACGGGTCTGGCGCCGATGAGAATGATTCTCGGAAGTTCGGTCCTCGACGACGCGGGACTGCGTCCGGCAGGGCTGACCCCGCCCAGCGGTCTCCGGCCCGACTCTCAGCGACCGGCCCGAACACGGGTTGGTGCCTGGCACCAACCCGTGTTCCCGTGACCGGCGACAGTCGAGGGCGGCGACGTCCCCGAGGCCGCGCCCTAAACCACCGTGGCACGCTCGGAGGACGCTCCCGCGGTGGTTTAGGTCACCCGCCGCACGATGCCGCTGGCTCGGCTCTCCGCGTTAGCGCAGGTCACGGCGTTGGCGGCCTTGGCCCACCATTTCGCCGGTGACCTAAACCACCGTGGCAGGCGACCGGACCGCTGCGGCGGTGGTTTAGGTCACCGGTCACCGAACCAGAGTTGGGGACTGTCCCCAACTCTGGTTCGGTGACGCTGGGACCGGGTTGTCCACGGGGTGGCGCGCCAACCGGCAAATTCGCCGTAGAAGCGGTAGACTGGATGTCGGCTATCCCCTCACACGCACCGGGTCTGCGTGCCCGGAAAGTCGCCTCAGGCCTGCGTGAGGCCAATCCAACCCACTGACAGAAAGCTGAACACGTGCCCAGTCTGCCTGACAAGGCCACTGCTCCACCGCCGGAGACGCCCCATTACGACGCCGACGACATCACCGTCCTCGAGGGGCTGGACGCCGTCCGCAAGCGCCCCGGCATGTACATCGGGTCGACCGGCGAGCGCGGGCTGCACCACCTGGTCTACGAAGTGGTGGACAACTCGGTGGACGAGGCCCTGGCCGGGTTCGCCACCCGCATCGAAGTGATCATCCTGCCCGATGGCGCGCTGAGGGTCGAGGACAACGGGCGCGGCATCCCGGTGGCGGAGCACACCACCGAGCACAAGAGCGCCCTGGAACTGGTCCTGACCGTGCTGCACGCCGGAGGCAAGTTCGGCGGCGGCGGCTACACGGTCTCCGGGGGACTGCACGGCGTGGGCGTGTCGGTGGTCAACGCCCTGTCAAGCCGGCTCGACGCGGAGGTCTACCGCGACGGGTTCGTCTGGAACATGTCGTTCGACCACGGCTCGCCGGTCGGCGAGATGACGCGCGGCGCGCCCACCGGGCGGACGGGCACCGTCATCACCTTCTGGCCCAACCCGGACATCTTCGAGACCGTCGACTTCGACTTCGAGACCCTGCGGCTGCGGTTCCAGCAGATGGCGTTCTTGAACAAAGGCCTGACCATATCCCTCACCGACCAGCGCCCCGGCCACGACACCGGCGAGGAGGGGCCGGAGGAAGCTGGCACCGTCCGCGCGGTGAGCTACAAGTTCGACCGCGGGCTGATCGACTACGTGGAGCATTTCAACGCCGCCCGCAAGAGCGAGCCGGTCAACCCGGGGGTGATCTACTTCGAGTCCGAGGCGCCGGATTCGTCCATCTCGGTGGAGATCGCCATGCAATGGACCACCGCCTATTCGGAGGCCGTCCACACTTTCGCCAACACCATCAACACCACCGACGGCGGCACCCACGAGGAAGGGTTCCGGGCGGCGCTGACCTCCCTGGTCAACCGGTACGCCCGCGACAAAGGCATCCTGAAGGACAAGGACGACAACCTGACCGGCGAGGACGTCCGCGAAGGACTGACGGCGGTGGTCTCGGTCAAGCTGAAAGAGCCGCAGTTCGAGGGCCAGACCAAGACCAAGCTGGGCAACACCGAGGCCAAGACGTTCGTCCAGAGGGTGGTCGGGGAACGCCTCGGCGACTGGTTGGACTCGCACCCGTCCGAGGCGAAAGACATCATCCGCAAGGCCATGCAGGCCGGTGCGGCTCGCCTGGCCGCCCGCAAGGCCCGCGAGGCCACGCGCCGCAAGGGCCTGTTGGAATCCGGAGGCATGCCGGGCAAACTCAAGGATTGCTCGTCGCGCGACCCGGCGGCATCGGAAATCTTCATCGTCGAGGGTGACTCGGCCGGTGGCTCCGCCATCCGCGGGCGCAACCCGGAGACCCAGGCGATCCTGCCGATCCGGGGCAAGATCCTCAACGTGGAGAAGGCGCGGCTGGACCGGGCGCTCTCCAACGCAGAGATCCAGGCGCTCATCACCGCCTTCGGCACCGGGATCGGCGAGGACTTCGATCTGGGGCGGTTGCGGTACCACAAGATCGTCCTGATGGCCGATGCCGACGTGGACGGCAAGCACATCCAGACGCTCCTGCTCACGCTGCTCTACCGCTACATGCCCTGGCTGATCAAGAACGGCAACGTGTTCCTCGCGCAGCCTCCGCTCTACCGGCTCAAATGGACCAACGCCGAGCACCAGTTCGCCTACTCGGACCGCGAGCGGGACCAGATGCTGGCGGCCGGGGCCGAATCCGGCAAACGGATACCCAAAGACAACGGCATCCAGCGCTACAAAGGCCTGGGCGAGATGAACTACCAGGAGTTGTGGGAGACCACGATGGACCCCGACCAGCGCACCCTGCTCCGGATCACCATGGAGGAGGCGGCCGCCGTCGAGGAGACCTTCTCGATCCTGATGGGCGAGGACGTCGAATCCCGCAAAGCCTTCATCCAACGCAACGCCCACGACGTGCGTTTCCTTGACATCTAAGGACCCTAAGTGACTGACAACAACACCAACGACCCTGCCACCGGATCGGAGAACGGCCCGCACGGCGCCGAAAGGCGGGAAGGCGCGACCGGCGCGACTGGAGGCTCGGGGAGTGGCCCCGGTGCCCCGACAAGTGGCGCGACAAGCGGACCCGGCGGCGCGGCGACCCGGCCAACCGACCCGGCCAACGGCGCCCCCGGCGGTGGAGCGGGAAGCCGACCGGACGGCATCGTCCAACCGGATGGCGCGACAAGCGGCCCCGGCGGCGGCGCGGAGAGCCGACGAGACGGCATCGTGCGACCGGACAGCGTGAGCAGCGCGACCGAAGACCAGGCGGACGGCGACACCCTGGTGGACGCCGGGCGGATCGAGCCCGTGGACCTGCAGACCGAGATGCGGCGGTCGTACCTGGACTACGCCATGAGCGTCATAGTGGGACGGGCGCTGCCGGACATCCGCGACGGGCTGAAGCCGGTGCACCGGCGCGTCATCTACGCCATGTACGACGGCGGCTACCGGCCCGACCGGGGCTACTCCAAGTGCACCCGCGTGGTGGGCGAGGTCATGGGCCAGTACCACCCGCACGGCGACTCGGCCATCTACGACACGATGGTCCGGCTGGTGCAGGACTGGTCGCTGCGCTACCCGCTGGTGGACGGCCAGGGCAACTTCGGCTCGCCCGGCGACGACGGCGCGGCGGCCCCTCGCTACACCGAGTGCCGCATGGCGCAACTGGCCATGGAGATGGTGCGGGACATCGACCGCGACACGGTGGACTTCCAGGACAACTACGACGGTCGCACCAAGGAGCCGGTGGTCCTGCCCGCGCGCTTCCCGAACCTGCTGGTCAACGGCTCGGCCGGGATCGCCGTGGGCATGGCCACCAACATCCCGCCGCACAACCTGCGCGAGGTCGCGGCCGGCGTCCAATGGCATCTGGACCATCCCGAGGCGTCGCGCGAGGAATTGCTGGAGGCCTTGATCGAGCGCATCCCCGGCCCGGACTTCCCGACCGGCGCGCTGGTGCTCGGCACCAAGGGCATCAAGGACGCCTACCGCACCGGCCGCGGCTCGATCACGATGCGGGCCGTGGTCGAGGTCGAGGAGATCGGCGGCCGCAACGCCCTGGTGGTGACCGAACTGCCGTACCAGGTGAACCCGGACCGGCTGGCCGCCAGGATTGGCGAACTGGTCAAGGACGGGCGCATCCAGGGGATCGCCGACCTGAGGGACGAATCGTCCGGGCGCACCGGGCAACGGCTGGTGATCCTGCTCAAGCGTGACGCCGTGCCGAAGGTGGTGCTGAACAACCTCTACAAGCAGACCCAGCTGCAGGACACCTTCGGCGCGAACATGCTGGCGCTGGTGGACGGGGTGCCGAGGGCCCGCACGCTGGACTCGTTCGTGCGGCACTGGACCACCCACCAGCTCGAAGTGGTGGTCCGCCGCACCCAGTACCTGCTCAGAGAGGCCGAGGCCAGGGCCCACATCCTGCGCGGCTACCTGAAGGCGCTGGACGCCCTCGACGAGGTTATCGCCCTGATCAGGGCATCCATGTCGGTCGAGGTGGCGCGCCAGGGGCTGATGGGGCTGCTGGAGGTGGACGAGGTCCAGGCCAACGCCATCCTGGAGATGCAGCTGCGCCGCCTGGCCGCGTTGGAGCGCCAGAAGATCATCGACGAGCACGCCGCCATCGAGCTGCGCATCGCCGACTACCAGGACATCCTGGCCAGCCCGGGCCGCCAACGCCGGATCGTCGCCGAGGAGCTCCAGGAGATCGTGGACCGGTTCGGCGACGAGCGGCGCACCCGCATCCTCCCGTTCGAGGGCGAGGTCACCGACGAGGACCTGATCCCGCAAGAGGACGTGGTGGTCACCATCACGCGCGGCGGCTACGCCAAGCGCACCAGGGTGGACCAGTACCGGTCGCAGCGGCGCGGCGGCAAAGGCGTCAAAGGCGCCCAGCTGCGCGAGGACGACGTGGTGGAGCACTTCTTCACCACCACCACCCACCACTGGCTGCTGTTCTTCACCAACTTCGGGCGGGTCTACCGCACCAAGGGCTACGAGCTGCCGGAGGGCGGTCGCGACGCCAAGGGCCAGCACGTCGCCAACATGCTCGCCTTCCAACCGGACGAACGGATCGCCCAGGTCCTCGCCATCAAGGACTACGAGCAGGCCGAGTACCTGGTCCTGGCGACCAAACGGGGCCTGGTCAAGAAGACGTCGCTGGCCGACTACGACTCCTCGCGGACCGGCGGGATAATCGCCATCAACTTGCGCGAGGACCCTGCGGGTGTAGCGGATGAGGTGGTGTCCGCCCGGCTGGTGGACTCCTCTATGGACCTGATGCTGGTGTCCCGCAAAGGCATGTCGATCCGGTTCACCGCCTGGGACGAGGCGCTGCGGCCGATGGGCCGGGCCACCTCCGGCGTCACCGGCATGCGTTTCCGCAGCGACGACGAGCTGCTGGCCATGGACGTGGTCCGCGACGGCGCCGACGTCTTCGTGGTCACCGAGGGCGGGTTCGCCAAGCGCACGCCCGTCGGCGAGTACCGGGTGCAGGGCCGCGGCGGGCTCGGCATCAAGGTGGCGAAACTGGCCGAGGAGCGCGGCGACCTGGTCGGGGCTCTGATCACCGACCCGGACGACGAGGTCATGGTGATCATGCAGGGCGGCAAGGTGGTCCGCTCGCGGGTGGACGAGGTCCCCGCCAAGGGCCGCGACACCATGGGCGTGGTGTTCGCCAAGCCCGATCCCGGGGACCGCATCATCGCGGTGGCCCGCAACGTGGAGCAGGCGCCGGTCCCCGAGGTGGGCGGCGAGGCTGGTTCCGACGCTGGTTCCGGCTTGGGCGCGGACTTGGGGGCCGATTCGGGAGGTGCCCATGACGTGCCGCCCGAGCTCGGGGGCGCGCTGGGTGACGAGGCGGCGGCATCGTCAACCGAAGTCGTCTCCCAAACCGATCACGCGCACGATGCCGTGGACGAGGGCCCAGCGTCATCCTCGGGTAGCGCGGGGGCGTGAGTTTCGTCAGGTAGCGTTGTTGGGGTTGACAGATCACGCACAAGAGAGTGACGACGGATGAGTAGCCAAATAGATTCGGCGCCCGACTTGAAGCCCGCCGCGGACGAGGGCGCCGCCGCCCCGGATGGAGGGGTGGAGCGCAAGCCCGCCCAGGCGAAGAGCCCAGCCCGGTCCGGGCACGCCGTCGAGCCTCCGCCCTCGATCCGGCCCAAGGCGAAGCCGAAGTCGAGCGTCGGGTCGTCGGGGCCGGTCAGGCGGGTCGGGCACTCCGAAGGCGAGTCGGGGCCCAGCCACACCAAGGCTGCTGCGTCCGGGAGCGGTGCCAAAAGGTCCTACCGGACCACCCGGTCGGCGCCGGTGGTGGTCGGAGAATCCTCCCCCCGGCGCACGGCTGGCGGCAAGGCGGGCCGGACGGCTGGCGGTAAGGCCGGGCGGGCGGCATCGTCCACCTCGATCGCGGGACCGGGCGGGTCGGCTGTGCCGATAGGCGGCCCGGCGACCGGTCTGGGGGCGGCGAGCAGTGCTGCCCCTATGACCACGGTGAGCCCAACGAACGCGGCCGGGGGCGTCGCGGGAGCGGCCGGTGGCGCGGTCGACCCCGGCACCCTGACGCAAGTCGTGGCGGCGGCCGCCGGGATCGAGGCCGCTGGGACCGCGACCACGGCATCGGTCAAGGGGCGAAAGCGGGTCAAGCTCAACCTGTCCTACGTGGCGCCGCTGTCGGTCATGAAAATCTCCTTCCTGGTGTCCGTCGCGATGGGGATCGCCTTCGTGGTCGCGATCTACATCCTCTGGAACGTGCTCAACGACCGGGCGATCTTCGACCAGATCGATCAGATGATCACCGACGTGGTGGGGCAGAACCGGCCCGAGTCGCTGGACGTGCTGCAATACGTGGAGCAGGGCCGGATCATGTCCGGCGCGGCCATCATCGCCGTGATCGACGTGGTGGTGTTCACCGCCGTCTCGACCTTGGTGGCGGTCATCTACAACATCATCGCCGCGCTGGTCGGCGGCATCAAGGTAACGTTGAAGGATCGGTGAGCGACCGGTGGCTGTTTGCCCTGCGGGCGCGGATTGAGGTAATCTCGCGGGGCACTGGTTGGGCCGGGCGTGTCTGGATTGGGCGTGTCCGTCGTGTTGGTGTTGGTTGGATTGGTTGTGCTGGATAGGGGCCTATAGCTCAGGCGGTTAGAGCGCTTCGCTGATAACGAAGAGGTCGGAGGTTCAAGTCCTCCTAGGCCCACTCGAATCCCGCTCCGCTCATTCGCGGTGGGGACAACGCCCCCAGGGGCATCGGGCCGCGGGTCACCCGCCCGCAGGCTCGAACGAACACAATTGGGAGGGGAGCGAAGAATTATGAAGAAACTGCTGATTGCCCTGGGGTTGGTCGCCGTCGCCTTCTTGGTCTACCGCAAGGTGGCGCAGGACCGGGCCGAACTGGACCTTTGGGCCGAAGTGACCGACCCGGTCATCGACTGAAACATAACGAATCGCGGCTGGCCGGGGCGCGGCGCGGTCGGGCCGGGGTGTGGTGCGGTCGGGCTGGGGTGTGGTGCGGTCCGGCTGGGCGAGAGACGGGACCCGGCCCGGCCGGGTTTCTTGGGGCCGTGGCGCAGTTGGTAGCGCATCTGCTTTGCAAGCAGAGGGTCGCCGGTTCGAGTCCGGTCGGCTCCACTTCGTTCCGCCGACGGGACTCGAACGGTGCTGTTTCTTCTGGCATTGCTCCGCAATAGCGGTTCCGGTCGGCTCCACCAGATCGGGCTTTCTGCAAACACCCCGGGAAGTCGGCGGTTTTGCAGAAAGGGTTTACCTCCCCTGACCAGGGAGTATGTCTCTCAATGGGGTCCAGAACCCTTCTGAAAGCATCGGGGAAGTCGGTGGTTTTGCAGAAAGGCCTGGGAGGGTCAGTCGGGCCGGTCGGCGAGGGTCCAGACTGGGTTGGTCCTGCTCCCTGAGTTGTAGATGTGTCCGTCGCGGCGCAGCTTGGTCAGAAGGTTGGCGGAGACCTCGAATTGGGATCGAATACGGACAACGGCAAGAAAGATCACGACGAACTGCGACGCGCTTCGCAGCGCGTTGGAAGGGTCTCGGATCCTTTGCTCAATCAGCGACGACCTCCGGCCTCGCGCCATCGCGGTGCTGCTCGACCTCGCGGAGCAGTTGCGCAGCCAGGAGTTGAGGCTTGGTGCGAACGTCAAACTCAAGACGCCGAAGCTGTTCGTTCAGGCCGATACCGTACGCCGAGACCTCGTGCTGACCGAGATTCTGGATGAGGTCCCGCACGTCCCGACGGCGGCCGAACAGCGCGAGCTTCGACGATCACCGTGGGAATCGATCCCGAAGTTCGATCGGGTTCCTTCTGGCCGACTGCGCATCTGGGCGGCCAGGGATGGCTGGACCAACGGCAAGGCCAATCGCGACGAATGGTCTGATGCAAAGAATGCACCCCTCGAACGCCAGGTCGGCGAGATCGCCCGTGCCGTCAAGAAGGGCGTGGTTGACGACGTCGCCCGTGAACGTGAAGAGCAGCGACGTTCCGAGGAGCGTGAAGCATGGGAGCGCGAACGAGCAGCTGAGCGACGAGCCTGGGAGGAGTTACGCAGCCGCGCCCATGACAAGGCAGCCACTCAGCTGCGTGAAGCGACGTTCGCATGCGCATTCGATGCCTGGCGAGGCGCTCAGGAACTGCGAGCCTTTGCGGACGAGCTTGATGCAGCGGCGACAACGCAGGGACAACTCGAAGACCGGCCGCGGTTGCGGGAGTGGCTCGAATGGGCGCGCATGCGCGCAGATCAGATCGACCCGATTGTGAACCTAGACAGACTCGACGACAGTGTGTTCGGTGTCGAACCGTCCGTGGAGGACCTTCGCCACCACATGGAGGGCTGGGACCCCTCAGCGCCCCACAAGGACTACCGCGCCGCCCACGGCAAACCCGAGAAACAAGCCAGGCACCTGCCCCAACCGCGGCCGTGGCATCCGGGCATGCGCGACAGGCCAAGTTGGTGGCGTCACTACCAGTGATTCGCTGTAGGAAGCCCGAGCGACTCGTCATAATTGGTCGCTTTTGCGACTACTATTGATGCGTGGAGTTGTCTACGGCGGAGGTGTCCGCTCGGCTCGGATTGTCTCAGCGTCAAGTCCAACGCCTGGTGGCGTCTGGTCAGCTGCCAACGACCAGGCGGGTGGGGAGGGCCAGGCTGGTGGACGCCGGCGCGGCCGCGAAGCTGGGCGCGCAAGCGCGCGGCAGGGGGCGCCCCTGGGCTCCGGACACCGCGTGGGCCGCCCTGTGGATGGCGTCTGGCCTGGAGCCGGAGTGGGCCGGTCGGCAGACGCGATACCGGCTTGCCCGAAGACTGCGGGCAGCTATGCCTGACGGCCTGGCCTGGGCTTGCCGCGGCCGCGCAGACGTGAGGCGTTTTCGGGGCGCCGAATCGTTCATCGGCGCGCTCAGCTCGCGGTTGGCCCTGACGGGAGCCTCCGCGTTGGAGCCCGCACGGGACCTTATGGCGCCGTCTTCTCGCGCGGTGGACGGCTACTGCGCGGGGCACGACATAGGGGCCCTGGTTGACGAGTTCTTCCTGGTGGACGATCCGGCGGGCAACGTCACGCTCCGAGCGACCGGGTTCGCACTGATCACGCCCGGCGGGGCGATTCCGCCCGCAGTTGTCGGGATCGACCTGCTGGAGTCGTCCGATCCTAGGGAAGCGGCCGCTGGCCGCGCCGTGCTAGAAGGATTGCTGCGGTGACGAGGCCGCGTATCGTGGCACCGCCGGGCGGCTGGCCGCCGCCTTGGCCGCTGCTCGTCGAGGTGCTCGGAGCCGACGCGGCTTCTGGCTGGGCGCTGGTGGGCGGCCTGATGACCCAGGTGCACGCCATGTTGGCGGGGGTGGCCCCGCGCCGGACAACCCACGATGTCGATCTCCTGGTCGACGTGCTCGCCCGGCGCGCGTCTGTTACGTCGGTCGTGGCGGACCTTCGATCCCGTGGGTTCGAGGCGCAAGAACCCGGTTGGCCTGGCTCGCCGTTCCATCGGATGCGCAGGGGCGCCGACGTGGTCGACATCTTGGTCGCAGACCATCTGCCGAGGCATTTGAGCCAACGTGTCTCGGGCCGCCCCGTCATGGCCATCGAAGGCGGCGCGCAGGCGCTCGGTCGGCTGATTGAGGTGGAGATCGTCGTCGGCGATTCGGTGGCCACGGTGAAGGCTCCAGACCTGCTGGGCGCCCTGGTTCTCAAGGCTGCGGCGAGCGCGGCCGACAACCGCGATGCCGGCCGCCACCTGGGAGACGCCGCCCTGCTGGCGGCGCTCGTCACCGACCACGCCGACGAACGGACGCGCCTGCACGGCTCTGACCGGCGACGTCTCGGCCGCCTGGCAACGAGGCTGCAGGATCCGGCGCATCCCGCATGGCTGGCGCTGGGCGACGACCTGACTCGCCGGGGACAGGACACACTCCGCATCCTGACCGGATAGGAGCGGCAAGAAGCCCGCACCACTAGGCGGTCAGGCGTGTTTGATGGAACCGTCCCAATCCGTGGACACCTCGGCCTGGCTGATTCGCATCTTGACCAGCCATTTCGGCAGCTGGGGCATGTTTTGAGTAGTGTCCAGCCACCTCCACTTCGTTCCGCCGACGGGACTCGAACGGTGCTGTTTCTTCTGGCATTGCTCCGCAATAGGGGTTCCGGTCGGCTCCACGTGTGAGTCAATGCCGATTGGGCCGCCGCGCAGTGGCTCTTGACGCGGTGCCATGAATCGATTGAATCCGCGACTGTACACCGAAAGTGTGCTCTACTCATTGTCTTCGCATTCGGCCCCGTGTGGGACACCTCGTCTCGGTGAGAGTGGACGCACCGTAGGCAAGGCCGTCATTCACGGCTGGCAGTGACCCCAGAACCGCCGGACTCAAATCTCCGGCCCGGTCTCGGCAGTTGGGGAGAGCAGCGCGAGGAAGGCGCGGGTCGCTGGGCTCGGGTTGAAGTCGCTCCACGCCAGGTACTCCGTCCGGGTCGGGCCCGCTGAGACCGGAATGCCCCGCAGGGCCGCATCGTCGGGGACGACCGCCGGGGAGAGCAGAGCAATGGCCAGGTTCTGGCGAACCAGGTCGAGGATCAGGCCGGTGCTCATCGCCTCGAACATGACCTGCCGCTGGATTCCGGCAGCGGTGAACGCGAGATCGGACGGGGCGCGCCCGGGCGTGCCTTCGGGGAAGTCCACGAAGGTCTCGTCCGCAAGGTCGCGCAGATGCAGCCGTCGCCGCCCGGCGAGCCGGTGTTCTGTGCTGACCACGGCGACCAGGCTTTCTCGCGCGAGCACGCGGGTGGCGACCTTCTCCACCGTCGTGGTGTCCGGCAGGCCCAGCACGGCGATGTCCATCGTGCCCTCGGCAATGGCTGCGATGAATTCGTCGCTGCCGCCGCCGCGCAGCCGTACCCGCACGGCGGGGTGCGCCTGTCGGAAGTCGCGGAGCGCCGCGGGGATGTCGACGGCGGTGACGGTGGGGATCATCCCGATCGTCAGGCTCCCACGAATCTGTCCAGCCGCTGCGGCGGCATCGATCACCGCGCGCTCGGCCGCCTCCAGGCTCGCCCGTGCTGCCGGGAGGAACGCTTCTCCCGCCGCGGTGAGTTCGACCCGGCGAGTGCTGCGCGCGAACAGCGTGACCCCGAGCTCGTGTTCCAGCGCTTTGATCTGGTGGCTGAGCGAGGATTGCACGACGAAGCAGCGCTCGGCCGCGCGGGTGAAACTCTGCTCCTCGGCGATCGCCACGACGTATCGCATCTGCTGCAGCTCCATCCGTCTATGGTCTCAGGCCATCGTTGATATGAAAAATATGTATTGGACGCATCGCGACTCAGAGCCGACGATGGAGAAATGACAGCAACAACTACGATTCCGACCCGCACCGCCTCGCCTATGGCTTCGCGCGTCGGCTGGACGGCTTTGACAGCGATCGTGCCGATGGTGTGGGGCACGACCTACATCGTCACCACGCGCCTCCTTCCCGAGGGGCACCCATTGTTCGCGGGCCTCATGCGTTCGCTGCCCGCTGGACTCATCGCAGTGGCGATCTCTCGGACGCTCCCGCGCGCCTCGTGGTGGTGGAAGAGCCTGGCGCTGGGCACACTGAATATGGGGGCGTTCTTCCCGCTGCTGTTCCTCGCCGCCCAGCACCTGCCCGGTGGGGTCGCCGCAACGCTCGGGGCGGCGCAACCGATCGTGGTCGCGTTTCTGGCCGTCGCGATCCTGCACGAGAAGCTGTCCGCCTGGCGTGTGTGCTGGGGCATCGTCGGCATGATCGGCGTGGCGATGGTCGTCCTCGGCCCCGGAGCCGGGTTCGACGTGATCGGCACCATCGCGGGCTTGGCCGGGGCCGCCTCAATGGGCACCGGCGTGGTGCTGACGAAGAAATGGGGCAAGCCGCCGGGGTGCTCGGCGATCGGATTCGCCGGCTGGCAGCTCACCGCCGCCGGTCTTGTGCTGCTGGTCCCCGCCTTGGTGATCGACGGTGTTCCGCCCGGCATCGACGGGCCGGCGATCCTCGGGTACTCCTGGCTCGGACTGGTCGGAGCGCTGGTGACGTACACGATCTGGTTCTCCGGCATCCGCCACCTCCCGGTGACCGCGACCGCGCTGCTGGGTCTGCTCTCACCCCTTGTTGCTGCGATCCTCGGCGCGCTGCTGGCGGGCGAAGCGTTGGGGGCCGTCCAGGTCGCGGGGTTCGTCCTCGCACTCACCGCGATGGTCGCCGGCCAGCTAGCGCCGAGATCCCTTCGCGCCTCGCCGGGCCCCCCGGCGACGGCTGCGGCGCCGCCCCCGGAGTCCCTTCCTGCTCAGGTCCCGACGAGGAGCACGACATGAACCCAGAACCCGTCTCACAGAACACCCCGGTCAGTGGTGGCCGCGCCGAGTCGACAGCCCCGGCGTCGGTGCTGGCTCCGCAACTGCGGCAGCTGACTGTCGGGGTGATCGTCTCGGTCGCGATCATGGCTTTCGACGGCCTCGGTGTCACGACCGCGCTGCCGCGGATCGCGAGCGAGCTCGACGGGCTCGCCACCTACGGTTGGGCGATCTCGGCGCTGATGCTCGCCAGCGTCGTCGGCACCGTGATCGGCGGATTCATCGCTGACAGGCGTGGGCCCCGCAGGCCGTTCGTCGCCGGGTTCGTGGTGTTCGTCGCCGGACTCGCCCAGTCGGCATCGGCACCGAGCTGGGAGCTGTTCCTCCTCGGCCGGACCGTGCAGGGCCTCGGAGTCGGAGCGATCATGAGCATGGCCTACGTGATCGTCGCCATCGCCTACCCGCGGCGCCTGCAAGCCCGCGCCCTCGCCTTGCTCTCCGGCGCCTGGACCGTTCCCGCGCTGATCGGGCCGCTCGCCTCCAGCGCACTGACGGAGGCGGCCTCGTGGCGGTTCCTGTTCGTCGGGCTCATCCCGCTCGCGGTGACCGTCGGCGCGCTCACGCTCCCCGGCGTCCCACGACTGCCCTCGGGCGAATCGTCGGGATCCGGCGGTCTGCCCCGTCAGCTCGTGTTCAGCATCGGGCTCGCAGTGTCGGCAGGCCTGGTGCTGGCCGGACTCGAACAGAGGAGTCTCGCGGCGCTGGCGGTCATGGTGCTGATCGGCGGGGCCGCGATGATCTTCGCGCTCCGGCAGGTGACTCCGCCCGGCACCCTCAGCGCGCGGCGCGGCGTGCCCGCCGGGATCGCGACCCGTGCCGCGCTGTCGATGGCGTTCTTCGGCATCGAGACCTTCCTGCCGCTCGCGATCACCGAGCTGCGCGGGGCGTCCCTCCTCGTCGCAGGTCTCGCGGTCGCCGCCGGAGCCCTTGTCTGGGTCGCCGGGTCGATGCTGCAGAGCCGCCGCGAGCTGCGCCAGGGAATCGGCACGCGGCGCGCCGACTCGATCTTCGGCCTCGGGGCCCTTGGGATCGGGATCGGGGTCATCGCGGTCACCCTCCTCGGCGAAGTGCTGCCGGTATGGGTTGCGATCATCGGGTGGGTGATCGGCGGGTTCGGCATGGGCCTGGCCTACAACGCCACCACCGCGGAGACCTTCGGCCAGACCGAGCCGGAAGCGATCGGGCAGATGAGCGGCACGATACAGATGGCCCAGACCCTCGGCACCGCCGTCATCGCCGGAGCCGGCACCGCGCTCATCGCCTGGGCCGGTGACGCCCGTGGGCTCGCCTCGGCGATGACCGCGATCTTCGCCCTCACCGGGCTCCTCGCAATAGTGACGATGCCGCTGGCGCTGCGCATCCGGCGCCCGGACAGGCCTGCTATCGGTCAGGTCAGGTAGCTGAAGGCGCGGTCGCGCGGGCGCCCCGGTACTTGGCTTTCTTCGCGCGATTGCCGCACACATTCATCGAGCACCAGCGCCGGTTCCGCCCATGACTGGTGTCGACGTAGAGGCCGGCGCACTGGGGGTTCTCGCACGTCTTCACTTGGCCGCGGCGCGGGCCGCCGAGCAGGGTCACAGCGTCATGGGCGATGAGGCTGAGGGCACCGCAGACCTGATGCCCCGTGATCGGATGCCATCGCAGACCGGCGTCGGTGAGCTCAGGGCACGGCCGTTCTGCTCTCGCCAGCGCGTTGAGCAGGTCACGGTCAGCCGTGTCCGGGGCACTGCCCAGCGCGACCGCGGTGCCGATTCGATGGATGGCCTCGCGGAGCCGATGGGCGAAGGCCAGATCCTCGGAGGTCGCGTGCTCGTCGCCGATGGCGAGATCGTTCACCGCGAGCCAGTCGTCAAGCCGCCGCGGTTCTGCCAGCCGTTCCACCGGGACGCCATGACGATCGCTCAGCGTGGCGGTGAAGCGGAACGCGAGCTGCTCGTTGTCGAGTCGAAACCCAGGAGCGTCAGCCGCGGCGCTCGTCGGCGCGGTCTGGCCAGCCGAAGACGTCATGGAACCAGCCTAGGCGGTTCCTGGTCGCCTGTCGATGATAGGGTGGAACCGTCTTAGATGGTTCCGACTACGGAAGGTTGTGAAAGGTGGACACGATGGCTGATGTGACGGTGGTCGGTACCGGAGGGATGGGGTCGGCGATCGCGCGGAACCTGCTGAACGCCGGGCACCGGGTGGCGGTGTGGAACCGGGATCAGGCTCGGCTCGCCACGCTCGAGAAGGCCGGGGCGATGCCGCTCGCGCGTCTTGCCAAGGTGTTCGCGTCGCCGGTGGTGTTCTCGGTGCTGGCCGATGATCGCGCGGTGCGCGAAGTGTTCCTCGACAGCGGAGTGCTCGCCGCCGCGCCGACTGGCGCGATCCATGTGAATCTCGCGACGATCAGCCCGGCGCTCGCCGAGGAAGCGGCGCATGCGCACGCCGACAACGGCGTGGGCTATGTGGCGTCGCCGATGTTCGGCGGGGTGCCGGTCGCGGAGGCCGGCCAGCTCAACAGTGTTACCGCCGGCCGCGCCGCGCACGTCGAGCGGGTTCGCCCGCTCCTCGAAGCCGTGAGCGCCCGGTTGTGGCCGGTCGGCGAGACGCCGCGACAGGCGAACGTCGTCAAGGTCGCGGGACAGGTGCTCATCGCTTCGGCGATCCAATCCATGTCGGAGGCAGTCGCCATCGGCGAGCGCGGCGGGGTCGATGCCCGGACCCTCGTGGAGCTGTTCACCTCGACGATCACCCCCGGCCCGGTGTACACGAACTACGGCGGCCTCATCGCGGCCCAACGGTACTCGCCCGCCGGTTTCACGCCGGTGCTCGGGCGCAAGGACGTCGATCTTGCCCGCGCCCAAGCTGCTTCGACGGGCCTGAGGCTTCCCGTGGCCGATCTGCTGTCCGAGCTGCTGAGCGAGGCCATCGAGACCGGCCACGAACACGAGGATTGGGCATCCCTGGCGGACATGCAGCGCCGCCGCGACCTGTCCGAGGCGGGCATGTGACGGCGGACACCGGCTCGCTCACCGATGCGCGGAGATCGGCGGGTCGGGGCTTTCCGTGGGGTGCGTTGCTGGCGTTGGCTTCGGCCGGATTCCTCGCGATCTTCACCGAGACCATCCCCGCGGGACTACTTCCGCAGCTCGCCACTGGGCTCGGTATTACCGAATCGGCAGCCGGTCAACTCGTCACCCTGTACGCGATCGGTTCCGTGCTCGCCGCGATTCCCCTGGTCGCAGCCACCCGGAGCCTCGGCCGGAAGAAGGTCCTGCTGGCCGGGGTCCTCGCGATGGCGGTGTTCAACACGGTGACGGCCGTCGCGCCGTGGTATTCGTTGATCCTCGTCGCCCGCTTCGCCGCCGGAGCAGCGGCTGCCCTCGTCTGGGGTGTTCTCACCGGTTATGCCCGCAGCATCACCGCGCCCGCACAGCGAGGCCGAGCCCTCGCCGTGACGGGTGTGGGACAGCCCATCGCCCTCGCCGCCGGGGTGCCGCTCGGCGCGCTCGCCGGTTCGATCGTGGATTGGCGGTGGGTGTTCGTCGCGATCTCCGCGGCCGCCGCCGCGCTCGCCGTGTGGATCGCCACAACGCTCCCCGATGTGCCTGGGCAAGCGCCCACAGCACGGCCCCCGTTGCGGCGCGTCATCCTCTTCCCAGGCATCCGCTCCGTACTGCTGGTCGGACTGCTCTGGGTACTCGCGCACAACATCCTCTACACCTACATCGCCCCGTTGCTCGCGTCGGCCGGCCTCCGTCTCGATGTGGGCCTGGCGGTCTTCGGGGTCGCCTCGTTCGTTGGGATCATTGCGACCGGCGTCATCATTGACCGGGCACTGCGCAAGACCGTTGTCGGCGTCCTGGCGCTCATGGGAGCAGCTAGCCTCGCGCTCGCGAACCCGATGCTCGGCGCGATCGGGATCGGGATCGCCATCGCGGTCTGGGGATTGAGCTTCGGCGGCGCGCCCGCGTTGTTGCAGACGGCCCTCGCGGACCGGGCAGGCGAGCACACCGACGCGGCTCAGTCCGTGTTCGTGACCGTGTTCAACATCGCCGTCGCTGGAGGTGGGATCATCGGTGGGGCCATCCTCGCGATGGACGCACCGGTGTCCGCGTTGGCTTGGATCGCGGCCGCGGTGACCTTCTTGGCGTTGCTGCTCGCGGTCGGCAGCAAACGGGCCTATCCCGCTGGCCGTAGAGGTCTCTGAGGGCCGCCTCGGGCAGACGCGGCGACACTCGTGCCGTTCTTACGGGCTGTTCGCAAAGTGTGCGCGGGAATCGTGTAAAGCTGCCTACCTCGCATAGTCGATCAACAACCGGCGAACAGAACGCGGATGATCGGAGCCGTTCTGATCGAAGGCCCGAAGGCATGCGGCAATACGCGTCGTAGAACATTCGGATGAGCTTCGGCTCGGTGTCCCCGAAAGTCTGCTTGTGTTTGGCGAGTCGGCGGCGCTCTTGGTGACGGGCGCCCAGCGGCAGGGCCACCTGGCATAGGCGCCGGACACGGGATGAAGTGATCGCCCCGCCGGTCGGGTCGTGTGGGCTGTGGGCGCTCAGGCCGGGGGGCTCCCAGCGGCGACAAGACGGGCCGACCGCTGCGGTCCGATTTCGCTCAGAGAGAAATTCTCGCCGAATGGGATGATCCTGGGACGTTTCAGCGTTGAGCGAACTCGGCAGCTACCTTTTACCCAGGTCGCCGAGCCAACCCGATCCCCTTGCAGAAAGAATCCCCGAATGAACCTCGGAGCAGCAGACAACACGCCCACCCATCGGTCGATCCGCGAGGGGGGCGCGAAGCGTCGGCCTGCGGGCGGCGCGCCCGCGCGCCACGTCCGGGGAGGGCGGCGCCAGCGCGGATGGCTGAAGATCGTGGCGTTAACCGCAGCGGCCGCGGTGGGCCTGGCCGGTTCGGTGTTGGTGGACTCGTTGACGGGGTCGGCCCCGTCTGAGGCCGTGACGTTCATCAACAGTTGGAACGGCGTGTTCGGGAAGAACCAGCTATGGTCCAAGGCCGCCGGGACGTGGTACTACGAGCTCGATGACGCCAATCCCGGCTCCGCCGGTTCCATCGGCACTATCAGCAAGGACAACCTACTAGGGAAATTCCAGTCCAATGGCACAGACCAGGGGGCCAGCGGCGGCGCGACCGATGTCACCATCGCTGCCGGCCCGGTCTTCAAGGCGTCCGGGGATGACGCCATCCACATGGTGGGCGGGACCGCCACGGCTGTGGTGAACGGTCCCGCTGCGGGTCAGACCTACGTGTACCGGTCGGTCCTCGAGAACGGGGTCCGCAAGGTCAACGGGTTGAACTACGGGGCCATCACCACGACTGCCACTACCGCGACCAACGGCGCGGATCTGGCCACCTGCCGCGCGGGAACCCGGTACGCGGCCGATGTCAACCAGAAGACCGGATACTTGTATGAGTTGGCGGCATCCGACGCCCTGAAGCTGAGCCCGGGGACCACCTCCTGGTCGGTGACCGGCGGCATCTACAAACTGGGCACGCCGGGCACTGCGGAACCGAAGTTCTCGTGCCTGGCCAGCGCGAGCTACGTCGCCGCCGCCGGGGGCGAGAGCCTGAACGAGCAGTGGGTGGCGCTGGGCGCCGGCACAGCGCCTGATGTCAATTCGTGGACGTTCTCCTCCGATATCACGACGGACGCTGCGGGAAACATCTACCTGTTGGCGCGCGCCAACGACACGCGCTATGCGCTGGTGCGAATCGAGGTGCCCCAAGGCGCCAACGGCCTCCCGACTTCCTCGGCTTCGGGTTCGCCGTCTCCGTGGACGTTGCGCGTCGTCAAGGCGTTCCTCGTGCCCACCAGTAGCCCGGTGGAGATCGAACAGATCAACGGCCTCGCCTACGTCGACGGCTCGTTCTACTCGGTTGCCCCCGGCGGGATCTTCCACCGGTGGAACGCGTTGACCGGCACCGTGGCGTCTGTGAGCGCGGCCGGCGTCACGGGCGCCGGCCAAGACCTTGCCGCCGCCCAAGCCGTGCCGGTGATCGAGGGCACGGTTTACGACGACCAGAACGGCGACGGCGTTATCCAGTCCGGCGAGCCGGCAGCGCCGGGTATGACGCTGGACATTTTCAAGAACACGGCCGCCGAGGGCGCCGAACCCGTCTGGACCAAGCGCGGCTCCGTGCTCACCGACAGCCAGGGCCGCTACGTGGCCGTCTTGGACGCGCCGACCGGACAATTCCTGGTCCGTCTGGTCCAGCCGAAGCTCGGCCCAACCGCCACGGCCGCCGCGGCCGTGCAGACCTACGCCACTTCTCAGGCGAGCACCTTCGACACCGGCGCCGGAACCCTGACCAACACGGCGCGCCCGTATTGCTCGCAGGGCAAAGACGCGGACTACCGGCTGGTGGAGCCGTCCAGCGATGCGGGCGTGGCCTGCAACGGCGCCCGCTGGGACGGGGTAGACCCGACCAACTTGAACGCCAACCCGTTGGCCGCCAGCGGGGGCGCTGCGACCGTGACTCGCGTGGATCTGACCACAGACGCGGCTGCGGTCAAGGCGGACTTCGGCGTTTCCATCGCCTTCTCCTGGGGCGACACCCTGGGCTACACGTCCACGCTGGACGACGGTGGCCCCTACGCCAACCCGCGCCGCGCCGGTCAAAACTACCTCTGGCTGGGCTACAACGCCGGCCGTTTCGACCCCGAGCATGCCGACGGCACGTCGAACGAGTATGCCAACACGCACAACACGGACGATGGCTTGTGGTATTCGAGGACCGACGCGAACAACAACTCCGTGGACGAGTGGCTGATGCTTCAGAACCAGCTCCTGGCGGCCGGCCAGACCTACGTGTTCAGGGCCAATGCCCGTGGCAGCGAGGAGGCGCTCGACAAGGCCACCGTGAAGGCATGGATCACGTCCCTGGTTGGCGGCACCAGGGCGAGCACCTTCGACACCAACCTCTTGGGCTTTGGCGGCTGCGCCCCGAAACCCGACGCTTCGGGCTACGTGTACTGCAAGTACACCGCCCCCTCCGCCACGAACTTGCCCTCCAACGGCGTTGGCAAGGTGTTCATCCGGTCGCGGATCTCCCAAGACGCGGGCGTCACCCCCACTTCGCGAGGAACCACCAGCGCGAACACCCAGCCGTGGGTCCCCAACGGCGAGATCGAGGACTACGGCATGGCCGTGACCAGGAACGCGCTGCGCGTCCAGGTGCGAACACGGGGCGGCGTGGCCGCCAACGCGCGCCTGGGATTGACTAACACGCGCGCGACCGACACCAATTGGCCGTCTTCCGACACTGACACCCGTGGCACCGACGCCGGCGGCGACTTCGTCATATCGCGCACCGCCCACGCCCTGGTCTCCAACACCGCTCAGACCGTCTTGACCACAACGGGAGTGGGTTCCACCACCTCGACAGCCATGAACGGCTGGAACCTGTCCGGCCTGGCCGCCGAAACGTGGTGCGAGAACTCGAAGACGGGGGCCAAGCTGAACGCCACCGTCAATCCGGCCAGCCGCACCGTGACGCTTCCCCAGCGCACCGGCAGTGACACCCTACCTGCGGAGATCACCTGTTTCCTGACCTACTTGCCCACCCCAGCCGCCTCGGCCTCCACCGTGACGGCGGAACCCAGCGCGAACTCCGCCGCCCCCGTCGCGGCACCGGCCGGGACCTCGGCCGTCACGGTGTCCGTGGTTGGGCGGGTGGCGAACGCTGACGGGAACACAGTCAACGCCGTGACCGAGGGGGCGGAGGTCAAGCTGGCTTTGACTCCCATCCAGGGTTCGGGGGCCACGGCGCCCGGCGCCCGGTTGGAGTATTCGGACGACGGGGGAACCACCTGGACGTCCGCCGGTCAGAGCTACACCTGTGTGACGAACGCTTCCGGCGGGTGCTCCAAGCCGGTGCGGGTCGCGGCGTCCGTTCCCGGCGGCTACGACCTGAAGGCCCAAATCGGGACGGACTATCTGAAGAACGCCGCCACCGATGCGACGACGGACGGCTCCCCGGTCAAGATCTACTTCAAGGCCGGCGCCGGCGCGGACTCGAAGTCCTCCATGAAGATCACCAAGGACGCCGGGCAGGCGGCGAACCACAACGACCCCTCGCGCCCCGACGGGCCCTGGGGCAAGCAGACCATCACCGTCACGCTGCTCGATGACGCGGGGGCGGCCTTCGACGGAGGCACGGACAGCGGCATGCTGGCCGTGTCGCCTGCGGGCGGCGGACCCGAGGGCCTCTACTACTCGAACGGCGGCCAGTTCGTCTGCGCCGCGACCGGCGCCGTGGGCCCTTGCCCCGCAGGCGTCTACAGCCTTGAGGTTTACTCTTCCAAGGCCGGCTCCAAGGACATCCAGGTGACGCACAACCCGCCCCAGGGGACGGCGTTCAAGGTCAAGGAAGAGGGCACGGGCGCCGCGTTCGTGACCGCCCAGTTCACCGCCCCCCCGGCGGACGCCGCTTCTTCGGTGTTCGTGTTCACCGTCCAAGGCGAGGCGATCCCGGATGACGACTGGGACGACCCCTCGGACCAGCCGGACGGGGTGGGCGTGCCCCAGCAGGTGGGCGACTCGTTCCACCCCGGGATCCGGGTGTGGGACGCGGGCCGCAACAACCCGGTGGGCGACGTGTCCGTGCGCTTCACGGTGGACCAGAACTGCTCCGCCGTGTTCGCGGGCAACGAGAGTGCCGCCGATCCGAAGGTCTTCGAGACGGTCACCTCCCCGACCGGCAAGGCCCAGGCCGTCCTCCGGTCCGAGACGGCCCAATCCTGCCAGCTCACCGGCGAAATCGAGGCGGGCGGCACCTGGACCGAGACCCCGGCGAGGGACGGCAACCCCCGGACCATGACCGCCGAGTGGGTCGATGGCGCAGTCGATCTGGACGCGTCTAGCTTCACCGTCTCAACCGAACCGGTGGAGGCCAACGGCTCCTCCGTCGGCGAGGTGACCGCAACGCTGGTCGACAGTAGCGGACTGCCCATCACCACCGCCGAGACCCAGCTGGTGGGCTTCGGGCCCACTGCTGCGGGCGTCCAGGTGAGCGCGTTCAAGCATGACGCCGGCGGCGTCTATCACGCGTCCTTCACCGGCACCCAGGCCGGTGACAAGGAGATCACGGTCCAAGTGCCGGGCGGGACCCTGAGCCTCCTGACCGGCGGCAACCGGTTCGCTCACCTGGTCGCGGGCGCCCCGGCGGCGGCCAACTCGTGGCTTGTCCAGCCGACTGGCAAGGTGGCCGCGAACGGCTCGTCGAAGATCGCCGTCAAGGTGCGGGCCTTCGACGCGAAGGGAAACCCCGCCGCGAAGGGCACGGTTCGGTTCCAACTCCCGGACGGGGTCGCCGCAGCAGATGGGACCACCGGGCCGGGGCCTTTCGAGGCCGACGTGGACAGCGGCTGGGCGACGGTGGAACTCTCCGCCACCGTCAAGGGCGCCTACACCGTGACGGCAAGCACCGGCGACCCGGTGGCGCAGATCAAGGCCGTCAAGAACGCCGCCGGCGAAATGGTCAACGAGGACGGCACCGTCCGAGTCGAGTTCACGGCCGGGAATCCCTCGCCGGACACTTCGCCGCTGACCATCCCCACCACTGGCGTCTCGGGCGCCGAGACCATGAAGGTGGGGGGCGAGAAGCACCGCGCGGAGGTCACCGTCAAGGACGCCGCCGGCAACACCCTCGAGGCGGGGGACGCCTCGGTGGTCTTCGCCTACAGCTATAAGGACGTCGACGGCGTGCTCCAATCCGGAGAATCGCAGCCGGTCGCCATCGGCGCGGACGGCGTGGCAGCCTGGGAGTTCTCCTCCGATTCGGCGACCGTCTGGACCATCACGGCGCGGATCGTCGGCACCGGGAAGGACGTCAAAGACTCGCCCCAGCAGGCCGGTTTCCGCGCTGGGGACCTGGACGTGACGGCCACCCTGGCCTCCTTCGAGGTCGACACCGGCACCATCGCCGCAGACGGCATCGCCCGGGCCTTCGCCAAGATGAAGGCCCAGGACCGCTTCGGCAACCCCGTGTCGAAGGCGAACCTGGGCTTCAGCCTGGACTACGCGGTAGACCAAGGCGGCCCGCTGTTCGGCCACGCCGAGACCGGTTCCAGACAGGCGGCCGGCGAAT